>CAYHOM010000015.1:0-15522 GCA_964358345.1 uncultured Gammaproteobacteria bacterium
AGCGGGCTTATTATGGACGTGAATGGTACCAGTTGACGCAAGGGATTGCACAGACACGGATCCGACGAGAAGGAGCGCGAGAGCGAGAAGGGGTGCTAGAGAAAGAGGCGGGTGTACTACAGGATGAGCTGGAAAAGATGGAAAAGGCCATTCCTGTCAGTCAGGGCTTTCGTCATATGCGGGAGGCATTAGATGCGCTCGCCGCTGAGCGTCAGGCATTACGTGAACGTCAATTGCAGCTTGAAACAAAGCGTGCGGTTGCCGCTGTCCGTGCGGAGAAACCTTGGTCGCCCTTACCTCTGTCAAAGATCATCGAAATGGTCGACACGTTGCGTGGAAAACATGATGCGCTCTTCGCTCTTCTTCAGGGAAAAGATCCTGATCTTGTATCCGTCCGTGCGTTGGTGAAAGAGCTGCAGACGTTGAGCGTCGAACTTGTCGGAAAGCTTCAGCGGCCAGCCCCGGAACCAGAAAAGGAGCTGGTCAAGGATCCTGCCTTGGAAAAGGAAGTGGCGGACATTGTGCAGACGTTAGCGGACGTGGCATCGCGTACCATGGATACGCAAAACAAGATGGAGCTATGGAATAAAGAGGAAGAGGGAAAGCGGTCGCATATTTTTGACGTCCAACGCCAGTTGAGTCATAAGCGACAAGAGGCGCAAGCGTTTGAGCGTCAAGCCTCAGAAGCGGCCATTGAGCTGGCCCGCTTCGAGACACGTCGTGAAGGCTTGCTTACCGAGCTTCGGCAACATGCTCCTGAACTTGAACGACAGGTAGAAGCTTGGTCGTCTCAGGCGAGCATGGATGGCGAGGTACCGGTGGATGTGGCGGGACGTATCCAGCGTATCCGCTCTCAACTCGAGTGGATCGGGGGGATTGATCCCGAAATTGTGAAAGAACACAAAGAAACCAAAGAACGATTTGCGTTTCTTACGCAACAACTAGAGGACGTCAAGGGTGGGATTCAGGCACTCGATCTTGTGATCGCGGAGCTGGATGCTACCATTCGTGAACGGAGCGAAAAAGCGTTTCGTGCTCTCGATCGAGAATTCGGGCTCTATTTCAAAAAACTCTTTCATGGGGGAGAGGGAAGGCTGCTCGAGACTCAACCGGCGGTGGTAGGGGGAAATGAGGGGGAAAAGGAGGAAGAAGAGAGCGAGGAGGGGTTCTCCGGTATCGAGATCCAGGCCACTCCACCGGGCAAACGGTTCAAGTCCATCTCTCTCTTGTCTGGTGGAGAGCGCGCGCTCACTTCCATCGCCCTCATCTGCGCGATCATGGCTACCAACCCGTCTCCTTTTGTTGTGCTTGATGAGGTGGATGCGGCACTCGATGAGGCCAATTCACGCGCTTTTGCAGAAATTATTGCCGGTCTGGCGGATAAGACGCAGTTTGTCGTTGTGACCCATAATCGTAATACGATGACGCAAGCAAATGTGCTTTACGGGGTGACGATGGGGAATGACGGTGTGTCACAGCTCTTGTCCGTAAAATTGGAAGATGTTGAAAAACTCAAGAAGGGATAAAACAAAGCCCCGGTCATTCGACCGAGGCTTCCATTATCCCTGGGCTTTTTTTGCTAACTTCTCTTTGCGGCGTTTGGAAACGGAGTTTTTCTTCCGCTTCTCTCCTGAAACAATCTTTTGATCGATAAGGAGATTCCACACGCTTTCCGAACACTGGGCGCCCTTACTGATCCAGTGGGTAACGCGCTCTGTCTTCAGGTTCAATGTCGCGGGGTTCGTGACGGTGTCGTAGGTACCTAGTGCTTCAAGGGCTTTCCCCCATGGGTCGCGTGATTTTTCCGTGACAATGAAACGATAAAGTGGACGTTTGCGTTTTCCAACGCGCGTGAGACGAATGCTGAGCATGGAGTGAGGGGGTTCGTGAGGTTGAACCGAATGAAAGAATGAAGGGGTCAAGGTGAGTGTGAAGGGGGCGCGTACCAGGCGGCCCATCTTCTGAGCATGGGTGTAGAGTAGGTGAATGAGAGAAAAACGTCAAGAATCAGGCAAAATAGAACCTTTATCTTGCTGGTCAAATCCGCAAATGCTACCATGAGGGTGCCCTTTGGGCTTTCACAATTGACCTGTCCTTGTTGTTTATCACCGCAAGGATCTCTTCGCCGATATGGGAGACACGAATACGGACCAACAGTTTCTTGAGTTTGTCGTGAAGTCGATCGTCAACCACCCGGAAGACGTGAAGACCGAGCGCACCGTGGATGAGCGTGGGGTTTTAATCATGCTGCACGTCAATCAAGATGACATGGGATATGTCATCGGACGTCGTGGAAAAACTGCCGATGCTTTGCGTATTTTGCTCAAAATTGTTGGAGCCAAGGACAATGCTCGAGTAAATATGAAGATTTATGAACCAGATGGTGCCCGTCGCGAACATCAAGAACGCAAAGGGGCAGCCATGGCAACTGAACAAAAACATGGGGAGGCTGGATTGGTCACGGATGGGGACCTAGAAGACTTGGGGATCTAAGAACCCTTCCACATTCAGACAAGCAGAAGCAACCACTGAGTTATCTTGGTGGTTGTTTTGATCCCTCATGACATCTTCGCTTTCCTCCTGTAGGCTCAGTTCACTACTCTATTTCGCTAGATCAAATCGACTTCTCTTGCTGCGGAACGCGCTTCGCTCAAACATCCTCGCGGCGTTCAGTCTTATTTGATCAAGCGCATCTCCTATGCCTCTCTCAAAAAAACTTCGTGTCGACATCCTCACTATTTTCCCGGAGATGGTTGCTCCCTATTTGGATGGGTCGATATTAAAGCGCGGCCAGGAGAAGAAGCGTCTCGATCTTCGCGTTCATCAGTTACGTGATTGGACCCATGATGCCCATAAAACCGTTGATGATAAGCCCTTTGGAGGAGGTCCGGGGATGGTTATGAAGGTACAGCCATTCCATGAAGCGTTGGTGGCACTTGGTGTTCGGACGAAAGAGGGAAAGAAGGCGGTGGCAGCAAAGAAGACGCGTGTGATCGTCATGAGTGCTAAGGGGAAGATGTTTTCTCAGAAGGAGGCGCGTCGTCTGACGAAGTATGATCGATTGGTGTTTCTGTGTGGAAGGTATGAGGGGGTGGATGAGCGGGTTGCGGAATATCTTGTCGATGAGGAATTATCCATTGGTCCGTATGTACTGACCGGGGGGGAACTTGCTGCCTTGGTCATGACGGATGCGATCGCTCGCTTGCGTCCCGGGGTGTTGGGAAAAGAGGCGTCATTGGCTCAGGAGTCACATGACGTTGAGGGGAGGTTGGAGTATCCTCAGTACACGCGTCCAGAGATTTATAAGGTGACAAAGAAAAAATCTTGGTGCGTGCCGAAGATTCTTTTGTCTGGGGATCATCGGAAGATTATGGAGTGGAGAGGGAGGTTTTCAGGTCTGTCCAATGGGAATGAGAAGTGATATTGTTGCCGTATATGACTAAATTTCAACAAGTATTCGAGCATGCACAGCAGGTGCAGCGAGAAACGCGGGATGTGAAAAAAGAAAAGTATACGGAAGCTTTGAAGGAGAGTAATCGTAAGGATGCGAAGAAGTTGTTTGCAAGAGGATTCGAGATCCTTCCGAAGGGGCTTCAGTTTTTGGTTGAGGAAATCGATGGTGTGAAATCTATGTCTGTTTTTCCAACCCCGAACGGTGGAAAAACACTCGTGGTAGATATTCAGGGAGAAGTTCCACGACGAAACGGTCCTCCGATGCTTGTCCATGACACCTATTACGTTGATCAAAAAGGACGCATCACGCCCCCGCCTGAGCGTCGCATCCCAAACATCGAACCGGAAGAGGTGCTCGGCGTTGCGCTCGCCAATCTTTCAGAAGTGGATGCCATGCATTGGAGTGAGACGGATTTAGCTCTGAGCCCCGAGGGAGAGCAGACCACTGTTCCGACAGAGAAGAATAAACAAGGAGAAGGAGATGAAAAAGAAAAAAGGGGAAATGTTATTGAACTAGAGCGAGTTGCGCTTTTAGCGAAACAGCCAGGGCTTCTTGCGCGCATCGTGAATAAGATGGAAGGGTTTCGCGGTTATCGTTTGTATGTTTTTTCCACATTTTGCGTCATGGAGTCCGATATGTCTGGCAATGCTGCCTATGTCATCGATTTTGACGAAAGCATTACACAATCAGCAGACGAAATTGCTGCCATGAGCGCGCAAGATCGGGATGCGTTGATCAGGGATCTCCCAGGAGCAGAGGTGATTACTTCCCCCCGCGGACAAAAAAGAATGGCTTCTAATGTGTTAAGAATTGTCCATCAAGGAAAGTGGCAAGAACGCCTTCAGCAGGCGATTGATGAACGGCGCCATGCCCCGTCTGGTTCGGTCGCAAATCCCTTCAGGGAAGCTGCCTAAGATAGCTTGACTCAGCCATAAAAAACCGATATCCTCAGCCCCGCACGTTCGTTTACGGCGAGGGCTCCGCAGAGGCCAGGCCCTGTCTTCCTGAACGACGAGGCTCGTTCGTCTCATGGTTAGGACAGTGGCTTTTTGCCGACACTTTGGTCGGCATCCCGACCAGCAGAGCTGTGTCGGGACAAGCCTCCTTATGGCACATGTTTACATTCTTTTGATGACAGATGGGAGATACTACGTCGGAAGTACCGACGACCTATCTTTACGTCTACGCTGTCACATAGAAGGTGAGGTAAAGACGACAAAGTCTCATCTTCCTATTGAACTGGTTTATGCAGAAGCATTCTTCACAAGAGCGGAAGCGCAGAAGATGGAATATCGCATAAAAAGCTGGAAGAGTGGTAAACTTATTCGTTCTTTGATAGGGAAGTCTTCTCAAAACTGTGCAAGCCATTTCATGGCTCGTTCGTCTAATGGTTAGGACAGTGGCTTTTCAAGCCATCAATAGGGGTTCGATTCCCCTACGAGCTACCAATACAAAACACCACCGATGAGGTGGTGTTTTGTATTGGTATACTTGGATGAGGGGAATCGAAGGGTACAGACAAAACGCAAATAGTTTTGCGTTTTGGATGACCCTGGCGAGGGAGGAGATGCGAGCCATGTGCCTATTGTGCACGAAGCGAGCATCGGGGGACGAGGATTCCCCTACGAGCTACCATCACCGAATCCGGTGACCCGCACAACTCCCTAAACGGGGAGTTTTGCGTTATTTGAACGACTTTTTTGCCATCGACAAGGAAGTTCGAGAAGAGTTTTTTGAGCACAAAGTCTAGATCGTTCAGGTTCTTCAAATTTCGTATGTGTTGAGCCAAGTTTTGGAAAAGTTCGATAAACTCTTCGAATGTTTGAATCGCGTTCTTGGCCTCCTCTCGTTCGTGTTCGGTCTTTTTGATTTGAGATTCGAGCTCATGGAGCTGATCGAGGTATTTTCGTAAGTCCTGTTTGAATTCTTTTCTTAGAATGTCATCTTGTTTGTATTGTGTCAAAGAATCTTTTGTAGCAGTGATGCGATTTTTCATCCCTGAATGCTGTTGCCGTAGTGATTTGAGCTTCTTCACGAGTTCCTGGTCCCGAAGCTCGGCTAAACGTCCCATTTCGCGTTTATAGGCCTCATAGCCCCTTTCAAAGTTCATGGGGTGGGTATCGAGGAAGCGATAAACGGCATCCATGATAACTTTGGCTCGGACCGATTTCCCTTTGTACTTGCAACTGATCGTATCGCAGCGAAAATAGAAGTAGTTTCTCACGGTGCCATTAGTGCTTTTCTTGGGAGTGATTCCGGTTGACATGGCACGGTGGCAAGAGGCACACATGACCATATGCCGGAGAAGGTCGGCTTTGATGGATCCGACCTCTTTTACGCGATCACTTAGGGCGAAACGTTTTGTAACACCGGAAAGTTCTACGAGTTGATCAAATTCTTCAGGAGTAATAACTGCCTCGAACCCTGGATTACCCGTCAGATCGACGACTTGTTCTCCGCGAACAAAAGCACCAGCATAGAAAGGATCACGGAAGATGTCAGATAAAAAGTTTGCATTGATTTTCAGTGGCTTACGGCTCGTATGCTTTGTTTTGAGGGGATAGCCCTGTTCTTGGAGCCAAAGAGCGATCTCTTTTAGAGATTTCTTGGCTAAGCGCATTTGGAACGCATCTCGAAGTAATTCCCAGTTCTCGTCATCTGGACGAGGATACCCAAGCTTGTCTTTGTAGTAGCCGTGCTTTGGTCGATCATAGAACTTTCCTTCGCCTGTGATGCGCTGGTAGCCGCGCTTCACGTTCAGGGAATGGGTATCAATAAATTGCTTGGCTTGAACAAAAGCGATTCCCAACATCATCTTGCCCGCCCCGTCGTTTTGTAAGTAATAGCTGTTCCCAAACTTCATGTCTTTAATGTCGCCACGATCTAGGAGATCTATAACTTCACCACCTTCTTTCATATTACGAGCCAAGCGATCAGGTGCCCAGGTCAAAATAGCGTCGTACTTGCCTTTGAAGATATTATCCAGCATTTCACGAAACTTTGGGCGATTATCGGACATCTTGGCGGAACGTTCTTCGTGGATAAACTCGACCACGTTTAAGCCTTCTTTCTCGGCAATCTGCTCACAAGCAAATTTTTGGTCGCCAATAGACCGCTCCTGCTTTCCTTGCTCGTCTGTGCTTTTACGAGTGTACATAACGTACCGGAGCTGTTCTGGCTCGGCTTTTTGACCATTAGAAAGCAAACCGTACGCCTGGCGGATACGGTTTATGAAGTCTGAACTGTCTTTTGGTGTTATTTCCAGCATAGGGGAATCATCTCAGATAGCCGTTTCGTCAGCTAGAGCTAAAACCGCCCCTTTTTACGGTGTCGGAAAATTCAAAAGATCTTATACGACAAACCGGCTCTCCGGCATGAAGCAATCGAAGAAATATGTTATATTGCCAACATGAATAAGTCTTGGTTTCGAATAGGTCTGGCACTAGTGTTGTTTTTTGGTATTGCAGCAGTTGTTTTCATGGTTCTTGTTCTGCGATTCTTGTCTGAGAGCGGCACCACGCGATTCCTTTTAGTGAATGATACCGATAACCCGATAACGTACTCAGTTTTACATGACGATGGAGACAACTCCAGAAATAAAACCCTTCGTAAATTAGAGACCATCAAGTCACAAGATCAGTCTGAGATAAAAATATACGGATCAGTTCATTGCATATTTATTTATAAAAATAACGAGCCGATAGCTTCGTTCTCGCCGATGGCTGAAAATGCCGACACTCAATCGACAACATCAAGTGTTGCCAGATATATGCTTTCAAAGCAGAGGCAACCATGCCCATTTAAGTCAGAGTTTCCATTCGATAACTAGGGAACACGTCTGAGAGATTCTATAACCGTTCTGTATTAGATAGGGTTCGATTCTCATTTTGGAGTGCAAAGTTTTGAGAATCATTTAGTAATCGATTCGCTCATTTCCGTAACAAAAGATAAGGCTTTACTCATAAGTTCTTGATCTTTGGGAGAAATTTCTGATTCCATTGTTTTTGCCTCCGTTTCAGCGGGCTTTATTTCTTCCGCCTTACCCCAGATCTGTTCCAGTATCCATTGAATCGCTTTTCCGTTTGGAGGTCGCTCGTAGAGCCGAATAGGGCCATTAGACGAATCGGCCTCTCTATAATAACCAAGGGCCAAATCCAGCTGAGCTTCAAAAACCTTGTCAGCTTCTTGGTAGATACGATCAAGCCAGCGTTTTCTCATTTCTCGTCGGCCTTTGGTATCCGAATTCTCCGATCCTTTTGGTCGGCCTCCTTTTTGACCATTAAAACGGCTTGCTTGGCCTGGCATGTAGGTTATTTTACCTGGAAACCTAAACAGTCCAGCGGAGATGTTTACACCTCTCCTATTTTAGACCTTGCAGAGCAAGACCTGCTATCATAAAGCTATGAGCGCTCCTCTTTACCTAATCATGACCGTTGGAAAAACACACAGCGGGAAAACGACATTTGCAAAAAATCTTCATCAGAGTCTCCCCGATTTTTCTTTGATAGAAACAGACGATATCGTCCCTTTTTTACGTGAGCATGTCCCAGAGATTCTCGCGCGTGAAAAGCAGCGTGGACATGTTCTTGAAGCAACGACACTTCGCTCAAGCATCGGGCGCTTAATGATAGAAACAGCTTTATCGTATGGCATCTCTATCATCATTCCAAATGGTCATATTACTAAAAAGGTACGTGAACAGATACTGTAAACTTTTCGTGTGTATAGCCTGACGGGATGAGATGATGGAGATCTTCACTCTTCACCCCCTCACCCCGTATGTCAAAGCGTACACAAAATGTTCCACTTCCGCATCTTGCGAATGAAAAAGAGCTCAACCAGTTCCTTCTTGATGCTCTCGGAAAGAATCTGGAGCAAGCGATTCGAAGCACCGTCAGCATCCTCGTGAAGACAGAGATGCGCGGACTTCGCGAAGAGCTCTGGAAAGAAAAACAAGAAGCTCTCGTGTTCAACGGGACATATCCCCGTCATCTCATTTCTCCTGCTGGAAAAGTCGCAGGGATCCCCATCCCTCGCTTTCGATCAGGAAACGCAGATCTCGAGCTTGCCTCAATGAAAGTATTCGGCGAAGAACGAGGTCGCTTCAACGAACTCGTGGCTCATCTCCACCTCGCCGGCGTCTCGCAGAGAAAAGTGAATCGCTTCTGCAAGAACCTGTTCGGCAAAGCGGTTGCCCCTTCGACAACAAAACTCGTCTTTGAAGAACTGCTGGAAGCGGAAGCATTTCAAGTGAACAAAACTTTTCTCATTGATGCCCCGTCTACGTTCCTTTTTGTGGATGGGATTTGGGAAACGGTGAAGAGTGAAAAGACGGGAGAAACACGGAGGAGAGTGACGCTCGCTGTTCTTGGGATGAACGAGGACAATACAAAACAACTCCTCGGCTTTCGTCTTGCCTTCGAAGAGGATGAGGCGTCATGGAAGAAGCTCTTGGAAGAGCTCATCCACCGAGGACTTGATCTCGCAAAAACGAAGATCGTGATCTCTGACGGTGGGACGGGTTGTCTCTCGGCGCTCGAACGAATCATGCCCGAGGTCCCTATTCAATCTTGTATCGCACACAGATACAGAAATGTGCTTAAACATACAGGCTTCCGTCACAAGCCAGAGATGGGACAAGAGCTCAAACGACTCACGCAAGCGTCCTCAAAAGAGGACTTTCTGAAACAGGTCGGCGACATTCAAAAACGCTGGCAGACGATTGCACCAGATGCCATCAAATCTCTGCTCTGGAATCTGAAGCTCTCGCTCACGTACTTTGATTTTCCGAAGGAGCTCTGGTCGAAGCTCCGAACCACGAATGCGCTTGAGAGAACATTTCGTGAGGTCAGAGCCAGAACCCGAGTCCACTACGATCACTATGAGTCTCCCCAGTCATCCGACAAGTATCACAACGCGACATTTGGGAACATCAACAAAACCTATTTCCATGTCCCATCACCGTCTAGTTATACACAATGAAGGTTGACGGTATCCTCATTTCTGGAATGAAATCCTGGATGCGTATCAAAAAGTTCAAAGTAGGTCTCCCACGGGCTACCAATACAAAACACCACCGATGAGGTGGTGTTTTGTATTGGTATAAAGCAACTTAACTTTTCAGTACAAACGGATTAAAGTTCGTGTTCTTGTCGTAAAAATCCTCACCTTCTTCTTTCTTTAGCTTTGCCACAACGGCGTAGGTTACAGGGGTAAAGATGACCTCAACGGCTACCTTTAAGAACCAACCTGATAAAATTGAAGCAACGAGAATATTGTTCGGGATTACCGCGTAGAGGGCAATGGCGTAAAACAAAACTGTATTTGCGAACTCTCCTACGATAGTTGAACCTATCGTTCTCATCCAAAGGTGCTTACCATTCGTCCAAACCTTCATTTTTGCCAGGGTATAGTCGTTCAAGATCCCTCCAACCCAAACAGCGATCCATCCGCCAAGCAGAATGCGAGGCACAGAACCTAGAACGCGTGTGTAAGCTGGTGCAGCGTCAAAACCTGGTGCCGCTGGTAGAGCCACGACAAGCTGGTAAATGATACCGGCGAGCACCGAACATCCCAAAACCACCCAGATGGTCTTTCTTGCCTGGGCGTATCCATAGACTTCGGTAAGGATGTCAGAAAAGATGTAGGTAATCGGGAAGTACAAAACCGTGGCAGAAACCGTGAAAATACCTAGCTGAACAATTTTTCCCGCTGTAACATCTGAAATGAGCTGCAAGGCAATATAAAATGCCGTTATCAAACCCAAGTATTTGTAGTCTTTCATATTTGAAGTAATGCTATCGTAATATATTCAAGAGGGCAATCAATCTAGGTGGTCTTTTTCAGGTCAGGTCCCAAAGAAAAAGTTATGGAACAAAGCCAATTTTTTGAAAATATTTCGTTTACGCTCTCGTCACCTGCCAATGTCATGCCGCATCCAAAAAACCGAACGTTGCGTTTAACGATTCGAAACGAATCTTGTGCACGAAGTTTACATTAACCGACAGAGCACATTTCCTTGACGCTTCTTATTCTCCGTGGCATTCCTATCTCCACATGTCTGTAGATCCTTCGTTGGTCACCCTGGCCACAAAAAACATACGTGATGTCATGACCCTCGCGCTCATGCACACAGATGAACATCGCGCATTGGTTATTTATGATCTTGCATCGCCTTTGGCACGTTGTCTCTACGATGCCTATCGGCAGGTGTTGCCAACGGCCACGTTCCTTCTTTTTGATGAACATCTCGCGCAGGATATTTTGGCTCAGGTCGATGCACTTCGCCCAGGCGACCTTGTTGTGTTGATTCAGTCCACCAATTTTCGCCTCAATGAATTTCGTTTACGTATTGTGTTGTTCCAGCGGTCGTTGAAGGCGGTTGAACATCTCCACTTAAACCGTATGAGCCCTGATCAAGAGTTTACCTACGTCGAATCCCTTGCCTATAATCCTGATTACTATCGCTCCTATGGACCGTTTTTGAAACAGGCATTGGATGCCGCCCAGCGTGTAGAAGTTCATTGCCCTGGCACCACGTTGATCTATGACACGGCCATGGAACCGGCGAAACTGAATATTGGGGATTACAGGGGAATGAAGAACGTGGGTGGTACGTTCCCCATCGGTGAGGTGTTTACGGAACCAACGGATTTTTCAGCGGTGAACGGAGAGGTAATGATCTTTGCCTTTGCCGACTTTGATCATCTTGTGCATCGCCATGACCCCTTTCGGGCGGTGATTCGCGAAGGGATTATGGAATCCTCAGAGGGACCACCTGAGTTTCAAGCCACGCTTGAGATGATTCGTCACGAAGAACGGGTGATGGTGCGTGAATTGGGCTTGGGATTAAATCGCGCTATGGGCAAAGATCATCTCGTAAATGACATTACGGCTTTTGAACGGATGTACGGCGTCCATCTTTCCCTTGGGGAAAAACATGGGGTGTACAAAAAGCCCGGTCTCCAACCTGGTAAAACGCGGTATCATGTGGATGTGTTTATTGATGTCACCCAAATCATCATCGATGACCATTGTGTGTTTAATGGGGGAGTCTACCTCATTTAAGTACCTTGATCTGTTTTTCCATTCCCGCTCAATGCCCTAGGCAGATCCGCCTTTGGCGGAGAAAGCGGGAATCCAGCCCAGAGATAATCGGTATAGGCTGGACCCCCGCCTTCGCGGGGGTAGAAGAAATGGAATTCATTTTCTCATCATCGCCCACTCTATGTCTCAAGAACCCATGTGGAAACGTCAGGGGATCCCCCTTGTCCTTACCGTTGTTGTCTGCGCCGCTCTCATCGGTATCCTTGGAGTCGAGATCGTCATCCTAAATCAGTTCACCGCTACCGACATCTCGCTTACGATCAACTGGGTAGATATTCTCGTGGGACTCACCATCTACCTGAAGACCTCGATCGATTTCGCTATCTACATTGGTCATCTTATGGGCCGGAATGTCGGCTGGAAGAGTCGTGTAGCCATTGAAGTCGGGACGGCATTTGGTAACGCGGCGGGAACCATGATCGTTCTTCTTATATGGACTTTCTTCAAAGAAGTACGTTGGCTCCTGGCCCTCATGATCCTTCTCGCCGCCCTCGTCCTCTTTAAGCTGGCAGAAGAGAGTCTTGAACATGCCAAGCGCGAGGACGCTGGTTTCCCCCGGTGGTTCCAGCGTATTGTCAACGGATTTGATCGAGGTCTTGGCACCTTGAATAAAGCATTGATGCCGGTACTGAAGTACGTGGTTCCAAATCTTCAGGTTCGTTCTGGGGAAAATCTTTCGTTCCGGCCCTTATTTATTTTGGCGTTTTCCGTTCCCTTTGTTTTGGGATTGGATGATTTTGCGGGTTATGTCCCGCTTTTTAGCGTCATTAATGTCTTTGGATTTGGCATCGGAGTGTTTGTTGGTCATATGTTCCTCAACATCTTGCTATACCTTTCTCCTGAGCGCACGATCCAAGCCGTAAAGAATCCGATCATTTCATTCATCGGCAGTGTGGCGTTTGTAGGATTAGGCGTGTGGGGGCTTGTTGAGGTGATTCGTCTCATTGGCGGCGGATGATCCCTGCAAAACTATCCTTTGTTGATATCTTGCCCTGGCCATGAAGGCAAAAATTTGCTATTATATGTATATCTATGTCTGAACTCAACCTTGTCCGATCCGATAGCCCCTCTGTCGAGAACAATCCAAATCAAGCGCGTATGGCGCGAGCAAATCGGTTAATTGATACCTATCAAGATCGTTTCTCGGCAATGGGGATTGATCTTTTTGATCAAGACCAGAAAGGTGCTTTATTGAAGTTGTTGGTTGCAAAAATAGCTAATCCTGGGTTGACGATGGAAGAGGCGCGGGCCATCCACCCACGTGCTGAGGAAATTCTGGCCATCACATCAGGTCCTGGCCCTGGCCCAGCTGCCCCTGGGGCAGCTTTGGAGCAAAGGATTGTTCATGAAGAACCAGCGAACGATAACGATCGGCCATCCACCATGGCTGCATAAATAGACCCGTTGCCATATACCCTCCAGCCCAAAACGTCATATTTGGCCAAACCCTAGGTAAAATATTTTTAGCTTAGCTTAGGCTAAACAAAAAATATTTTCCCTTCGGTTTTGTCTCAAATCTGCCATTTTGGATCAAGAAGTCTATATGGCAACAGGTCTATTGAAAAAAGACGACAGGGGTCGTCTTTTAGGTCGCCTTACGGCTGCTTCAGGTCCCGGGCGATCACTTCCATGATCGCCTCTACGTCTTCCAGGTACTTGACGTCGTGATCTTGGAGGATCTTCACGACGTCTTGGTGGTGCTCTACAAAATGTATGTGCGTCCGGAGACGCAGGATCTGAGATAGCCTACCCGCGTCCAGCCTGATCTTGAGCAGCTGGAGGACAAGCGGAGCGGGAGACCGTCTCAATCGTTCTTTGGTCAAGAGCGGGTACAGGAACACGCGGAGCTCGTCGACAATGTCGGCGGGCGAGCGCGCCTTCAGGGCACGGATCTGTTTTTCGGCCACCGACGCATGAGCGTCACGGGCGGCCCGTTTCTTGGGTACGACACGCGATGGGCGCATGGCGTTGTCCCTCCTTCAGGACACGAGAAGGAAAAGAAACGTTAGCGGAATAAGGCATCCGCGTCAAGGGTCTAGAATGGCTATTTTATGGTAGCGATCAGGATGGCTCCACTCGTGATTAACCCTCCCCCAAGCAGAAGGCGCCAGGAGAAGGTTTCTCCCAAAAAAAGCAATGAAAATAGGATAATCAGGGGTAAGCTCAGGCGGTCCAAGCTGGCTAGTTTGGAGGCCGTGGTAGCCTTCAAGCCGACAAAATAGCATAGCCAAGAGAGGGCACCAAAAAGAGCGGCTACACAGATGTATCCTATCTCTTTTCCGGTCAATACAGACCACCCCTTTAATTTCCCGGAGCTTACGACCACGATGGCCATGAAAAGGAACATGAAGAAGCTGCGAATCCCTGTTGCGAGGGTAGGGTCTACCCGCTCAAGACCAATTTTTCCTGTGACGGTCATAAGGGCTGCACTCAGAGCGGCGAGGAGACCATAGACAATCCACATAATTCCTTTATGCTACCGCATATGCCCCGCTCCGCAAAGGCGTTACGTGTGCTCGGGATCGAGTCCAGCTGTGACGAAACCGCCATTGCTCTTTTGGCGTTTTCCGTGAAGGGGAAGGTTGAGATAAAGCAAAATTTGGTGTCTTCACAAATTCCCATCCATCAAAAATATGGGGGAGTCGTTCCAGAAGTGGCGGCGCGTAGTCATGTCCCGGAGATGGTGTCTCTCTTGACGCAGGTGCTGGGGAAACGGCCCTGGCACATGTTTGATGCCATTGCGGTAACCCGTGGTCCTGGGCTGCCAACGGCCCTGGCAGTTGGTCTCGAGGCCGCGCGCCTCTTGGCGATGCTATCGGGTAAGCCCATCATCGGTGTAAACCATCTTGAGGGGCATCTTGCATCATCGTGGCTAGATCCTGAAAATAGAAAACGGTGGAAATTTCCCCTCCTTGCCCTGACGGTGTCTGGAGGTCATACGGAACTCGTGCTTGTGAAAGAGATGTGTCGTTACAAAATTGTAGGGGAAACACGAGATGATGCCGCTGGTGAGGCATTTGATAAAACGGCGAAGCTCATGGGGCTTCCTTACCCTGGTGGTCCACAGATCGCGAAGTTGGCTGAGGGAGGAGATCCGCAGGCGATAGCCTTTCCCCGACCCATGTTGCGTGATCCCTCGCTTGATTTTAGTTTTAGTGGACTCAAAACAGCGGTCCATCAGGAATGGGAGGCGCATGCTCATGAACGTCGTAAGGAAGATATGGCCGCGTCTCTCCAGCAGGCGATCGTTGATGTCTTGGTTGAAAAGACGATGGTGGCTGCCAAAAAGTTTAAGGTAAAGGGGGTTGTCTTGGTTGGTGGAGTATCTGCGAATTATGAACTGCGTCGTCAATTGGGTGAGCGCGTGGCCAAAGATCTTCCAGGCACCACCTTTCTTCCTTCATCCCTGTCTTATGTGACGGATAATGCTGCCATGATTGCCGCGGCGGGGTATTGGCGTCTGGAGCGGGGAGAGAGCCATGACTGGAAGCGACTTGATGTCGATCCCAACCTTCGTTTACGCTAACGCTATGGTCTATGATATCCAGGGTCTGGATGATTGGTCGCGGGTAGTAAAGGATCTTGTCCCGACCTTGACGCCGGGAACCATCCTTACCCTTTCTGGCCCCTTGGGCGCAGGAAAAACGACGTTCGTACAGTGTCTTGTTCAAGCCCTTGGATCAAAACACATTCCTAAAAGTCCGACATTTGCCCTTCTCTGTTCGTACCCCGTTTCTGGGGCAGGGACGGGGATCAGGCATGTTCTCCATGTGGATGCCTACCGATTGGAATCCTCCGAAGATGTACGGGTGTTAAATCTTGACGAAGAAATCCAAGTACCGGGAACGTTAATCGTCATTGAGTGGCCGGAAAACATAGAAGAATGGCTTAAACGCAGAACATCCGCGGTGAGGCGGATGTCCATTCATCTTCACGAAGAGAAGCGGGGGGTGTTCCTAGAT
>CAYHOM010000016.1:0-15426 GCA_964358345.1 uncultured Gammaproteobacteria bacterium
TGCGCCGCAAAATACCGTGCGATGACTTCATTCCCCAAGGGTGAAACAACACGAAGGTGGAGATAGCCCGTTTCTTCCCGCACCTCCCGTAAGGCGGCCGTCGATACGTCCTCCCCTTCTTCTATTCCTCCAATAATAAACGTTTTCCAATCGAACTGTTTCCAGACAAGACACAAGAACGCCCCATCGCTCGGACGACGGACGAGACACTGAACCGTACGCCGTGTCACGTCTTCAACTCCTTCGCGCGGAGGGTTGGTCTCATCCACAAACTCCCTTGCAACCACCTGTTTTGTCGGCAACCCATAAACATGCGCAAAGGCAAAGTCACGCTCATCATGAGCAGGAACGGCCATGACGGCCCCAGTTCCATACGAAGCGAGGACATAGTCAGCCATCCATACGGGGAGTGTTTCTTGGGTCGCGGGATGAACAACCCTGATGCCTTCCAGGCATACCCCCGTCTTCTGCTTTCCTTCGGCCGTCCGTTCCATATCGGTACGTGATCCCATGTCTCGCTGGAAAGCCTTCACGGCTTCTGGATTTTTCACCAGCCCCGCCTCAAGCCATGCACGAATGTAAGGGTGCTCCGGAGCCATGACTATGTACGTCACGCCAAACAGCGTATCCGGCCGTGTCGTAAACACCGTGATCTTTTCTGCTCGTCCAGATACGGAAAAGTCGATGGATGTACCCTCACTTTTCCCGATCCAATGCACCTGCTGCGCTTTTACGCGATCAAGGTAGTCTACCTGATCGAGCTCTTTCATAAGACGCTCCGCATACTTTGTGATCCGCATCATCCATTGCGCTTTCTCGCGTTTCTCAACGGGGTTGCCACAACGCTCACACATGCCGCCTTGCGCTTCTTCATTCGCGAGTCCGATCTTGCAACGGGGGCACCAGTTAATCATCGAGATGGCTTTATATGCCAGACGCTGCTGATCACGATACGTGCTCATCGCCCCCTCTCCTTGCGCCTGGACGTTAGGCGGGATGAGTAGCTCCTCGATGGGACGGGCACGCTCTAATACTTCGTCGTACCAACTTTGATAAAATTTCAAGAATTGCCATTGCGTCCAATGATAAAAACTTGGATCCGTGGTGTCGATCTCACGTGACCAGTCAAATCCTAACCCAATACTCTGTAACTGCCGACGAAAGTTCGTGGTGTTTTTTTTGGTCGCTTCTTGGGGATTAAGATGAAACTTAATGGCAAAATTTTCCGTTGGCAATCCAAACGCATCCCACCCCATAGGAAACAAGACATGCCTACCCTCCATCCGGCGTTTTCGCGTCATCACGTCCATCGCCACATAGGGACGTGGATGTCCCATATGAATTCCCTCCCCAGAAGGAAAGGGAAACTCAACCAGTGCATAAAACTTTTGATCCCGAGACATGTCCACCGTCGGATCATGCGTCTTATAGACTTGATGTTCTTGCCAGAGGGCTTGCCATTTTGCCTCCATGTCATGGATGGGACGGGGGATTTGGTTCATACAAGATGGAAAAAACATAACAACAAACCGGGTCTCTGACCAGAGTTGCTAAAAAAAACGCATTGTGCTCAAATTCACGAGGTTCACAAAGGAGGAAGAATGAACCCTTTCAAACACTTCAAGGCAACCGGCTGTCTCGTAGGTGGTGCCATCGGTGATGTAGCTTCCGTTGACGGATGCGTAGGCGAGAACACCTCATTTACCGCCGCTGTGTGCGAGAGCCTGGTACATCATGGCAAGTTCGACCTCCATGACTGCCTCACCCGTCACATGCGTTCACGACCTGAAGGCCCCTCCGGTTGCTCGGCGATCTGGGCCACCCTTGATCAGATTGGGACATGGCTCAACAGTGGTGGAAACGCTGGGAACAGCCCGGATGTTCCTGCCAATAACCTGTTCCTGAGCACCGGGGTTACAACGAAGATCGCTCCACTCGGGGTACTCGCAGGATTACGAAGCGACGTCCCACCGACCGAACAGGTATATCGCTTGGGACGAGCGACCCATGGGGATCTACGCGCCAGTGCTGCCGCCGACTTCCACTGCCGCCTGCTCTCCGCTCTCATCCAGCAAGGCAGATGCCGACTTGAGCGGGACGAGCTCGCACAGCTCGTATGGACCGTCTGGCGATCATTCACCCAGGACGAGGAGGCGCGTCGTGTCATTTCCAGTGACGCCCGTTCCGGAGCCCATCTCTCTACGCCCTCCCTCGGTGCTCGCCTCTGGGAAGTCGTGAAGATGCTGGATGAAGGACCGGCTTCTCCCCTTAAACAACAGACACCAGAAGCTCTGCGGGCACGCATCACCGGATCCGACTACTCCGTGATGACGGCAGTTCCGCTCGCGCTGGGAGTCTTTCTCCGTCATCCCACAGATTTTCTTGCCGCGCTGAAGGAGATTGCGAGCCTTGGAGGCCGGCCCCACAACAACGCCTTGCTCGTTGGTCAACTCGTCGGTGCCAACGTAGGACTGACGGAGATCCCGGACGACATGGTGGGTTGTGCAGGCGGTCTTCTCATGCTGTACCTGGCCAGACAGCTCATCAATCTAGCCGATCAGCCTGTGTCATCGGACCGGTAACTCATCTCATCCGCCCCGCAAAGGCGGTTTTCTTATTGAGACTGTTTTGATACAGTGCCTTCCATGATCAGCGAACGACCTAACCCCTTTGATGTATTGGACACGCAGCAGACCTCTGCATCGATAGAATTCCGAGAACGGTTTTTTTTACAAGAGCCAGCTCTTTTGGAGGCAGCAAACCAACTCGCCGCCACTATCCGTGCCACCCCACCAAACCCTGAATTTCCTGACAATGAACCGCGCGCGCTGGCGGTCGGAGGGTTCGTACGAGATACCCTCTTAGGCCTTCACCCAAAAGATCTCGATATCGAAGTATACGGCGTTCCTTCATCTCGCTTAAAATCTCTCCTAGAACAACTTTTCCCCGAAAGAATAAACCTCGTCGGAGAGTCTTTTGGGATCATGAAGGTCGCCTTAAGCAACGGTTACGAGCTGGACGTTTCCATTCCACGACGTGAATCAAAAACCGGCGAAGGTCACAAAGGGTTTAGCATCGCAGGAGATCCGAGCATGTCTGTGGAGGAGGCAGCCCGTCGACGAGACTTCACGATGAACTCCGTCGCCGCCGATCTTTTAACCGGTGAACTCGTCGATACGTATGGCGGAGTGGCAGACATCAAACACCACATCTTACGGGTTACGGATGAAAAAACATTTCAAGAAGATCCCCTGCGGGTGTACCGCGCCATGCAATTTATCGCACGCATGCATCTTACCGTTGATCCCAAGAGTTTAGAGCTCATGCAACAGATGGTTCAACGCGGGGACTTACACACCCTCGCTCCGGAGCGCATCACGGAGGAATGGAAAAAACTTCTTCTCAAATCCGAAACACCTTCTCTAGGACTTGATTTCTTAGATGCGGCAGGGATTTTGGACCTCCACTATCCGAAACTCGCTGCTCTCAAAGACACGCCTCAAGAGGCGGAGTGGCATCCGGAAGGAGACGCTTGGATCCATACCAAGATGGTTGTCGATCAGGCAGCCACTATTTCCCGACGTCCAGAATGGAAATTCACGGGGGATGAACGTTTAGCCGTTATGATAGGAGCGTTATGTCATGATCTTGGAAAACCATCGACCACAAAGATAGAGGATGGGCGCATACGCTCACGTGGCCATGAAGAAGCCGGAGAAGAACCGACCAAAGAACTCCTCCGACAACTGATCTTTTCCAATGAGATCCAGCAATCTGCCGTCGTTATCGCGAAGGAACATCTGAAACCAGGAATTTTCCACCGAGAGCTTCTCGCGGGACGTTTGAGCGAAAAAAGCTATGCCAATGCGGTACGTAAACTGTTAAAACGAATCCAACCCACGTCATGGCGCGTCCTTATTGCCGCATCGGAAGCGGACCATCGGGGTAGAGCACTTCCCGGCGTTGATGTTGATCCCTATGTATCAGGGATCTATTTTGCTGACGTGATCCAAGCCCAAAAATTGGATCAAGAAGGGATGGCCCCCCTTTTGCGGGGAAATGATCTCCTCGCTATGGGCGTAAAACCAGGAAAACGTATAGGTGAAATCATCAAAATCGTAGAAAGGCTCCGCGACGAAGGGGTCCTTTCGACACGTGAAGAAGCCCTCGATGCTGCAAGAAACGAGGTTCAAAAAGTCTGAGCCTTGTTTTTCTTCCCCATCTTTGTTAGGGTTCCGGCACTCATTCATCGACGCTTGGCGGGCCTTTCTCGCTAACGCGCGTATCCGATCTTTGTGCCAACATGTTGATCCCTTTCTGGATCGACCCATGACACAAAACATCGACCAAACACATGCTGACCCCCGAACAGAAAAAGAAAATCATCGATAAGTACAAGACACACCCAACGGATACCGGCTCTCCACAGGTCCAGATCGCGATTCTCACGGCAGAGATTGAGGACCTCAGTAATCATTTAAAGACGCATAAGAAGGACTTTTCTTCTCGTCGTGGACTGATCAAAAAGGTCAGTGAACGCCGTCGTCTGATGAAATATTTGAAACGCGAGAACAGTAAAGCGTACGACGATCTGATGGCAAAACTCAAAAACTAGGAAAATCTCCACAAAAAACGACCGAGTCATCTCGATCGTTTTTTGATATGCTATACACCATGTCCGTGACCAATACCCGTGTGTTGCGCCTTTTTTGGCAACACACCTATCCTTATCGCTTTGTGGAAGGGGGAATCCTTTTTTCCATCGCCGTGGGAGAAACAGCCGCAAATATTGTGGCTCCGTGGTTTTTTAAAAAGTTTTTTGACACGCTTACGCAAGCCGGGGGCAACCCATCGGAAGCGGTACTGATGAGCTTATTCCATTTCCTCATCATCATTGCCAGTTTGAAGGCAATAAGCTGGCTCGGATGGCGTATTTCAGGATTTCTTACCTGTTTTTTACAACCTCGTGTCATGGTGGACTTAAGTTACACGGCCTTTGAAAATCTCCTCTTCCATTCCCATCAGTTCTTTACAAATAGTTTTTCGGGAGCTCTCGTCAAACGGGTGAGTCGGTTGGTTCGTGCATTCGAGACGATCATGGACAAGATCCAGTTCGACATCCTTCCCCTTCTCATCGTGACCATCGGGACGGTCACAACAATTTTTTTAAGAAGCACGACCTTGGGATGGGCGGTTTTAGCCTACATCGCCCTCTATCTTGGTGCCAACCTATGGTATGTCCAGATGCGGATGCGGTTTGTCGTGCAACGTGCAGCAAAGGACTCAGAAGTAACAGGTATTCTCGCAGATGCCCTCTCCAATAGTCATACCATCCAACAGTTTAATGGGTACCGCCAAGAGTTCCGCCTGTTTAGAAAAGTATCTGAAGAGTGGCGATCCATTACCGCTCTCACCTGGCGCATGAACGAGTGGAATATGGCTATCCAGGCCGCATTAACGACCTCGATCGAAATAGTCATCATCTATGTTTCCCTGAGGCATTGGCAGCAAGGACTTCTGACCATCGGCGACTTCGTCCTCTTCCAGGGGCTTCTTATTGCCATCAATGGAAAACTCTGGAACTTCTCAAAAGTGCTCAAAGGTTTTTACGAAGCGTTCGCTGATGCTCAGGAAATGATAGAAATTCTGGACACACCTCATGAAGTTAAGGATAAACGACGCGCCAAGAATCTTCAGCTCAAAAAAGCCAAGATCTCCTTCCAAAATGTCACCTTCTCGTATCACCATCTCAAACACATTCTCGACCAGTTCAATCTTGAAATCCGCCCTCATGAAAAAATAGCTCTCGTTGGTCCCTCTGGAGCAGGGAAATCCACCATTACGAAAATTCTGTTCCGCTTCTTCGATATTCAGGAGGGAAAGATCCTGATTGACGGACAAGATATCTCCGCCATCACGCTAGAGAGTTTGCGAAACGCGATCGCTCTTGTCCCCCAAGAACCGAGCTTATTTCACCGCAGCCTGATGAACAATATTCGGTACGGGCGGCTCGAAGCTACGGACGAAGAAGTGATCGACGCCGCAAAACGTGCCCGCTGCCACGAATTTATTTCATCCCTCCCCCTTGGCTATGACACGTTTGTTGGTGAACGTGGGGTAAAGCTTTCCGGAGGAGAACGACAACGCGTTGCCATCGCACGCGCAATCCTAAAAAACGCCCCTATTCTTGTGCTGGATGAAGCGACATCGAGCTTAGATTCTGCATCGGAATATCTGATTCAAGAGGCTCTCCATGAACTCATGAAGCAAAAAACGGTGATCGTCATCGCCCACCGTCTCTCCACCATCATGCAAATGGATCGCATTATCGTCCTCCAAGAAGGCAAGGTCGTGGATACCGGAACACATAAAGAACTCTTGGCTCGCACCGGCGTCTATAAAACCCTTTGGGATATTCAAGCCGGAGGTTTTCTCCCCTGAATGAAAGAACGTTCTCGCCCAAACCACATCAACAAAATGCCGCACATAATTGCTACGTCTGCGACATTGAAGGCGGAACGTCCAAATAGAAGGATCCAATCACGGACATAGCCGAGTTCAATCCGATCGACCAGATTACCCATCGCGCCCCCAAAGAAAACGCCCACACCCACGTATTCTCCCAAAGATGCGGTCAAAGATATGCGTGCCCACCAAAAAAGTAAGCCCAGAAGCAAAGCTCCCGTGACAATAATGATGACCGAAACCGGGACAGGAATATTCGCTATCAGCCCATGATTTTTATGGGTGACCTGTTGCAAAAGGCCTCTGCAACAAAAAAAGCCTTCGTCAGAAGGGAAAAACCAGAGACGCTTTGTTAGCTGATCAACCAGAAAAATGACGCCTGCACTCCCTATCCCGACAAACCATGTAACCGTCTTCATCGCCTAGAGTTCTTGGGTAAGGGTTTTTTTACACGCGATGCAGGCGGAGGACGTCGGCCGAGCCTCCAAACGCTTAAGGTCAATCTCCTTTTGGCAATACTTACACACCCCGTACGTATCCTTTTCCATGGCTAGTAAAGCATTTAAAACATCACGAAGTTCACTCTCCAACTTCGCCCCCAAAGATAGCTCATCCGCATAGGCCGTCACTTCTATGGCATTATCGTCCTCAGAATTTCCCCCAGATTCAGGAAATGTAGGTTTAAAATGCCCCGGATGATATGCATCCTTTTTTCCGATATCTGATAGATCCTGCTCGAGTCGGACTTTTTCCTCTAGCAACCGGCTCTTCATCTTTGTAAGAATATCTTGATTCATCATAGAAACTAAAGGAAAGGATACTGCTTTTTTTGAAATAAGGCAAATGGCAGATCTGTCAAAACGTATTTTATCTCTGTTTTGAAGTCATTCTTATTATGTCATTCCCGCGAAGGACTTCGGTGAGCTCAGTCGAACCGCGGGAATCCATCCTAGGTCGGCATGCATACATGGGCTGGATCCCCGCCTTCGCGGGAATGACATAAATGCAATATAGATACATAAATGAAGAATGCAAAGGTCGCCAAAGAGGTGCATTTTCCTTTCATGGAAATACAAAGAGCGCTGTGCGTCTAAAGTAGATAAAGACGTCCAGCGCTCAGGCGTGGACGTTGATCGAGGAGCGCAACGAGGCACTCAACAAGACACAACACGGTCCAAACCACAAGAGTAACTACGTTCTTCAACCCGCATCCTGGCAGGGACCCTGCATCGCCAAAGCGATGATATGGCGGGTATGCCGAGATGTTATATTTATTTTTATATCATGGTGATCAATCCGTAAAGATTGATCGAGGAGCGAGTGGAAGAGTCAATCGACACCCATCTGAAAACTCCATGCACAAGTGTACGGAGCGCGCGTCAAAGACGGCAATAAGATGGAGGTCGGTTTTTTTGTAGTAAAAGGTGCGAATCGAACAAAGGACAGCTCACAAGACACAGGCACGGAACAAGGTACGTCAGGTAGTCCAGTTACCGAAGTAACCACCGGGGGTGAATCTTAAAAAGGCGATTCACAAAGAGGGTTCCTGACACGGATCGAACATACGGGTTGGATGAACCTCTTTTCTAAGGAGATACATCTGACGCGTACGTCCAATCTATGCGCGGAAGAAAAAGAACGAAAGGTACGGATTCAGAGAAGAGATTGTCTGCTTCTTGAACCTGTATCCAGTATAACATTTTTTAGTCATCTCTCCAAATCAATGTCCTTATCAGACCTTATCTCTAACAAAATAGGTAAAATTTGTGTTATCCCCATGGTGGGGATAAGTAGACTATTTTTCCGTACAAGCAGATAACTTCTCATGATCTACGAAAAACTGGACTGCGCTTAATTGATCAAGGGACAGAATAATTCCAAGCTGTTTCAGAACATTTTGGATAGCGACGGAGGATAGGCGCGCCACCGGATGAGAGGCACCACAAACGGAGGGGGCAGCGACGAGCGAATGCGTGGAAGTTCCTATACGCAACATCTTTGGAGAGATCTCTACATAGGGAAAACGGGGGGACCGATGGATGCCGAATAGCGTATCGTCATGAGAAGGATCTAGGAGGTACTGTTCGATGGCCAACGTCCCGTCACCAATTTGAACCACGTGCTTGGAAACTATCCCAAAACTACCTAACAGCTGACGGGCCTGTTCTTTCGTAAGATCAGAAGCGAACTGGACCGTCATGCCATCCACTCCTCCATTTTCCTGTAGAGAAGCGTCCAGACGCTGGATAGGCATTCCCCCGAACACTTCTGGCCGATCTCCTAGGGGAAGCACAAAACGCATCCATGGTTGCCAAGAAGTGTTTGTAGACGGAGAAATGAAGAGGCTGATATCCGTTTTCTGTAAAACGACGGATGGTGGCGGTTCGCGAACGGGTATGTTCGTCACCCACACATGTCCCTTCACGTACCCCTTAAATGACCCCTTGAACGGATTTGATAAGGAAGGAAACAGCTCTTCCGGTATGGCATGAAAGGCCATCCAGCCACGTTCAAACCACCAATGTGCCTCTTTTGGATAACGCATACCCACCGAAGATAGTTCAACCCCCTCATCGCTCACAAACACGACCAACCCACGTGATTGCATCTTTAGACCACTTCCCATCAACTTTTCGAGACGATTCATCGTGTCACGTCGCCAACGAGGGAAGACGGCATAGGTGCGCCAACCCTCACCTGTCGCCACGGCTCCCAATAGAACGGGCCAAGGGGAGTCGCCCGATAGGACCTCGCGCCACAATGGAGGAAGGGAGGCGCGTTTCTCGGTAGACAGCCCCTCTTCCACGGAAGAAGGGATAAGAGAAACAAGCAACGCTGTATGCGCCGGCTGAGGAAGCTGTTGATCCAATCCCACAAAAAGACCTAGCACAACCAATAGGACAACCAACAAACATGTTATAAACCCAAGAATCCACGGGCGTCGCGGATCCTTTGCAAGGCCATACGTCATGATGGCACTATCGTGCGAGATCTCAATCGTCATGAGAAGCATCTCCTCACGATCACCTTTACGGTCGAGGTGATCGTGGTTTAAACCCCTGTCCCCCCGTAGGTCGTTGACGATCATCCGATGGTGCTGGTGCAGGTGGATACACGTTTCCTTCAGCACGCTTCATAGACAGATTGACCCGCCCCATGCCATCAATCTCATGCACCAAAACCTTGACCCTCTGCCCAATGGCGACGATATCGCTGACCTTGTTTACACGATAGGGGGCCATTTCAGAAATATGTACCAGCCCCTCCGCCTTTGGGAGAATTTCGACAAACGCTCCAAAGTCCAAAATACGCGTTACGGGCCCTTCAAACGTTTCCCCCACCGTGACTTCACGCGTGAGCTGATGGATCCACTCCACGGCAGCGCGCATGGACTCCGGATTCACAGATGTGACCATTACTAGTCCATCATCTTCAATATCAATCTGGACCTTGTGCTTTGCGATAATCTCATTGATCACCTTGCCCCCTGGACCGATGACATCACGAATACGATCTGGATTGATGTGGAATGATTCAATACGAGGGGCATACTGAGACAGTTCTGCGCGTGGGGCCGGAATCGTTTGCTCAATCATGTCCAGAATCTGATGGCGAGCTGTTCGCGCTTGCTGCACGGTCTGCTGAATGACAGACCAAGGAAGACCCCTCGTTTTTGTGTCCATCTGCATCGCCGTAATTCCATCGCGTGTTCCAGCAATTTTAAAATCCATCCCACCTGCTCCATCTTCTAAATCTTGGAGATCCGTGAGGATTTTATAGCGACCCGTCGCCTCATCGCTCGCCATACCCATCGCGATCCCTGCAACCGGAGCCGCAAGAGGCACTCCCGCGTCCATCAGGGCCAGGGTTGAGCCGCATGTTGCTCCCATGGAGCTCGACCCATTTGATCCCAGGACTTCGGACACGACCCGAATGGTGTACGGAAAGGTGAGACGATCCGGAAGAACGGGCATAAGAGCACGTTCCGCCAAAGCACCGTGACCGATTTCCCGTCGTCCTGGACCACGATTGCCCTTTGTTTCTCCCACGGAATACGAAGGAAAGTTGTAGTGATGGAAATAGCGCTTCGTCATCTGATATTCCATCGTATCCAACGTCTGCTCCATGCCAGGGGAACCAAGAGTCACCGAGGAAAGGACCTGCGTAGAACCGCGCTGAAATAATCCCGATCCATGCGTACGGGGCATGACCCCCACCAACGAACCCAGATCGCGAATCTGATCCAGGGCGCGTCCATCGGCACGCCAATTTTCATCAAGAATCTTGCGTGTAATTTCTGCATCAACAAACGCATCCACTACGTCTTCTGCTTTCTTACGAAAATCTTTGCTGATCCCCAGTTCGCCCAAATGCTCCACCAAGTGCTTTTTTAGGCGAACAACGGCTGCTTTACGATCCGCTTTTCCACGTAACGGTTCAGCGAATAAGGTCGCACCAGAGGTGGCCAAAAAGGCTCGCGCTTTGTCCTGGACCACTTGAACCTCAGCTCGCCTCGTTGCCTCTTCTTCGTTTTTAGCGAGGGTAGGATCAATTTTCGTTTTTCCCACGGCGGCACGTACCTGATTCAAAAGGCTGATGAGGGGCTCAAGGTGCTTCAATCCAAATTCCATCGCCGCCAACAGATCTTCCTCAGAAATGCGGTTTGCTCCTGCCTCCACCATGATCGTTTTTTCAGGCGTCCCGGCAACAACCAGGTCTAAATCACCTGTATCTGTCTCCAGATAGGTGGGCATCAGAACGAACTTCCCCTCCTTGCGACCCACGCGAACCGCTGCCATAGGACCATTCCAGGGAATGTTGGAAATCATGAGAGCGCACGAAGCACCAATGAGTCCAGGAATATCCGCATCATTTTCTTGATCATGAGAGAAAACCGTCGCAACCACAGCAATCTCGTTTCGCAAGGCTTCTGGGAACAAGGGACGAATCGCCCGGTCAATCAATCGTCCAGAAAGAACCGCCTCATCCGTTGGTCGGCCCTCACGCTTGATGAAGCGTGAACCCTTGATACGACCGGCGGCATACATCCGTTCTTCAAAATCAACGCTAAGCGGAAAAAAATCAGCATCTTCACGTACCTCACCTAAGGTAGCTGTACATAAAGCAACCGTATCGCCGAAACGTACCGTACAGGAACCGTTTGCCTGCTGTGCCAATTGTCCAACACCGATCGTAAGCGTACGACCAGCAAACTCAACCGAAAATTCTTGTGGCTTTATGATAGCCATAGAAGGAACTCCCCCGGAGACGCAAGCTGCGAGCGCAGACTCACCGTCTCAGGGCGAGTAAATAGAGGTGAATAATAGAGGATTTACAAGTTTGCTGATATCGCTCCGTGTCATCCTGAGCGTAGCGAAGGATCTCCCTATCGAACCAGAAGATTCTTCACTTCGTTCAGAATGACACAAAGGAGATATGTTCAGCACGCCTGTATAAAAATCCTACTTAATACGTGACGCGAATTTTCCTGTCACTACCTCCCTGCTCTTCAGCGGGCGTATTGGCCGTCAGCGAGGAAGCGGGCCGTGCCGAACGACGCCCTCGCACACCGCTAGATCGTGATGCAGGTTGGTCTAACTGCAGATCTGGAATATCATCCATCGCATTTGATGGCGTCACCGCATGCTTGGTGGATGCCCCCTGTTTCCCATACGGACGGATCAAGAATTGGTCCGGATCTGACGAAAGGTCTAGAAAAGAATCCGCGACTTCTCGAAGACGCGCATTGGTGGACTCGCCAAACGCGGTCACCTCACACAACACCCCATGAGCATGGAGATATTCAACTAAGGGAACAAAATCGCCATCCCCCGTTGCCAGAATAACGACATCTACGTGTTGTGAAATGGCGATGGCATCAACCGTCATTCCCACATCCCAATCCGCCTTCTTTTGTCCGCTGGCAAACTCTTGGACATCTTTGATTTTCAATTCTATGCCATTCTGCATCAAGGCTTCAAAAAAAGCCGATTCTTCGCCGGTTTTCGACTTCGCCACATAGGCGATAGCGCGAATAATTTCACGATTTTCGACCGCTGCTCCAACAAGGGCAGCGAAATTCACGCGGGCACTATACACATGTTTAGCTGAGTGATACATGTTTTGCGCATCAATAAAAACGGCAACACGCTGTTCAGGACGTTTAATCATACAAAAAAAGAAACACTATAAAAAGATTCAGTAACAGCCGCATTCTACCAAAGAAAGGTGATTTTGTCTAGAAAAGGCTGAAAGAGACCAGGGGAATACTTATCCCCTAGACAAAACACCAAAAACATGGAACGGGGTATAGAGTATGACATCTCCCATTCTGACCGCCGCTATCGTTGGACTCGAAGCCTATTCCGTCTCCGTAGAGGCTGATATCTCACCCGGGATGCCCGCATTTTGCATCGTCGGCTTACCCGATACGTCCATTCAAGAGGCGCGTGAGCGTGTTCGTAGTGCCATGAAGCATGCCGAACATGAGTTCCCGAGGACGCGGGTGATCGTAAATCTTGCCCCAGCTGATCTAAAAAAGACAGGGACCCCTTTTGATCTTCCCATTGCCCTCGCCATTTTGACTGCCAGGGGAGATCTCCCTAGCGAAGGAGATCGTACACGACTCTTCGCCGGGGAATTAGCCCTCGATGGGACCTTACGTCCCATTCGTGGGGCTTTGTCGATCGCTCTCCTTGCCAAACGTCTTCATATGGATGAGCTCATCCTTCCAGAAGCAAACGTGAAGGAGGCGGCATTGGTCGACGGCGTGGTGATTATGGCTGCAAAAAACTTACGCACCGTCATTGACCATCTTACCCATCAGAGATCCCTCCCCATCCAACCATCTGCACCTCCCACGTCTTCCCCTTCAACCACATTTCGAACCGATTTTTCTGCTATTCGAGGACAGGAACAAGCCCGCCGCGCTCTTGAAATTGCCGCGGCTGGAGGCCACAACGTCCTCATGCAGGGACCTCCTGGTTCAGGAAAAACTCTTCTATCGAGAGCTTTTCCGTCCATCCTGCCCATCATGACGCCGGAAGAGGCCCTTGAGGTCACACAGATCCATTCCGTCGCCGGCGCTCTCTTTCATGGTGGAGCTATTACGGAACGCCCCTTTCGTGCTCCACATCACAGTGCCAGCCCCGTATCTCTTGTGGGAGGCGGGAGCCAACCACGCCCCGGCGAGATCTCTCTCGCCCATCGTGGCGTGCTCTTTCTTGATGAATTTCCCGAATTTGCTCGCCCTGTTATCGAGAGCTTGCGTCAGCCGCTTGAAGATGGACATGTCACCGTGAGTCGTGCCCAGGGTAGCGCTCTCTTCCCTGCACGTTTTACCTTGCTGGCCGCCATGAATCCTTGTCCTTGTGGTTTTCTCACCGACAAGGAACAAACCTGTACCTGCACTTACCCCCAAGTACAGAAATATAAAAAACGCCTAAGCGGACCGCTCTTGGATCGTATGGATCTTTTCCTCGAAGTCCCAAAAGTGAAGACGCATGAACTTACGGACCTCACCCCCGCTGAATCAAGTGCTTATATACGTCTCCGGGTTCAGAAGGCGCGCGATCGACAAACCGTCCGCCTGAAACCGCTTGGTCTCCAGATGAATGCCGAGCTCAGCAGCGACCATGTTCGCCGTCTTATACAAGTAACAGACGCCGGTAGAGAGCTCCTCCGCGCCGCTATCGACAGGCATCACCTATCAGCCCGTTCCTATTTTCGGCTTCTCAAGGTAGCTCAGACCATTGCGGATGTTGATGAAAAGGAGGTGGTTGACATCCCACATGTGGCTGAAGCCCTTCGGTATCGACAATGAGCCGTCCTATAGACAATGAGGGATATTTCTGCTAAGGTGACAAGCACGCTGGACTGGAAAAAAATGGCTAATGTCAGCTAAATATAAGCCTACTATTCCTACAAAACTTTCCTACATTTCAACACGTATCGCCCTCGCATGTCTTCGTGGTATGCGCATGGTTGGCCTTGGCCTCCTCCGTTTCGCACGGTTTGTACGTCCAATTACTTCCACTTTCATTCGCCTCTGTGTCCGGCTCATCTTGCTCCCCCTCTACCAACTTTTTGTCATTTTGCATTTACGCGTATCTCACTGGATGATTTCCGCACGTGGAATCGTTTTTCTCCTTTTTACCAATCGATACGTTTTTCATGCTGCATTGATTGGTATCTCATTTGTCACGATAGGCAGCCAAATTCAGGCAAAGTACGCCACGGCCTCCGAAGTTGGACGGCACAGCTTGCTCTATTCCCTCGTGAGCGACCAAACAGACCAAGTCATTGAAGAAAGTGCCGAGCAACACACTTTTACCAAAGATAGCCACTATCTTGGAGCCGAAACGCTTATTGGCATGCCGAGCATTGATTATGACTACGACACAGATGAAGACATCTTGGCGGATTTGACGGTACCAGGAAGCATTGCTTATCAACCCGCAACAGACATGCTGCCAAATGAATCAACAGACACCCTTCGTCCAGCTGTTCGTGTCGAACGTACGAAAACGGAAACATACCTCGTCGAAGCGGGAGATACGGTCGCCTCGATCGCACGTCAATTCCGCGTCAATGTTGGAACCATCTTATGGGCAAATGACCTCGGATCACGCGCCTTCATCAAACCAGGGCTAGCCCTTAAAATTCCACCTGTCTCCGGTCTATTAGTGAAGGTGCGCTCTGGTGACACCGTAGAGAAATTAGCGAAGAAATTTCAAGCGGACATCGATGAGATTGCGCGTACCAACCACCTGACACAACGTTACACATTGGCTATTGGAGATGAGTTAGTGATTCCCGGAGGAGTCCCTCCAGCAGAACCCGTAGCACGTCCATCATCGGCGGCACGTATTGCTGTACGATCAGATTTGCCCGTTACACGCATCAAAAATAAGGCCTACGATATTTATCAAGAGCTCACAAAAATAAATAGTGATTCGCGAG
>CAYHOM010000017.1:0-15395 GCA_964358345.1 uncultured Gammaproteobacteria bacterium
CCCCGACTCCATCCCCTACACCATCGCCGACCCCCACTCCAACACCGGTTCCTGTAACTACTCCCGCGCCCGCTCCGATTCCTGCGCCTAGCCCAACGCCTATTCCAGCACCAGACCCTGATCTTGCGGTTGACCTTTATGTGACCCCGTACCCAAGCGTAGAAGTGCGACAAACGGCAAGCTATCGAGTCACCGTCACTAATCATGGAGCGGGGATCGCAACTAATGTTCGTTTGACCATGCCAAGGCCCCAGAATGGATCCTTTACGTCAGCCACAACCCCCCAGGGTTCCTGCCGACGCGGGACGCGGGTTATCTGTTCCCTTGGGATCCTTGGTTCCGGTCAAGAGATCGTTCTCACCGTCGTCGTCCGTGCAAATCACGTGGGTTCCCTTTTGACATCGGCATCCGTTCAGTCAACCGAGTCGGATGTGGAAGATGCAAATAACCAAGCGAGTTTGGAGACCCTTATCCGTCCGCGCCCGCCTGCCAATCTTGTACCTGTCTGGGACCATTTGAATCAGGTCTGCACCGTCGTTCGTAGACAAAATCGTTGTCGTGTAACGGGGTCCATGAGCGTTGAAAATCAAGGGGAAGGAGCGGCGGTGGCAAGTAGAGTTCGGTTTTTCCTCTCTGGTGATGAAACCCGTAGATCAGGGGATGCGTCATTGCGCGTCTACAACATTCCCGCATTAGCCCCAGGAGCATCACGCACTTTGTCAGTCGATCTTTCCTACACGCGTCCTATAGGTACTCAGTGGTTCGTTATAGCTTACGCTGACAGCGGCAGGAGAATGACGGAAAGTGATGAGGGGGACAATGAGGCTGCCTATCAACTGCCCTAAAGAAAGGACAGGTTATCAAAAGAAGTAAGCCCTCGCGACTATGCGGGGGCTTTGGTTATCTCTTTGGTCAAGATTTTGGTATAATCCACCTACATGTATGTCAGAATTATCACGCCACCTGCATATTGTTCCGTATGATGAACGAAGTGGTGAACCGGATCCACAGCTCGTCTTTAAAAAGATCTTGAAAGAGATTGAGTTCATTTTGGACCGACAGCCGTTGGAACGCATGTGGGTGTCGGTTGCACGGTACTTGCTTCGTTTGAAGCTGAATCTTGATCAGCAGCCGCCAGATGTTCAGGCCTTCGTTCAGGGGCATCTTCTTCCGGTTCTGGATATTCTTCGTGACCAGGCATCCTGGCGTGAGCGAACAGATGCTGCTTTGGAACCCAATCACGTGCGTTCCGTCGCTGGTCAAGAAGCGTTGCATGCCATGGCTGATCATTTGGCAGAGCATCGTCTGGAGCATCGAGAGACCGAGATTCGTCAGATCGGTTGGGACCAAATTCTAGAAGATGGTGAACATTTTCAGATGTCTGAGAAACACTTGGAGAATGGTGAGAAGGTGAACGTGTTGCACATGCGTATTGGTGCTGACCATCCCTGGCATGAGTTTATTATCCCTCCCAATGAACAACTGATGCATAAGGGTGGTGCTTCGCGCGTACTCCTCAAGATTTTTGCGGGTGCTCCGATGGATCTCATCATTCCTGAGCTGCCGGTCAACGATGTGGATGCCGTCGGGTGTGGAGAAAAAACAGAGATTCAACGGGGAGCTCTCATGATGGGGGCAGATATTGAAGGGATCGAAATGGTGGAAAATTTTGATAATATGCGCCAGTTGTTGCTTGATCGAGACATGGATATGAACCAGGCCTTTCTGACCCATGAGGGCCTTGTATTTACCGAGGCAGCCATGCGTGCGGCCCGGACCGGAAATATTACGTTAGGCGAAGGAGACCGGGGAATTTATGGGAGTGAAGTTCTCTATTTTGATCGGGTACCTCTTGCAAAAAATCGTGGTTCCTATCGTCTGATGAAAATGGTGGTCGAAGGAAAGGCACGATCCTTTGAATACACCCCTCTCAATAAACAAATCGACCTTGGCATCTATTGGTTGGTATTGGCACGAAAGTTTGCGAAAAAGAAAAATGCGGGCGCATTACTTCGTCGTTTCTACGATCTTGGGAAACAGATGGGGCAAACGCGAGAAGGAGAGGAGGATATCTATGCGGTATTAGACCGCGTACACGAGGACTATCCGTTCTTTCGGTTCGATGAAGCAAAGATGGATGAGGCGGGCCATATGCGTTGGTTAGCTCGTAAGCTCTTTCGCGTCGCGGAACGATCATTTCGCCGCGAACGCGGTTTTCCTTCGGGACTGCACCTTGAGCGCGAACCATTTGACGAGGTCCCTTTTACTGCCTGCCTTTTTCAAGATCAACCAGTTCCAGAACGAGAGCGGGAAGTAGTAGGGGATTGGCCGGATTTCGAGGAACGTTGTCGAGAACGGAGTGAAGGGTTGGAACGTATAGAGGTACGACGTGCGGCGTAGGCGGACAATACAGAAGCTCGCTTCATGAGACGCTATTCTTTAGCCTCGGTGACTCGTCACCCATCTCCTTCACTCGTCACCTCTCCCGAGAGGCGTATTGTTTGGATAGGGATGTTCTTTCTGCTTGGGATGTTGGTTATCATGGCCCGTTTTTTTCAGCTTCAAGTGTTGGAACGCCATACCTATCAACTCTTGGCTTCAGATCAACACGATATTCAAACCTCGCTTACTCCACGTCGTGGTACCATCTATGTGCGTGATCGCTTTGATGGATCCCTTCATCCGGTGGCGAAAGATCGAGATGCCTGGCAAATCTACGCCATTCCCCGACAGATGAAGCAGGGTGCCAGTTCAACGGCAGTGATTATATCAGGCATCCTCCAACTTCCAACAGAAGAATTGGTCGCGCGGTTCACCTCGCCAACGGCGACCTATATGGTTATCGCACGTGATGTGAGCATGGATGTTGCCTATCGGGTACGGGATCAAAAACTCCCAGGAATAGGGATTGTGCAAGGGTTGGTACGGTTATATCCCGAGCGTGCGATGAGTGGCCAATTAGTAGGGTTCACTACCGTCAATGAACAAGGAAAGAGAGTCGGGAAATATGGACTAGAGGGGTATTTTCAAGATACCTTAGCAGGGAAAGAGGGGTCCTTGATAGCGGAAAAAGATGCCGCTGGACGACGCCTGACCATTGGTTCTGCGGATATCAAACATGCCGAAAATGGTGCATCGATGGTTCTGACGATTGACCGAACCATCCAGTATCAAGCATGTACAAAGATTCAGGCGGCGGTGGAGCGCTTCCAAGCGGAGAGTGGATCGGTGATTATCCTAGATGCGAAGACGGGGGGTGTCTTGGCGATGTGTAGTGCACCGGATTTTGCTCCAGGCGAGTTTCGTTATGTCGATGATGTGGGTATTTATAATAATCCAACGATTTTCTATCAGTACGAGCCGGGATCTATTTTTAAACCGTTTACCATGGCCGCCGGTTTGGAAGAGGGGAAGATCAGTCCGCAAAGCACCTACACCGATCCAGGATCAGAGAGCATTGATGGATTCACGATCCGTAATGCCGACAAAGAAACGCATGGTTTGCAAACCATGACCCAGGTTTTGGAAAAATCTTTGAATACAGGAACGATCTTCGTCCAGCGCTTATTGGGACAGGAGACGTTTCGTACATATGTCAAAAAGTTTGGGTTTGGTGAAAAAACACATATTCCCTTGCATACAGAAGTAAAGGGAAATATCGCTGCGCTTGAACGCAAAGGAAGGATCTTTTTCGCTACAGCATCCTTCGGTCAGGGCATTACCGTGACTCCTATCCAAATGACCGCTGCCTATCTGGCATTGGCAAATGGTGGTCAGCTCATGCGACCGCATCTTGTTAGCGAGATCCATTATGCCGATGGTCATCGCGAGATAAAAAAGCCAGAGATCGTTGCGCAAGTAGTGAGTACGCGCACGTCACGTCTTGTCTCAGCCATGATGGTAAATGTGATCGAAAATGGCCACGGAAAACAAGCGGGGGTACCGGGGTATTATGTAGCCGGAAAAACAGGGACGGCGCAGATCCCTAATCCCAACGGTCAGGGGTATCTACAGGATCAAACCATCGGGTCATTCGCGGGCTATGCGCCGGCGGATCACCCAGCATTCGTGATGTTGGTAAAAATCGATCGTCCAAAGACGGTGCAGTATGCGGAGTCTTCCGCGGCACCTGTCTTTGGGGAGCTAGCGAAGTTTTTGCTGAGTTACATGCAGGTCCCTCCGGAGCGTCCAATCATAAAACGTCCTTCACCGCCGGCCTTACCCGTCGTGACTTCAGCCGCTCCATCGTCGACACGTTAAACGGTCGATACATTGTCAGTCATGGACAGAAGGACTATGCTCAAACGTACCTATGTCTCTGACCTCTTTTCTTGTATCGTGGCTTGGATATGCCGCTCAGAAAACCTTGAAACGTGAGAGACCCTTTATCATCGGTATCACTGGTTCGGTGGGAAAATCGTCAACCAAAGAAGCGGTCGCCGCCCTGCTCCAGGCGCATGATCCCGCTTCCCATGTCCGTGTCTCCGCGAAGAGCTATAATAATGAATTAGGTATTCCCTTGACCGTATTCGGTCATCCTGCTCCGGGGCGGTCAATCGTTGGTTGGGTGAGGCTCCTTTGGACAGCGTGGATAACGTCGTGCGGGTTTCGTTCAACACACATCCGGACATTCATTTTTGAAATGGGTGCAGACAAGCCGGGAGATATCGCTTATGCCACCAACATTGCCAAGCCGGACTTGGCGATCGTCACAGGTGTCACTCCGGGGTATGGAACGCTCACCCCTGTCCATGCGGCAAACTATCCATCGATTGATGCGGTTGCTGCAGAAAAGGCCGCCCTCGTACAAGCGGTTGATACGGGGGGAACGGTGGTGTTAAACGCTGATGATGCGCGTGTGTTTGTGATGCGACATATGACCCATGCGCATGTTCTTACGTATGGAGAGGCAGATGCGACCGCCATTCGTTTGACCCAAACACGTATCGTTACGGAATCAAGCACTCATGGTCAGGTGCCGACAGGCATGGAGATCCAATATGAACGTATGCAGATGCGTGAGCACCTAATGATCCCCGGTGTGTTTGGACGATCCATCGCCTATGCGATGGTGGCTGCTTTGACGGTCGGGGAAGCACTTGATCTTTCTCAAGAAGATGTGCAGCGTCTACAGAACCATTTTCGTCCCCTCCCAGGGCGTGCGCGCATTATTCCGGGGATCAAGTTTACAACGTTATTTGATGATACCTACAATGCTTCCCCGGTCGCCATTTTGTCAGCCATCCACGATCTTGCGTCCCTTTCGCTTGACCCTCATCAACGTCGTATTGTGTGTGTGGGGGAGATGCGTGAATTGGGAGAGACATCGTATGCGATGCATCGCTTGATCGGGGCCGAAGTCGCGAAATCATCCATTGACCTTTTTGTTCCTTGTGGTATATTCGCGCACGCGATGGTAGAAGGGGCATGCGCAAATGGGCTATCAAAAGATCGCATCAAGATGTTTGACGATACGCCCGAAGCGGGACGGTTTATTCAAGCCTGGATAAAGCCAGGGGATGTCATTCTTGCCAAAGCGTCACAAGGAACGATTGACGCAAAAGGTGTTCGTATGGAACGCGTCATCAAAGAATTGATGGCGGAACCTGACCGTGCCGCCGAGCTGCTCGTTCGTCAAGAAGATGCGTGGAAGAGAAAATAAGAAACGGGGCCTCTTCGTTTAAGGGTCCGGCTACGCCGGAGACAATCATCGTCACATGTATTTCGTTTACGTTCTACAAAGCATCCCGACAGGGAAGCTGTACATTGGCTCATCTTCTGATCCAGAGAGAAGATTGGTCGAGCATAATTATGGCAAAACCATAACTGAAGCATTACATCGAGAGCATCAGATCAAAAAGTCTGGCAAGATCCGTCAGGGTTTGAAAAATGGAACATATACGGCCTCTTCGTTTAATGGCTAGGACATCCCCCTCTCACGGGGAAAATAGGGGTTCGATTCCCCTAGGGGCTACCAAAGGAGAAGATTCCAGAAATGGAGTCTTTTTCTGTTGATAGACAAGCGATAATTCGGGGGTTCCAAAGTTTTTTCCGTCGAACGATATAGGTTTGGTAAAAATAAGTTTTTGAAGACCGATTCGGCGCTCGTAAGTGGATTCTAACCAGATCTTTGAAGCGTTTCGAATAAAGTAAAAAGCGTAATCCAATGCCCGCTCCATTTCAATCTCTTTGGTGTTCGTGTCTTGGAGCAAGAGCTTCTTTTCTTGGATGCGTTGATTGATGAAGTTCTTTTGTTCCAAAAACTCATTATCGTCGTATTTTCCCTGTCGGTGACAATCAAAAACTTTTTGACGATCTTGTTCCAGTTTTTCAATGTCTCCTCGCACGCGAGTATTTGCCTCATCAAACTTTTTATAACGATCCTGCCACGCATCCAAAACAACAGCCTTAAAAAGCTTCTCGTATTGCTCGTCTGGGGCAATATCATCCAACAGCTCGATAAATTGTTGCTCAAAGGCCGCTCTGGGTATGGATCGGCTGATGGAGCATTTCTTTGCGCCATGGTGATAGTAGGCGTGTTTGCGGCCATGTTTATCAGTTGATCTGCTCCCCGTGAGCATTTGGCCGCAGTCGCTACACGTAACGAACTTCTTAAAGGAAATAGGGGGTTGTTGGTTGAGCGTGCCTGCACGGCTCCCTTTGAGCCAACATTTTGACATAGATCAAATAAGCTTTCTGAAACAATGGGTGCAAAAGTACCTTTGTTGATTTCGCCGAAGGCTTCAATCCGACCGCAATAAACAGGATTTCTTAAAATCTTTTCGATTAGCTGAGGAGAAGGCATCTTTCCCGCCTTCGTTCGTAGACCACGATCGCCAATCCACTCTGAGAGCGAGCGGTAGGTGTGCATTCCTTTTGAGTACTCCTCAAAAACCGTCAAAAGATATGGCGCACGTTCCGGTTCGGGATGGATATTCGTGCTTTTTCCTTTCATTGGTTTGTAAAATCCAAGCGGCGGAGCCCAGACCCACATGCCTTCTCTGACACGTTTTACCATTCCATCCTTGGAACGTACGCTACGGGTATTGTTGTCCCATTCAGCGAACACAGCGGCTACTCCCTCCATAGCCTTGCCCATAGGGGAGTCATCAAACTGCTCCGTTGCTGATCGTAGCTCTACACCGGAACGTCGGAGGATACCACGAACTGCGTAGTGATCTTCTGCGTTGCGAGCGAAACGATCTACCTTATAAACCAGAAAAAGATCGACTTTATTTTTCTTATCTGTGCAAAAGTTGATGGCTTTTGAAAGCTGCGTGCGATCAGCGGTTTTTGCCGATTCGCCCTCTTCAATGAAGGGTTCTGTCGCCAACACCCACCCATTTCGAGCCGCGAAGTCACGACAGATCTTCTCTTGATGTTCAAGGCTGGTGTTAGCTACCTGCTCCCAAGAAGAGACACGACAATATATTACACACCTCTTTGGGCTTGTATCTGTGAGATGCTTAATCAAGGATCTTGGGGTAGCTATCGATGGTTTCTCAAAAGAAGTCATAGTTGGCATGATACTTGGCATTTCATGCTTTGAGGAGGTGACCAAAGGGGATTTTGGAACCCCCTTTTTCTTGCCAAACATCCAATGCGATATTTGCTACTCCGTAGAGACGTTCAACGATCATTAAAAGCTCCTTGTCTGGTACATCAGCAAGGTTTGGATCCAGTTTTCGGATTTGATCCAAAGTGAGCATTTTGAAACGGGTAAATGACTTGTTTCAACGAAAAACAAACAAAGCGAGAGTTTTTCTCGCTTTGTTTGATATTCACCGCCATTAGGGAAATAAGCCCTAACGAAGGGGACTGGATCAAAAAACTTGCGAACGAGAAAAACTCATTCCTCAATTTTTTGAAACAGTCCCAGCATTACCGTTTCGGTTGTTTTGACTGGGTCATTAGCTATCGCTCTGGCTTAGGATAAAACGAGATGTTTTTTTGGTTGATACACGCGTTTGCGGGTTATCAAGTTGGGAGGTCGTTCGACACTCCTGTGCAGAGCCGTATTTATGAAGCGCTTAGACTTCAAGGCTAACGGATGATTCAAAGCTACTACGTTGAGAATCGACCGTCAATCTTTTCAAACCCTCTCTACGACAAAGGATTGTTTATTTGAGCAGCACTCGCAATGTTTCTGCTTGAAATGTTCGTCGAGAAGCTTGTCGGCCATTGCTTTTCTTGCTGGATCTACGATCGGACTTCCAGCGTTTGCTCGCGTCCCTATCTCCTTTCGGAGTGACCAGCTCTCGGGGCAAAGTCGCTCAACAACGAACTTCGCCACATCTTGTTTGATCTTGATTAGGGCTGTGTCGGTGAGAACCGTGGCAGGAGACCCCGCGTCACCCGTTTCTATGCGGATGGGGATGCTCAGGATTTCATCCAAAGCCATTTCTGCTGTGTTCCTCATTGTGAAACGCCGTAGCTTACCGCAGAACCAAACTGACTGTTTTATGTGTTCCGCGTACGAATCGTCATAACCCGCTCTTATTGCTGATCGCTTGGCATTTGAGAACGTTGGAGAGGCGGGATCAATATAAAAATCCCAACAGAGCTTCTGGCGGAGGTCTGGCTTGTATTGGTTTACTTTGTTGGGATTTGAGACAGACATGTATAAACTGATTTTAGCAGTTTAAGCTTAAAATAAGTCACCCCGCAAAATCTGTGGGGTGACTTATGTTTCTTTTGAGAGATTGCAGCCCTCTCATCCCTTAGTTAGCATCCCGTACCGAACGAATCGGTGAAGTCAAGATTATTTGTCCGGTGGCAGAGTAAGAGAGAGTCGTGTAGTAACTGATGTCTGAATAAACTGTATTTGTTTCACGTTCTACGGAACAACTTGAAACTCCGATGCAGGTTTTAAGTGCAGTGTTAAATACACCCTCAGACAGGTGGGGCACCGTACCCGAAGCATTTTCAAAAATCATTAGCTGTGTGCCCTCTAAGGATGTCATGCTCGTTGGCATTCCAGAAAGATTGGCCTCGATTGTCATACGAGTCGAAGCACGAGAATGTTCCAGAACATGAACATTTGTTGATAATACTGCATTTGGAGCGCTTGGTGGAACAGGCGGAGTCCTATCTACCCAACCACACTCAGGCAATGCTCGAAAGATAGCCTGCATAGATTGAGACGGTGTATATCCCTGCAATCCTTTTGCTAAGTTACGTAAATCCAATGTTTTTAAGAAGGCACTCGACAGATTTGCTGTGTCGCGTTCGCAGTAAGGCCCATCGATATTTTTTAGCACGATAAGTTTCGCCCCTTCGTTTCCAAGAATACTATATCCCATCGGGGTATCCGTTGGATTGTATTGCAGCGAAAACACCCTGCTATAAGCTCCTGTATCAAAATTGTACTTCCATACAAGGAACACTCCCTTTTGTCCGTTCCCAAGACCCCTTAGATGATTAGTGCTAAGATACACCACATTTCTCATGGAAGCATCTCGTGGAACGAATGTTTGGTACATTCCTCCTAAATCGGTTAACAGATCCGCGAACTCTTTTTTTATCGCACGTTTTTTCCCACTGATGATTATGGCATTTGTAGGTCTGTAACCGCCCGCATTAAACTGTTCCGTCGAACCCAATGCGAATCCTCGATAAAATGTTGTTGCTGCGGATACTGGTTGCGTAAGTATTAGCGCTCCAACAAGGAGGCTTAGCCCAAGAAATAGTGACCGAATGTGTATATTCATAATGATGGAATCATAGCATAATAAGTAGTGAGTCGGGTACGGTTGTCCCGGCTCGCGCCCTTCGGGACGCCGGGACAACCGTACCCTCTTACTCAGGTTGAGATGGTTTTATTCCTCCTTGGGAGGTTGGATCACATCGCCACATGCCCAGTTTTAAGCCAAAATCCTTTCTCTTTCTACTTCTTTTCCGAAAGCTAACCACTGTTGCAGCTCTAAGACCAAGGGGTTCCAACATTTTCCCACTTGGTCTACCAACATAAACACCACCTCATCGGTGGTGTTTATGTTGGTGTGTTCAGATAGGGAATCGAACGGGCGAGGATAGAACACGCGGTGCGTGTTCACCTGTCCGAGCCCAGGACTCGAGCGTTTAGCGAGAGCGATTCCCCTAGGGGCTACCAAAAGAGACTTCTCCACACCGGAGGAGTCTTTTTGTGCAAAGACAAGCGACAATTCGGGGGTTCCAAAAGAATTACCATCGAACATGACCGGTTTTGCGAAAATCAAATGCTGGAGGTTGATCCGAGCCTCATAGTCGTCCGCTAAATCCATCCAAACCTTGGAAGCGTTGCGGATGAAATGAAAACAATAGTTGAGAGCCTTTTCCATATCCAACTCCTTTTGCCGCGCATCTTGGAGCAGTAGGCGTTTCTGTTCGATACGCTCGTTGACCAACTTCTTTTGGGTCACGAATTCGTCATCGGTGTATTTCCCGTGGCGGTGAAAATCGAAGATGGTCTGACGTTCCTGCTCGAGTTTCTCAATATCCCGACGAACACGAGCATTTGTCTCATCAAACTTCTTGTAGCGATCCTGCCATGCATCAAGCACGACAGCTTTGAACAGTTTCTCGTATTTGGCAGCCGGTTCGATGGTTTCCAAGAGCTCAACGAACTTCTGTTCAAATGCACCCTTCTGCATGGACTTGGCGTGGGCGCATTTCTTGCTTCCGTGATGATAATAGGGATAGCGCTTCCCCTTATGTCCACGCGCGTAGCTGCCAGTGAGTGGTTGATGACAGTGAAGGCAGACAACGAACCGGCGCAAGGGGAATTCTGGATTGTTGAAATGTCTTGGTTTGCCATGCGTATGGATGCCTCGTTTAACGGCTTGGCATCGAGCGAATAACGCCTCATCGATGATCGGTTCGAAGTCACCCTTAACGCTTTCTCCGAACGCCTCGATTCGACCACAGTAGACGGGGTTTGTGATGATCTTCTCAAGCATCTGCTGAAAGGGGAGCTTGCCCTCACGGGTACGCAAGCCACGTTCGCCTAAAAATAGGCCAAGTTCTTTGAATGTATGGGTACCTTTTGCGTAGATCTCAAAGGCTAAACGAATGAGCGGTGCACGATCAGGCTCCGGCACGATGTTGGTTTTTTTGCCTGTAGTTGGTTTGTAGTAGCCGAGTGGCGGTGCCCAGCACCAAATACCCTCACGCACGAGAGCCTGCATCCCACTTTTACAGCGTTCACGGCGATTGTTGTTATCGAACTCGGCAAATACCGACAACATCCCCCTCCATCGCTCTCCCCATCGCGCTTTCATCGAATGTTTCCGTGGCGGATCGGAGTTCTGTTCCGACACGTTTGAGCAGGCTCCGAACCACAACGTGATCGTCTTGGTTTCGAGCAAAGCGATCAATTTTGTAGACAATGAACTGATAAACACGCCCCTTCTTCTGGGTACAAAATGCAATCGCCTTTGTGAACTCCGTTCGATCTGCCGTTTTGGCGGATTCGCCCATTTCAACGAAGACTTTGAGTATGTTCAATCCATTTCTAGTCGCATACTCCCTACAAAGTCGCTCCTGATTCTCCAGACTTGTACCTTCGACCTGTTCTTTGGACGATACGCGGCAATAAATAATGCACGCTTTGAGGCTCGCTTCAGGCATAGCGGATCAGTTACGCAGCTTTGCCACCTTCGGGGAGAAGAACGGGCGTGTGGGCCAATTTTGAGGCTTCGTGACGGCCAAGAGAGTCCAAAGCTGTGTTCGCAACAGCGTAGAGTTTGTCGCGTAACGCCAAAAGCTCATCGTCGGGGAGATTGGCGAGGTCGGGATCGATACGGCGGCATTGCTCCAAGGTGAGCATGGGGCAAGCCTATCCAACGGCTTACGCGAAAAGTCGACGTTATTCACACAGGTAACAAAAAAGGGCTTCATGCAGCCCATTTGTTTGCTTACTTCTTAAGTTTTGGCAAGCTTACTTGTTTTTGACGTTTTGCTACGCAAAGCGCATATTATCAGTACTCGTCGAGGTTAAATTCGACTATACAAAATAACTATGACAAGAGAGGAGCTGCTTAAAAAACATCAAAGATGGTATTCGATTTGTTGGGCGGTGATTATCCTCGGGATCATCAATCTTCTTTCAAAAGGGTTGATTCCATCTACTGCTGGCGGCAGTTCAGATATAGGAGGAATTTGGTACATACTCGTGAGTATTTTTAAATATCTTGGTCCAACGGCTGCCGTTCTAGCTGGAGGCATTGGTGCGGGGATTGGGGCGGCACTAAATATTGCGTTCCCAATCGCAATCATAATGGCATTCGTTGAGAATTCAAGAATGAAGAAAATTGAAAGTGGTGCGACTGTGGTTGATGGAAAAAGTGAGGCCGAGATAGCCGAAAAAGTAAACAAAAATTTTTGGGGGACGCTTAAAAAAGTGGGCGCGGTGGCCGTGATAGGTCTAGTGGTTTTAATTGGATGGCAGCTTATGAAGCCAGATGAAAACATGCCACCTTCACAAAAAATAGAGCAAACGGTATCGGATAGCCCATTCCATTTCGTTTCTGTAGAAGACGGCTTTGAGATTAATTTTCCAAAACAGCCTGCGAGATCTGAAGAAAACCAGACTATCAGCGAAAAAGTCGGTGATGTCGCATCTATCACATACTCAGCGGTAGATGGTGATAGTAGTTATATAGTCTATGTTTACAAGTACAGTAATCCAGCGGTGGACGAATCAAAAAAAGGATTTGATGTAAAAGGTGGATTGGAAGGTCTGCTTAACGGCATGCTAAACGTCAAAGAACTTAATCTGAAATTGATCTCATCAGAATTTACGACCTTCAACGAAAAACAAGCGTTGCGGTATCAGGTTGAAGACGGTGACAATCGAATCGACGGAATCATTACCATGAAGGAGAGACTCGCGTACCACATTATTTTAGGACAAACTATTTCGAGCTATAAAGAAACAGAGACTGATAACTTTTTTGGTAGCTTTAAATTCAATAGTTCGACTAGCCAATAAAAGATATAACTACTTGGGCTACTATGAATGTACCTGGCTAAATTTATTTTTTCAAAATAAGCGCATCACTTTCGGTTCCGTTCTTTTCAATGCGTGGCAGCCTTTTGATCCTTACTCTTTCAAATTTAGATTCGCTATTTTTCGCATCAATTGCTGCTTTAACGTTTCTCTTTGACACCAAAATTTCTTCCGTCAAGTGTGCGCTAGACAGAAAAGCGACCTGTGTATTGGAAAATGAGCTCCACATATATTTATATCGTGACAGCTTCGCCATTAGATTGGAAGGGGATGTATCGAATCACTCGATTGTTCTGATATGGAGGAAGAATTTTTTGCGCCATTTTACAGACATTCTTATCCATCAGCTCTGCATCGATTCCAATTTTTTTCAACTCTTCTAAGTCGATAATAAAACCATGTGATGGATAACCATACACGAGACGACTTACGATTTCTGCCGCCGCATTTTCATTGATGTGTCGGTATTCGACTAGTACCCGTTTCCCATAGGCCTCCCCAACTTCGAGTGCTCGTGCGAATTTACCGATGGTCTTAGGATCAATTTGCATATACATCTGACCGACGGTCTTCGATACAAAATCTATCGCCAAGCGCATTGCTTCAGAAAGCTTAAGACTTGATCGAGTTGCAAAAATGCGAATCGTTGTATCAACGCTTTCTAGCGCATGTCGCTGTACTTGTTCCAACGCTTTAAATTCCTCGAGCGCAGATTTGTAATGATCGGCATCACCCTCCTGCTTTTCCTGAACTTGTGAATCCAATGGGCCGAGTTCAGAAAGTTCATTCATAACTAATTTATCTGCACCCAGACAGATTAGCGTTCCTGCACTTTTTGCGTATGCCGGAACGAGAATGTTAACTTTTATGGCATGCTGTCGAAGTAACTTTGTGATAAAAAATGCTGCATCGATGTCTCCACCAAAGGTTTGTAGAATGACATCGAGCTCGTCAGTTTTCTTATCCAGGAGGAGCTCGTGGATCTCCATCGCCTCCTTTCGGGTAATCTCCGGCATTCCTAAAAGTAACAAGTCCTTTTTTCGAATGGATTGGATTTGTGTGACCTCATCCTCAGGAGCGATCGCATCGGGGACGGTAACTCCGGTAGGGGGTTCTTGAGTGGTTTCCATGCACCTAACTTTGAACGAGTAACGCAATCTTGTCTAGCGGTCTACGAAAACCTAAGAACCTAAAACTTGGCTAAACCTAGCGGCTAGGTTAGTTAAAAACCTAATAACCTAGAAACCAGTGCCGAAAACGGTACTCTCGAAAAATCGCGCGGCGTCCGCATGATTCCAAGAATAGTCATCAACCAATCCCAAAGTCTCCCTTTCTAAGTTAGATAAAGCTATTTCAATCCCTTATGGCAGTCTGGGATCAGCTCGATCTTCGCAGGGTTTACGCCAATGTTTGAGCCATTTCCCTTGCTTTGCCGAATTCATGCCAGCGTTCCAGCTCGGAAACAAGCTCGTTCCACCGTGCACCCACATGGGCTACCACCGGAAACACCAATAAACTTGGCGTTTTTTGATTTTCTTGGTCTCGACAGCGGTCGGGTGATAACCGGCTGCCAATTGTTGCATGGTTTCTTTCGGTTCAAAAAATCCTCTCGTGCGTCGAAGTGTACCCATCATGAAATGGATATACCGTAGGGTCATCGTCAGCGTCTTGTGGACGAACAGTTGACGCGACCCCTAAAATGAGACATATGATGTCCGGTCGAGAGGGAATGACCCACGTGTGGGTCCATTGTGTAGGCTGACAGTATCGTTATCAGTGATAACTATCGAGCTGTAGATGATGCGTTATGTATACGACTCTCCAAAGAGAAGCGACAAATACTTGTTTGGAGGTTGTCTTCATATTTTTGAGAAAAATCGTTACCACCCACCTCAGAGCGTAATGGATAAAACTTCTTACACAATCGAATAGCTCTATCTGGTTCCTGAGCGTAGAATACTGCTCCGATATCGATTGCACATTCATAATCTAAGCCCAAGACCTTGGTCCCGGATGCTGCAGCAGTTTTTTGATCAATACATTTTTGTATAGGAGCGCGATACTGGGTAAGATCGTTAAAGAACAAATCTTGAATAAGATCATTTATTGCAGAGAAAATTGGGGGTCCGCCAAAATAAAGCCCGAGAACAGCCGTACATATGATGGGGACAGCTTTTTTCCATACGGGTTCGGGAGAAGTGTTCATACTTTAGGCAAAGTATACTATAACCTTCGAACAAGTAAAAGTTCTCTAGGGCAAACCATTGTTTCCAACACTTTATAAAACTACAGCGGTTCGTTCGGTGAGCGTGTGAATGCCATGCTGAAGAAGCACGCGTGCGCAGAAGCCCGCCTATAGAATCCCACGACCTCCCATACACTTTGCTAAACTGAACTCTGACACTTT
>CAYHOM010000018.1:0-14765 GCA_964358345.1 uncultured Gammaproteobacteria bacterium
CCGTCATAGCCTTGGTGAGCCGTTACCTCACCAACTAGCTGATAGGCCATAGGCCCCTCTCGCAGCGTCTTGCGACTTTACTCCATCACTTTACGTGAGGGAGACCATCGTGGAATTAGACCTCCTTTCGAAGGCTTATGCCCGACTGCGAGGCAGGTTACCAATGTGTTACGCACCCGTTTGCCACTAGCCCATCACTGTATTGCTACAGCAATGAACCCGTTCGACTTGCATGCCTTAGACACGCCGCCAGCATTCATCCTGAGCCAGGATCAAACTCTCAATAAAACCCACAACGCTCCTGGTGAAACGTTGGGATCAAGAAATAGACAATAATTGCTTTACGGTCACTCTTCTGTTGTCAAAGCTGCTCGATGTACGCCACATGCGTCATTCACAACGTGCCCGAAGTTTAATGGAGCACACCCTCTCTGTCAAGGGGAACGGATATGCCAAAAAAAGCTGAGAGATAAGAAAAACCTCCAGTTTCCAGAAGAAAGGAGGTTCAGGTACTAACGTAGTGTGGAAAACTTGCGGAAGGCGTGGAGGATCGCCCAGAGAAGTCCGCGACGCAAGCGATCCATCATGAAACGACGGAACCAGAGAGTGACCCCCGATAGGTCGGGCTCGGCGACTTTGAGAGCTTCCTCGATGGCAGCGTCGTCCTGGTTGGGAGACACGAGGATGCTCGTGAGACTAGCCTTCACCACCGTGAAGGAACGACGCATGCGGCGAAAGCGACCCGCCGACTGAACCGGCTGGATGGGGACGAGCGGCTGAGTGGAGCGTGCCGGGACGGTGCTGCGACGAGTCGTCTCATCGTCCACGGCGGGGGGGACGCTCTGGGGAACCTGCGTTGTTCCCTGGAGGCTTGCCCCAGGAATGATGGGGATCACCTCGGACGCGGGATTGGCTTGAATGCGATCATATGCTCCAGCCCCTCCCATCAGCGTTCCATCAAACTTCTTCTTTTCGGCCATAAAAACAACCTCCATTCAGATCATGGGAGAAAAGAGAAAATTTGTAAATACATTAGACCTGTTGCTATATAAGCTTCTTGATCCAAAATGGCAGATTTGAGACAAAACCGACGGGAAAATATTTTTTGTTTAGCCTAAGCTAAGCCAAAAATATTTTCCCTAGGGTTTGATCAAATATGACGTTTTGGGCTGGAGCTTATACAGCAACAGGTCTATTAGGACAATCGACGTGCCAGCATCGCCCATTCCTCAGGAGAAAGATCTTCCGCTCGCGCTTTGGCATTTAAACCCACTTCTTCTAATGACGAGATCGCTCGCTCCCCCGTCTTCAACCCAAGATTTGATGCCAACAGTTTACGTGGGTGAGCAAACCCAAGGCGCGCCCATTCCATGATCTTTTCTGGATGCACACCCCACCGTACTTCACGATCGCTCCAGGTTTGTGGGATCACTTCCAAGATAGCCGACTCAACTTTTGGAGGAGGGTAGAATGCTCCTGCTGGAACGCGCTTCACAATCCGCGCAGAGGAAGATGCAAAAGCAACCATCAAGGATAATAGCGATGTCTTTCCATCTTTCGCGATGGCACGCTCCGCAACCTCTCGCTGCACCAACACAACCAGCTTCTCTGGAGGACGTGGGGCCCAAAGCGCTTTGCGTAAGGCCAGCGAAGTGATGCTATAGGGAAGATTAGACACAAACTTCCAGGGACGATCACCCACGATTGTGTGCCAATGGACCACGGCCGCATCTCCGTGAACGACCTCTGGACGTCGTGAAGATGCAAAACCCGCATCTGGACCGGATAAAAATTCTACGAAGCGACGATCTTGTTCAATCGCCGTCACCTGTGCCCCGGCATCCAAGAGAGCTCGCGTGAGAACGCCGAGACCAGGACCAACTTCCAAGACATGTTCCCCAGGCTGTACATGCGCAGACTGCAAAATCGCCTTTAGAACCGTAGGGTCAACAAGAAAATTCTGGCCGAGGGCTTTATTGGCACGGCCATTCCAGCGAGAAAGAATCTGTTTTATTTCAGAAGGGGGCATCATAGGGAAAGAGTCTGTCGATCCTTTTTTGGAAGACGGATCGCCCATTCGCGTATTACTTCACAACATTCATCCTCCCGAACACGCAGGACTGTTGATGACTTACGGATGGGTAGGCGGCCACCATCCACGATTGCGTCCAATCGTTCACCAAAGTAGCTCACAACATCTTTTCGTGAATGCGACTCACTGGCCCCTGAAGGATTCGCCGAAGTGGCGACGATCGGAAAACCAAATCGCCCCGTAAGTGCTTGGACGGTTTTAGAAGAAGAAAAACGCACGGACACCTCACCTTTTACCGCAACACCTGCCACAAGAAGCGAGGGTCTCTTTAAGGGAAGCGCAAGTGTCAACGGCCCTGGCCAATACCGTTTTGCCAAAAGAAGTGCTTGGCCCTTGAGAACGGCAACGCTTCGAACCTGCGCGAATGAAGAAGCGACGAGTAAGAGAGGTTTACTCGGATCACGACCCTTCAACCGAAAGACACGATGCACCGCTGCGCGATTTCTCGGATCACACCCCAAGCCATATACCGTCTCGGTGGGAAAGGCGATCACGCCTCCGGCGTATAACGCCTTTACCGCACGCTGCACCTCTTGTTTGTTCGTCAACATTGTTTTTGACATATATATCCGGCTCCTTGCTCGTTCTGCACGTTCTTGGTGTTAATCTTCATTCAACTCCGCGCGTACATCTCGTCCTTTCGCTTGCCAGCGAAGATACCCTTCGATAAACGCATCGAGATCACCATTTAATACTTTCTCCGGATCAGATGTTTCAACGCTCGTGCGATGATCCTTCACCATCTTATAGGGATGGAGGACATAAGAACGGATCTGATTCCCCCATTCCGCACTCTGATACTCTCCTCGCAATTTTTGTTTTTCTTTCTGCAGCTCCTCTTCTCGGATCTGAACCAGCTTTGATTTCAAAATCTTCATCGCCATCTCTCGATTCTGCGTCTGTGACCGTTCGTTCTGGCATGATACGGTAATCTTCGTGGGTAGGTGAACGATGCGCACGGCGGAGTAGGTCGTGTTCACGGATTGCCCGCCCTTTCCTCCACTCATGAACGTATCAATACGTAAGTCTTCAGGCTTGATATCGACGGAGACATCTTCGTCAATTTCTGGGATGACCTCCATCAAGGCAAACGATGTTTGACGTAGCGCATCCGCGTTAAAGGGTGATTGTCGAACGAGACGATGGACGCCGTGCTCTCCCTTGAGATGACCATAGGCGTAACGCCCGATCACTTCCACCGTTGCCGACTTAATGCCCGCTTCTCCCCCACGCGACTCGTCCAGCAACCGCGTTTGCCACCCCCTGTGTTCGGCATAACGTAGGAACATCCGTAACAGCATTTCTGCCCAATCCTGGGCATCCGTTCCTCCCGCTCCGGCATGAACGGAGAAGATCGCATTCTTTGCGTCATGATCGCCATTGAACAGCAACGAGAACTCCCGTCGAAGATACTCTGCTTCAAGTTCTTTTAATTTTGTTTCCACGTCTGGAACGATAGAGAGATCCTGATCTTCTTTTGCAAGTCGCAACATTTCCTCACTATCAACCACAGAAATACGCATCACATTCCACCCATCATATTCTTTCCGTAGGTCCGAAAGCTTCTGCAATTCTGTTTTGGCGCGATCTGGATCAGACCAAAAGTCTGCTGCGCTTGTTTCTACCTCAAGAGCCGCTACCTCCTGTTTCACCGTATCCAATGCCAACAATTGCCACGCCTCATCGATCTTGACACGCAGCGCGTCTGCGCGTTGTTGAAGTTCCGACAACATAAAAAAGAGAGTAAGGGATTTGGAACATTTTGGCTAGCTGCTTCTTCCGATGTATCCTACGATCATCACCTCATGAAATAAGACTGAACGCCATGACTCCCCCCTCCCTCGTGTCCGACATGCAGGCATCAGAACAACAGCTCGTCGTCGCCGTGCGTGCCAAACAGCCAGAACGTGTCGATCGGGATGCATTACCCGATCCGAATCTCGTGTTACAAAAAATTGGCGTCACGTTTTTATCTCCCGATCGCCCAGAAGGATACCTCCGTCTTTTTCCTCAAGACTTTATTGTTGAAGAAATTTTACCGGATGGCCACGTGGTTGAGATTCTTCAGGCAGAACCCTTCGATCCTTCCATAGAAGATACGCGAACGCTCTGGGCCGATCTCATAAAGGCGAATTTGTCCGGACCGCATGCGGTCGCTGACCTTCAACATCTGTTAGGCCTAGATAGTCAACGCATCGGCTATGCGGGAATGAAAGATGCGGTCGCCGTCACAAGCCAGCGCGTCACATTACGCGGCGTGACAAAAGAACAAGCCGAGGCCGTCGAAAGCAAACGCCTGTTTCTGCGTCCCGTCCGTTACGGAAATGGCGTTCTCCAACCCGGCAACCTCAAAGGGAACCGTTTCACCCTCACGATTCGCTGCCAAAGCGACGCACCCATCGACACCGCCATGCAGGCTCTCGCCCAACATGGATTCTTGAATTTCTTTGGCCCGCAACGATTCGGTCCACGCTTGAACTCACACATCCAAGGAAAATTGATTTTGCAGAATGATGTCGAAGGTGCGATACGATCGTTTATGTGTGAACCAGGGTCCTTGGACCTGCCGCTCTACCGTGACTTGCGTTTGGCGATGAACGAATGTTTTGGCAACTGGCAAGCGATGCTCGAGATCGCGCAGCACTTTCCTTTCACCATGCGTGATGAGTTAACCATGCTGCGTGCGCTCATCGTAGAACCAAAAAAGACACGTTACGCCATGTCTCTCATCAAAGATGAAATAAAAATGCTGGTAAATGCGTATAGCTCGTGGCTCATCAACCGATATCTTTCCCACCTCGTGCAAACAGGCGCACCGATTCCAGCCGAGATTCCTCTCCCCTTTTCTCCAAACGGACCATTGATGGAGTATCGCGACATGATGGCAGAAGAAGGAACGCTGTCATTTATGGAAGCCATGGCGCAATACCCTTATCTACAAACATCCACAAAGACCATCCCCGCAAAAATTATGCCCGAAGGGCTACGATGGGAAAAAATTCCGCAGGGGTGGGTCGTCCGCTTTTCCTTAAACAAAGGGGCCTATGCCACCTCCTGTCTTTCCCATGTATTTCGACTGTACGAAGGGTTGCCCGTTCCTCCATGGGTACAACGGGAAGAAGTGGATGGATTTGCCGTAATACATGAAGGAAGTATTGAAACGATTAAACCACGATTAGGGACCGCCATGACAAGACGGGATGGAGCGGAACAATCGGCCGAGGGACAAGAATGAAGAAGGATGTCCTCTGAGAAACACCTATTGATGGCCGTGTCATCCTGCCTTCGAGGCCCTGATGGCTCTCAGGCCTGAAGGGAACGAAGTGAAGGATCTGGGCGACCATCCTCCTGTCATCTCGAACGAGTCAGCGAGGAGAGATCTGGTCCTTGTCTTCATCGCCCAGATTCTTCGTTGCACTCAGAATGACAAAGTGGGGGAAGAGGCACGAACGTATGGTGTGTTGACCCAAGATCCCTAAAACGCTTGAACCCCCACCGGAGATATCCAATGGGGGTCAAGAGTGGGGCTGTTCTGATGTACGGGTGCCCCAGAAACCCGTCTCGCCGGTCAGCCGGCGGCGTGGGGGGGCCTTGGGGCCTGCGGGACGTGGGTGAGGGTGAGCTCCCCGCCCTCGTAACCGAGCCGGTTCTTCACCGGCTGGTTCACGGGACCGGAGAGGTTCACGGTCACCGTCCCGGGGACGACCGAACCGTCGGCCCCGACCCGGTCGATGTTGTCGAATACATCGAGTCGGGTGCCCACGAGGACGTCGAGGGCCCGGAGGAGACGGGGGGTCATCGCCTACACCGTCTCACTCGCCGGCCTCTGCTCCAAGGCCCGGGAGGGGGCAGGGGTCGCCACGGGACCCGCGGAGGGATGCCGGAGGGTGGCCTGGAGGACCAGCTTCACCGCTTCCTGCCGCTCCTCCGTGAGGAAAAAGATCTCCCCCACTTCGTACCCCGTCGCGAGAAGCCCGCGGACGAAAGCCCCAACGTTGCCGTTGGAGGCACCCTCGACGGGCTGCCGGCCGCTGTCGACCTTCAGCCCCCGCTCACGCTGGGCGACGGGGACCCCAACCGCATCGGCGGCCTTCTCGTCGGCCTCAGCCTTCGCCCGGACGGCGTCGATGTCGATCCGGCGGAATTGCATTCCGCCGACCCGGGAGGCCAGTGGGAGCATCACCGCCGGGTTCTTCCCGTGAATGCGGACGAGGACCACCTTTCCGGGGGGGAGGGGGTAACGAACGGACGGGGCGGCGGGGGGGACGGGAGGAAAATTTTCCACGTTTGAAACTCCTGGAAAGCCCTTAGAAAGGGCTTGTTTCAGCCAACGATTGCTCGACACAGCATGTGTACGAGCCCGAAGTCTGACGATGGACATTATCACAAAATAACCATTTTGTCAAGCCAGTTTAGCAAGAAAAAACCATAAAAAAATGGCTTTAGGCAAACAAAAAAGAGGGGTGCGGTCCTTCTTTGTAAACCGCGAACCCTCTTCTTTACTTGAACTCATAACAAGTTCCCATTTGTCATCCCCGCGAAGGCGGGGATCCAGCCTATGTATGCATGCCGATCTGGGCTGGATTCCCGCCTTCTCCGCCAGAGGCGGATCTGCCTATGGCATGAGCGGGAATGACAGATAGAAATAGGACTTATGCGTTTGACCACCATGACCATTCTCCTAGCGGGTGGCCCTGAGGCGGGGACCCCGGCAGCACGCAGATACACGGAACGTGATCGAGTACTGACGGGGTGCCGATGGGACGGGACCCGAGAGGAGAATGAATGGAAAGGTCAAACGTGGGAATATAATTGTTTAAAATCCCATCCCTCCACCCATCCCACCTCCATGACCATGGGCCTCGGCCGGTTCTTCCTTCTTTGGCTTCTCGCTAATCACGCACTCCGTGGTGAGAAACAGGGCCGCCACGCTGGTGGCGTTCTGCAAGGCAAACCGCGTCACTTTCGTTGGGTCGATAATCCCGGCGGCCACCATGTCCTCGTATTTATCAAGCTCAGCATTGTAACCCATGGCACCGCTCAGTTTCTTCACCTCTTCAACGACGACCGATCCATCCTTCCCCCCGTTCGCAGCAATGATTTTCAGTGGCTCTTCCATGGCACGCTTCAAGATGCGCGCTCCGATGACCTCTTCGCCTTCCAGATTTAATCCATCCAGCACCTTCATCGCACGCAAGAGCGCGACACCTCCGCCAGGGACAATCCCCTCTTCCACGGCTGCCTTCGTCGCAGCGATGGCATCTTCAATCCGATGCTTCTTTTCTTTCATTTCGATTTCGGTGGCGGCACCAACTTTGATCACCCCAATCCCACCGGCTAACTTCGCCAACCGCTCTTGGAGCTTCTCGCGATCAAAAGACGATTCCGTTTTTTCTAACTGCGCCTTGATGGCGGTGGCACGCGCTTCGATCTGCGCTTTATCACCCTTCCCATCCACAAAGGTGGTGTATTCCTTAGAGGCAATCACTTTGCGGGCCGATCCAAGATCTTCCAACTCAACGGAATCAAGTTTACGCCCAAGATCTTCGGTGATCAGGTTAGCACCCATCACAACCGCGATATCCTGCAACATTTCTTTGCGACGATCCCCAAAGCCTGGGGCTTTAACCGCAAGGACATTGAACACGCCACGGAGCTTATTCAATACAAGGGTCGTGAGTGCTTCGCCATCCACATCATCCGCCACAATCACCATTTCCTTGCGACCAAGTTTGAGGACCTTCTCCAAAATAGGAAGAATGTCCTGAATGGAAGAAATCTTCTTGTCAGTGACCAAAATCATGGGCTCGCTGTATTCCGCCTCCATGCGGTCCTGATTAGTGATCATGTACGCTGAAACGTACCCCTTATCGATGCGCATCCCTTGGACCACTTCCATATCGACGCCAAAGGAATGCGACTCTTCTACCGTGATCACCCCATCGCGACCCATCTGATTCACGGCTGAAGCGATGATCTTCCCGATCTCGCGATCGTTCGCGCTGATAGAAGCAACATGCTCAATTTTGTCCCCACTCACCGGTTGCGAAACATGGTCACGCAATTCCTTAACAACGGCGTCCAGGGCCTTTTCCATTCCACGCTTGACCGCCAAGGGGTTCGCGCCTGCTGTAATATTCTTCAACCCTTCCGCCACCATGGCCTGCGCAAGAACCGTTGCGGTGGTCGTCCCATCTCCAGCTACATCATTGGTTTTTGAAGCGACCTCTTTGACCAACTCCGCGCCGATATTTTCTTCCTTGTCTTCCAGCTCCACTTCTTTTGCGACGGTAACCCCGTCTTTCGTGATGGTCGGAGAACCATAGCCATGATCAATCACGACATTGCGGCCCTTCGGACCAAGGGTCACTTTAACGGCGTTTGCCAATTTATCAACACCGCGCTTGAGGGCCTGACGGGCCGCTTCATCAAAGGTAATCAATTTTGCCATAGAGAGAAAAGTTAGGACGAAGATTCCATCACCGCGATGACATCAGACTCGGCGATAACAAGATACTCTTTGTCATCAATCTTAAATTCATCCGGTGCATACTTCTTAAACAACACTTTATCACCCACCTTCACACTCATCGGACTGCGGGTACCGTTATCGAGCAAACGGCCGGGACCAACCTCCATCACCTCTCCCTGTTCGGGTCGTTCCTTGCTCATGGTGTCTGGCAACAAAATACCGCTCTTCGTCATTTCTTCCTTCGCCATCGGCATGATGATCAGCCGATCGGCAAGTGGTCGTAACTTCATAGGAGCAAAAGAAAAACGTTAAAAATAAACCACTTTATAGCCTGCGTTAGCACTTGAAAGATACGAATGCCAATCAGGGACGCCCCCTAGATTGCCAAGGCGGAGACCGTTATGTCAAGTCACATAGGGGAAGGGCACACAAGGAAAAGAAAAAGACCCAGAGTATGGGTCTAAGAGATGATGTAGGGATCGTCCTGCATCCGACTTTCATACATCGCTTGATCAGCCAAACGAATCAGCTCCCCATCATCAGGGATATCCGTCCCGACACGCACAATCGCCCCGATAGTCGGACGAATGACAACTTCATCAAACGTCTGATGGTAAAGGTGCCTAAACGCCAAACGACACACGGCATCACGCAGGAGCTTTTCGATGGCAGCCCGCACTCCCTCTCGAGACGTACGCGGAAGAATGGCGACGAATTCATCCCCATGCAAACGTCCGATTGTGTCCGTTGGATAAAGAGCTGAACGAAGTGCGCCGGCAAAAGTCTGCAGTGCCACATCTCCTGCGTCGTGACCATAAGCATCGTTTACCCTTTTAAAGGCAACGAGGTCCATGTAGAGGAGGGCAAGCGGCTCCTGAAAGCGTCGCGCCTCTCGACTGATGCGTGTCAATTCAGCTCGAAATCCACGCTCATTCAAAAGGCCAGTCTTTTCATCGACGGTGATGAGGGCTTCCAGTTGCCGGTTTACTCGCGCAAGCTCCGCATGCGCGGTCTCAAGCTCGGTCACATCACGAAAAACACCCACGATACGCACAAGACGATCTTGCCCGATACACATAGGACTCACCGCAAGCATCGTCGAAACGATGGTTCCGTCTGAGCGCATGATGCCTACATACCGATCTCGGAAACGCTGACGCGTCTCGATGCTTTCCCTGATCACCTCTTCTTCCTGTTTTCCTCCACCCAGATACTGAAAGATGCTTGTCCCCTCCATGTCACATCGCCGTCTCTCAAACATCTGTTCAGCAGCCGGATTGACGTGTGTAATAATACCTTGATGATCTGTGACAACTACAGCATCACACAATACTTCAAGGAGGAGCTCGTGGAGACGAAGCTGACGGCCCTGAAAGACGCGTCGCGCCTCCTGCGATGCGTCAGGCGGGAGCCTGACCGGATAGCTGGACTGTACTCGTTGTGTGGAGGACTCGATCGGGGATAGAGATGAAGAGGGCGGCATCGGTGGCCGTGTTGTTCGATGACGCATCGGACCCATGTGAATACCTCCGAAAATTCATGGCAAAGACCATCATCACGCTAAACAGATTTAACCAGAACGTCAATATCTGACGAAAAAAGTGCGTAACCCATATATATCGCTAACGTCTGACCCGACCAAAGTGACCAGAGGTAATGGTCAAATGCTCCTAAGAAAATGAATGTGCTTATGGAAATGGTGACCGGGACTGAAATATGGACACGTCGAAGAGACAACCCCATGATAAAAAGAAGACCCATCATTCCAAGAACACCTATCTCATCAAGAACAAGGAGCGGAACAAGGTGCGGAGGTGCCGGAGGCCCCCGTAGAGAAGAAGACGGCTGCCAAACATGATCATGCTCCAACGCATAGATCGTCGCACCGGGACCAACACCGAAAGAAGGATGTCGTTTGAATAGCTCCCACCCTTGCTTCAAGGCCACGACCCGCTCTTGCAACGAACGTTGCTCTAAACGAGACGTTACTTGAACACGTTCCATAAACACCTGCCGCATCCCCATATGTGCCACAACGAGACACAGGAGGGCCGACACAACGAGACACAGGATACGTCGTCCATGAGCATGGGTCCGCACGAACCATACCACCATGGACATTGTGAGTGCTAACAGAGCAGCAAGCCATCCGGCACGAGAAAAGGTGAAGATGAGTGCAAAAATGAACGCTATCTGGATCCCCATCCAACCAACAAAGGCCCGGCGGGTACTTGCTCGCAAAGCGAGGAGCCAACACCATGGCAACAGAAATGCCAACCAACCAGCAAGAATATTCGGGTGAGGGAAACCTCCATAGGCACGCAACATCCGGTGTCCGGCGATGTCTATGACACTGACCCCAAGGACAGCCGGATCTTGCATGGCCATCCCCAACCAAGGATGTCCCCACACCATCTGGAACCCTATCTGAAAGAAGGCGAGGATGATGTGCGGCACCATCGCGAGAATCATCCAACGGATGATGGATGATGATGGAATGCGTTGACGAGAGAGACTGACAAAAAATGCACCCAAAAGAGTTACCTGGAAAAGCCACTGTGCCGTTGCTCGAATGGAGAGACTGAAAAGGACAGAGGGAAGAAGAGTGAATAAGATTAGGAAGATGAACGGAAGGCGAGGATATTTCTTCGCAGGTGTATCAACTGACGACAGAGGCCTGGGCATTGCCCAAGCACATGTCATCGCAAGGAACAGGAGTAGCCAGGAAGCATAGACAGAGACCCTCCCCTGCTCCCAAGGAAATCCCCCGACCATCGGACCTTCCCAAAACCAACGCGTCTGCCAAGGAAGAACGAGGATGGCTAAACGCCACAATACCGGCCAAACCTTAGGAAGAAATACCATAGGCGGCACACCGTTCTTCGTACAACCGACGAACGGCTTCGCGACCGTCTTGCACATGAAACTTCAGCACGTGGTCGTTCACGACAACATGCGTGTTCTTATTCATCTGCTCTCGGATGTTCTCTCCCAATACGGCTACCTGGAGACGATGAGCGAGCTGTTCAAGAACGCCTAAGGATGGCACACGAAACAGCGGTCGACGGACGCGGTATTCTGGATGCGTGACCCAACGGATGGCCCATGGATGTCGTTTACGCAACCATGCGTTCGCATCCCATAGTTGTCCACCGATCCCGTCGTCATAGAGAGGGAGGAGCGAAAGAAACCAGTAACGCAAATAAACATCATCTCCAGACAACGCAAGGGATTGAAGATCCAAGGAACAATCATCAATAAAAAAGGATAGACAGACGCTATCCACGGTTGCGTGCGTATCGGGACGCAACCCCAAAAGCTTACAAGGTAAAGCGGCTAGAGCCCGCGTCTGCCAAATCGTTCCGGTCTTCGTGATGATAAAAAAATCAAGATCCCCTTGTTCATCCGCATGAGCAAGCGCCGTGGTATTACAGATCGCCACAAACCGCACACCGCCTAAACGGACCAGCCACGCCGCGACGCGACGTGCACGACGTATCTTACGCGCAAATAGCCGCTCACGTCGCTCATGCTCAAGAAAAAGCGGCCGCCTCCCCGTGAATGCCACGCGACCGCGTTCGGAGACGTACGCATCGGAAGATGGGGGTGTGGATTGGGGAATTTCCAAAGTCCCCTCATCTGCCGACGCAAAAAGCTCAGGAAGACATGGTGGATACCCAATGGCGTCAAAGAAACAGAGGGTCCGCAAGAGCACCAGAGAAGATGGCGCCATAGTCATTCACGTCCCATGACCCCCGTCACCGATGACACTGGCTTGAAATCCTTACGTGCCAGTACTCCCCTTACCTTTATAACAGCGTCGGCCACAACGACACGATCTAAGGAAAGCTCGATCACAGAGGTCGCATCAATACAAAGCTCTGTTTGCAATAGTTCAGCGACAAGGCCTCGCGTTTTGACGCATAGATGCATCATCTGGCCGGTGGCTACATCGAGATTAAAGGAATGTACTTTCCCGACAGGTTGTCCAGAACGTGTCACCACCGAAACGCCGACCATCTGTTTTGTGTTCACAAGCATACCCCTACAGCCTAGCATACCGACCGCCTGCCAACAGTCACCCACTAACGACGAGGACCACGCGCTGAGCCGGTGTTGGTGGCGACGGGCGTTGTTGGTACGACCGATGTCGTAGTGGGTTTCGGTGGTGTCGTGAATTGCACGGTATCTTGTTTGAGTTGGATGAAAACCGCTCGACTCTTAAGGCCATTTTTCTCGGCAAACGCCAAAACCGTATCGCGCTCCTCCGGTAACCCCATCTGATCATAGCGTGTCGCTAGCTGTGCATAAGTGTTCACGTCTCCAAGCGGGACGTCGGGCAAGCGCGTCACCATCTTTTTCATCCCCTCTGCATCTTTTAGCAGCTGATAAGCATCCGCCAATCCCATAAATTCACGAGCATCGGTAAATAGGTACGGATATCGAACGGTTTGGGATTCAGCCAATTCACGTGCACCGGCCTGACGGTCTCCTTTGTCGTAATAAAGCGACAATCCATACATCCAATGACCTTGTCCAAGGTCTGGATCAAAGTCACGTACTTTTTGATAAGCAGCTAAAGCCTGATCCATCTTCTGCGCCGCAATATAGAGACGCGCCAAAGCGAAATACAGTTGCTGGCGTTTTGGACTGCTATCAATCGCAAGCTGATACCGACGCTCCGCTTCTTCCAAACGCGTCTTATCGTTACCAGCCAACTCATGCAGCATGCGCGCATAGACAAATAACGTATTCGTGTTGCGCGGGTGTCGACGCAATTCTTCGGCCACAAGTTTCTTGGCTAAAGCGATATATTCTTCTGGTTGTGCCATGCGTGGCAGGGAACCCTGAGAGGAAATGGTAATGAGGTTACGTGACAAGAGAAAGGTTTGTTCATCCAGATACGGCGTCCAAATCATCGAAGCCTGTTTCGCATAATCCAACCCGAGGGCAGTGCCGAATTGGGCGTTGGCACGCAAAGCTAATCGCGAAACATGGAATGGCAGTGCCGATGTGCGCCACACGATGATCGCAAAGATAAGTTCCATGACAATAAACGCCATCGGTGAGAAAGCGTGTTTAGGCGGAGCTATTTTTCGTACTTCCCCCTCATCAACCAGGGAGTGCATAAATCCTTGACGCGTTGCCGCAATCACAAACGCGTACAGAAGAAAACTCATGGTGAAGGCAGCTGGATGATCGAAGACAAAAAGGTTCTGGACAAAATAAGCGACGGGCAAGGACACCAAAATAGCCGCCACAGGAAGATCGATCCACTGCTTGCGGAAAGCACGCCAAACGCTCCAAAATAGCGCAGCAAAAATCCCGAAGAACGTCACAAAGCCAAAAGCACCCGTCATCGACAGAACATCTAAGACGGTGTTATGGGCCCGATCAAACCACGTTTCATAGGTGCTATATCGGAGCGAATACGGGTTATACTTGAGATTGAAAAGAATGTGAAAATTGTCGAACCCCCAACCGGTCAACGGACGTTCTTTGAATCCATCCCAAGCAATATGCCAAGCGATCAGACGCGTATCCAATGTGGCAGAAAAGTTCGTGAAACGAGCATACGTCGAATTCTGAACCCATGGCGTGCCACGAAAGGCAAACAACACTCCATAGGCAATGAGCATGGTTGCTGCCGCGCCTAAGACGGCATATTTATGCTTTCTGTTTTTGGTAAAGATCGCATAGAACAAGGTGAAGACCGCAACGCCAACCCCTAAACCAAGAAAATTACCACGCGATTGCGCTGCGATAAATGCCGCGATATCAAGCAAAGCAAGACAGCCATACCAGATACGTAACGTCGTTGAACGCGTCTTAAAAAACAGCAAAGCCAAGAAATATAGATTGAAAATTTGATAGGCACCCATGTAAATGGGATTGTCTAACAGACCCCCGACACGGGGACCAGCTCGAAAAAGAAGCAGTGTAGGATTTGCCTTCTGCAAGAGTGCAACCACGGCCATGACTCCGGACAAGGCGACTTCGTAGTTTAGAAGACGTCTCCACTGCTCCCATGTTTTCACAAGGCCGGTCGCCATGGTCAGCCAAGCGAGAAAATGCAGAAGACTAAAAAGTCCATTCATACGCTCCTGGTTCCCCCACCAGCTGCGCAAGGGATCCACCGCAAATATGACCGAACAGATTACCGCCCCAAAATAGGCCAAGATGGCTCCAAACAGGAGATGT
>CAYHOM010000019.1:0-14627 GCA_964358345.1 uncultured Gammaproteobacteria bacterium
ACGATCCGGAAAAAACACAGGAAGACAGAGAAGAATCAAAAAAAGAACACAAACTTATTCTTTCAATCGAAAAAGAAATTTATACTGAACTCGGCATTCCATTTCAGGTGGTGTTAATAGCTACGGGCGATCTAGGTGACCCGGCAAGCGCAAAATACGATCTTGAAGCATGGATGTGGGGGCGAGGAGAGGGTGTGGGGGGGTTGGGAGAGGTTACAAGTGCTTCAAATTGTACCGATTTCCAAGCCCGTCGCTTTCATGTGCGTGTTCGTCGTCGTGATGGAACGATTGAATATGCCCATACATTAAATGGGACGGCCGTAGCGTTGTCACGCGCGATGATCGCCATTTTAGAAAATGGTCAACAGGAAGACGGCTCCATTCTCATTCCGGATGTCCTTCGTCCCTACTGCGGGTTCGATCGTATTGGGTAATCATGGCTACACGTCCCTCAGGGCAAAGAACATGGGTAGAGGTTTCGCGTGCAGCACTCCTCAGGAATCTTCGTTTTTTTAAAGGACTCGTACATCCTGCGCAAACCATGTGTGTCGTAAAGGCAAATGCCTATGGACACGGCATGGCTCTCGTGAGCCAGGTTTGTGGCACTGAAGCGGACTGGTTTGGGGTAGACACCTTTGATGAAGCATCAACCCTACGCCTCCAGAAGATACATCAACCAATTTTGGTGATGGGATATGTGTTGCCCGAACAGATCATGCAGGCGGTCGAGGAGCGTATTTCTTGGGTTGTTTATACCGTCGATATGATCAAGCAGGCTGCTGCCGCCGCTAAGCGTGTTGGCAAGCCGGCCCACGTTCACCTAAAGCTAGAAACGGGGCTTACGCGACAAGGTCTCCCGTTGTCTGATCTTCCCGGTGTTATTAAGGTGTTAAAGGGATGTGGCACGCACCTTATCGTAGAAGGTATCTCAACGCATTATGCCAATGTAGAAGATCGTGCGAGCTTATCGTATGCAGATGCTCAATTGGATCAGTTTGAAGCGGGGGCCGCCTATCTCGCTGCGGCCGGATGTAACCCCCGTTTCAAACATACCGCTGCAACGGCGGCGGCCATGCTTATGCCCAGCTCGCGTCAAGACCTGGTCCGTTTAGGAATCTCTCTGTATGGGCTTTGGCCGTCAGAAAGCACACAAGCGTCCTTCCTTCAGCAAATGCCAGGTGAGTCACTTTTTCCTGCGTTAACGTGGAAAACGGTCGTGATACAGGTAAAGCATGTTCCTAAGGGAACGCCTGTTGGATATGGGCTCACGGAGCGCGTTTCCCGTGATTCGGTGATTGCCGTTCTTCCGATCGGCTATTGGGATGGATATGATCGTACGGGGATGTCGCGAAAAGCGGAGGTGCTTATTCGCGAAAAGCGGTGCAAAGTCCTCGGTCGCATTTGTATGAATATGTGTATGGTGGATGCTACAGATGTGCCAGGGATTCGTCAGGAAGATGAGGTCGTCATTCTTGGGTCACAAAAAGGGGAGCGTGTCAGTGCGGAAGAATTGGCGCACCACGCGGACACCATTCATTACGAACTTGTAACGCGGATCAACCCGGTCATTCCAAGGATGCTTGTGAGGTAGTCCTCTTTTTTTTTACACACCCCATAAACGTTTTACGACGCAAGAAGAGGCAAAAAACTAAAGATCAAGCATACAGGGGAGCATGGTATAATGCAAAGAATATGATGAAGTATCGTCCAACGGAAGCTCCGTACCTTCACGCATCTGGTCGTCTATCGGCTATATCATCATTTACGACAAGGCGGATTGTTTTTTTTATCCTAGGCGTAGGAGCACTTATTGGGTGGTTATACGTGATCATCATGAGTGACTTGTTCACCCTTAGTAAGGTTGATGTTCTGGGCACGAAGTTACTTGACCCTGTGGACGTCAGCAGGGAAGTGTTTGATCTCCTAGATCAGCGCAGGGGATGGCGTCCATGGTCAACGAGGAATACGGTTTTTTTACAAAAAGAAGAATTACAAGAGGCGTTAAAGGAACGGTTGTTTGCAGAACATGTCACTGTGGATAACATCCATTTTAACGTTTTACGACTCATGGTAGAGGAGAGGGCAAAAAGGGTGATTTTTCACTCACATAAGCAGTATTTTTGGGTTGACCTATCGGGTGTTGTCACAAATGAGTTAAGTCATGATGAGCGCGCTGATGTTCAAGCGAGACTTCTTGGTCATCGTCGTGCGTCGTTGAATGATCCACCCGTCATCCATCGTGACTTAGATGAACAAATAGCCACGGGATACGTCATACAATCATCTGAGGACATTCGATCATGGGTTCAGCTCTCGTTGGCATTGATGAAAGGTGAGTTGTACTATCGAGAGTTTATTCCACCTCAGACGGTGAGTAGTACCATGGTATCTATAACGGCTCCTGAGGGCTATCGGGTTCTTGTAGACCTTGGCACACCCCTTGAACTACAGCTTGATACCTACAGAGCCTTTAAACGCGCCCAGGCTAAAATCAAGGTAGCTGAGTACCTTGATATACGTATCCCGGGACGCGTGTATGTTAAATGAGGGATAATCCAATGCACGATACTTCTATGGCAGTTACATTATAAACAGGTCATCACTTGCTCCGGAACTCGCTGGGAAGGGATTCCATTGAGGCTAGGTAAGAGGGTGTCATCCTGAACAACGTGAAGGATCTGGGCGATACAGGGGAAAGGAATCTGAGTGGTAAAAGTCTAATAAATACAGTAAAAACATTCATGTGAGTCGTATAAGATATATTGTGCGACGCTAATTTATGCCTGTAAATGACGTTCATGTTGTGTATAAACATCTCCTGCCCTTTCTCTTTTTCTGCTCCTTACAGACATGTGGTCTTGTTCATCTTTATTCAAGATGCATGAGGAACTTAATGAATCCGAGGAGACAAAATACGGTTCCGATAATACAAGCGATTGAAACGATTCCCAATACGGTGTCGCCGTTGATGTCCATATACATGTGATGGGTATGACTAGATGGCCCTGATCGTACCACGTTTTCCATCTATACGAATATGTGTGTGGGCGGGAACCTGTTTTTCAATATCACACACTCCAAAGATGGCAGGAATATGTCGCTCGCGGCATTGGATGGCCCCATGACTCATGAGACTCCCCTTTTTCGTGATGATTCCAGAGGGATGCTGTTGAAACAGAGGAAACCATTCAGGGGTTAAGGCATCGATCACGAGGATGCTTTTTTTTGGAACCATCGACGTGGGTGATGATGGGTAGATGACCATCCCCTCCCCCACGCCTTCCGATACGCCGACCATCTTCATCGAGGTAGACTGATGAAGGTGTGCGCCAGAACGAACATCCCACAGATCTCTCCAAGTAAAAGGCATGGCGATCGTATGTTCTTTTGCCTGGAGACGAAGGGTCTTCCATGGCTCATCGTCTTTTTTCATGGGCAATGATTGGAGGGCGTGCAGCCAGAGACGCAGCTCGTCCTTGGCATCTTCACGAAGGATGGCATAGAGATCCCTCGTCGTAGTGGGTTTTGTCCAGGTGTACCTTGGCCGTTTCTTGGCTGGTTCCGATAGCTCAAGATCCGATGAAGGAATGTCAGACGGACGTGTCGCAAGCCATCGTTCGCGTAACATCCATGTATGTTCAATGGAGAGGCCAGGAACGTAATGTTGTTTCATAGCTGCCCTTCCAAGAATCCCGGCCTTGGCATAATTAACGCCCGTAGCATCGTCCATAGCCTCCATCAGATGTTGGTCCGTATCGTACGTCACTGGTTTTACAAAGGATTCTTGATAAAAAGTGCCAGGAAATTCCTTCAATTGTTTCTGCATGATCCAGGAAGCCAGGAATGTTTGCTTCATCCCCGTCGGGGGAAGAACCGGCGACGCAGAGGGTTGGATGTAGAGGTGACCTAGGACCATGATAAAATAATCCTTGACACGTGTGGCGTCATACCCAAGACCGAGAGCGCGACTGGCGCGGTCATAACATCCACCCTCACGAAAAAGCCATTGGAGGAGATCGAAGCTGGCGCATGACGGCGTTGGTAGCGTTTCCTCAAGTTCGTTTTTTATCAGGTGAAGGGATGGTTGATGACAAAACCGTTTCATGAGGAAGGCTTCTTCTTGATCGACGATGTTCCTTGGTGGCAGATGCGTCATGGGACGTGCTTGAAGAATCTGAAATCCTTCATCAAAGGTCCATTCGACATCAATAGGTCTGTCCACGATCGTTTCCATCTGCTGGACAAGGCGTGCCAGCTCCTTCCATCGTTGAGTTGAGAGTGGCGTATGCTTGGGTATTAAGGTATGCCCATCGGGCCACCAGAAGAGGCGTTGCGTCGAACCGGTTCCGTCTACGACCTGTTTTGCTTGGCCAGAAAGGGCGTCTGTAACGAAACAAGGTCCATAGTCACGTGTGGGATGGCGGGAAAAGGTGACGCCCGAACAGGCCCCATCGATCCAGGGCTGAATCAACACGGCGAGCGGTAGCTCTGGGGCGACCGTCAGAGCGTGGGTGCGGATGATGTTTACAGATGAGATGACATTGCTTTTTTTGATCTTGAGCAAACTTTGAAACATTCCTGCCATGCTTCGTGCAGCTCCATCTTCACCAACGGCAGAACTACGAACGGCGTACAGCCTTCCAGGGAGCAGAGGAAGCCATGACGGAAGATCGCGGAGCCAACCATCATCCTGCCAACTGTCGGCGTCGATCGCAATCCCTGGAGGAACGGGAAAGCCCGCTTTTAGGAGTATATCTAGCTGCGTTGCCTTCCCTCCCACGGGGCTTCCCTGTTTGATCTCCCCTAAGCGATGAATCATACTGGCGTCATGATACTTCCCCTCTCCATCTTTGTCTTCGCCGGGATCCTGTTTCCGATTCCTTCTCACGCTATTCCATCCCCCGACGTCCTCGGGCCTCTGACTTCTTGGGTAGTGCTTATTTGTGGATTTCTTTCCCTTGGATTCGGTATCCTCGCCGCCTGGATGGTGCGAATGGCTCGCTTCTTGAAACCAAAGGATCGGCGGGTTGGTTGGATCCTCCTTGGGACGGTCTTTTTCTCTCTTATCGTTACCATGAGTTGGTTTGGGTGGAGTGCCTATCGCAACGCACGCGAACGCATCCGTCTCATTCCACCAATCACTTCGACCTCCACGACAACATCGGCAACGACGACATTACTCGTGCCACCTCCCTTTCTCGATGGGGATCTGCTGACGGCACGGGTTGGTTCGGCAACGGTCTTGGTGCCGACGACCGTCTTGAAAGAGGTCGTTCAAGTACCCGAATGGGATCAAAAGATTTTCCTGCTCGATATTCGTGAACAAGAAGAACGAGAAGTCGGGGTGGTCGATGCGTCAACGACATGGATGCGCTTTGGTGATCTCCTTCATGGGGGCGAAGCATCCTTGCCAAAGGATCGTGATATCCTGGTGATCTGTTGGACGAGTCTTCGCGGTGAAGAGACGGTTGCTTGGTTGCGTTCCCACGGGTTACCTCGTGCTTTTGCCATTCGGGGTGGCCTTCAGGGGGTGTTGGAACGAGATGGACATGGATGGATTCCGGATGGCCTTCCCTGGAAGGGAGACACGCGTTGGTCTACGGCCTTTGACGCGTTTGAATATCCCAAGGTCGTCTCTTTGACCCGTGCAAAACGCGTGTATGACGTCGGGGCACTCGTTATCGACGTTCGTGAAGAGGATCTGTACGAACGTGGTCATATCCTTGGCGCATGGTCCTTGCCCCTTCAAACAGCACCGACGGCACTCGCCGATCAGGTCATGGGGCAGATACGCTCAACATCCACGCACGTCCTTATTTACGCGGATGGCTATGTCAATACGTTTTATGCCAAAGTTTTGGGCCTGCGGTTACTCCGTCTTGGCTATACGCATACGACTCTTTTGTTAGATGTCACGCATGCGTGGAAAGGGCATGGATATCCTTTCACTTCCCCTCTTTCACCGGTGGATCAGGAGGAAACACGTTAATATCTATCCAAGCTTTGATACTCGCAAAGGCATCACGAAAGCTGAAAAAGACAATTTGACGATAGTGGCGACGATCTGCGCTTAACCCTTGGATATTTTGCATCCCAAGCTGTGTGCAGAGATACATCGCTCGTGGCAAGTGGAAATTCTGGGTAATAATCACCGCATCTGTGATGTGAAAGACGGCGACCGCACGTTTGCAGCTTTCATATGTCCGATACCCATGTCCGTCCGTGAGAATGTCCTCTTCTGGGACACCATGCTCGAGGGCGATCTTTTTCATGGCTTGAATTTCGTTCGTGTGAAATTTTCCATCATCCCCCGTCATGAGAAGCTTTGATACCTTCCCTTCCTTGTAGAGGTCGATGCCGGTCATTACACGGTCAAAAAGGGCATCGGAAGGGGTTCCATCGCGCTTAACGCTTGCGCCAAGGATGAGGGCAACTTCGTGAGAGGCGATAGCTGCAGGCTCTTGGACGATCCTGTGTCGTGGGTCACGCTGGACCGTCGTGAACAGGGCTACAGCGGTAGCCACAAGACTGATGATGGCGACGGATATGACACGTATGAGCGTCTTTATGGTCATACAATGGCCTACTCGTTCGGACGATCAATAAGAGCACTTTGATATCCCGTCCCCTCTCCAGTGATGCGAAAAATATCCTTATCAATCTTTCCATATTCCTTGGAGGCGAGATTGTACTGATTCACAACGGTTGTAAGGTTTTTGCCTACGCTTTGAAAATGCTGTTCATAGGCGGTCATGTGTTTACCAATTTCCACGATACGTTGGCGAATTTCTTTTGTCTGTTCTTCAATTTTGAGGGCGCGTAACCCTTGGAGAACGGTTTGAAGATAGGCTGAAAACGACGTTGGAGACACAATGATGACGTGGTGGGTGGCGGCAGCACGTTGCAAGAGATTTTCGTTTTCTGTCGATAAGGCACCAATTTTATTCACCAAGAGGTCATAATAGATGGCCTCATGCGGGATGAACATGAAGGCGAACTCCATCGTTCCCTCCTCGGGTCGAATGTACTTCTTTGTCTCTAGGATGCGATTTTTGAGATCGTTCACAAACACTTTTTCCAGTCGTACTCGTTCTTCTACAGAATGCTCATCAACCAGACGATTGTAGTTTTCTAGGCTAAACTTGGAATCAATAGGGACGATTTTGTCTTGAATGAAAATAACAGAGTCGACAATGAGTCCGTCGCGAAAGGCATATTGCATCTGATACTGATCAGGAGCGAAGACATTTTTTAGCAAGGTCTCAAGGTAGTATTCTCCCAAAATGCCACGTTGCTTTGGATTAGTCAGGATGCGCTGAAGATTATCTAGTTGTCCTGAAAAAGAGAGAATTTGTTTATTCGTTTCCTCGATCTTTACCAGACGCTCCGTGACGTCACGAACGGTGCTTGTCATCTGATGGCTTGAGGTTTGTTGCTGACGGACGTTCTCTGTCATGGATTGTTTAAGGTCTTGGTTCAAACTTTCTATACGCTGTTGGAGAAGGAGGAGGGCTTGTGGATCAAGGGGCTGGACGGCTGAGGTGGCTGATCGCTTCTGTAACCAAACAAGGAGTCCAGCTAAAATAGAAAAACCAACCACCATAATAATAGACAGCATAACAGGGGTCATAAGTGCTTGTGCATCATGCCTGATAGGAGACGTACTTGCAAAAAACGTGCTCCCTCGTTAGCCTGGGGAGCACGTGAAAGGTTATCCACATTCCATAAGAAAGGGAAGATATGCTATCTTCTTTTCTGCATTTCATTTTTGCTTCATGTATGTCTTACGCACACAGTACGTTTGCTCCAAGTGACGATTGGGATCCACAGCGTTTATCCGATGAAGATCAGACCACCGAAGATCTTGCTGCTTTGGGGATGCACACCACGGCTGCTCCTGATGACGACGATGAAGATGAAGAAACGTTGAAAACGGAAGAAGAGGAGGGTGCGGAAGTCGTTCCTGCGGAGGAGAAAAAGGAGGTCGAAGAGGAGGAAGAGGTCGATGAGTTGAAGGAACTTGATCGTCTGGAACGCGCATTACAAAACGACGGACGAGATCTTGGTGACGAAGAGGAAGTTTAGAAAAGGATAAAAAACACCCATGACATGTGGGTGTTTTCTTTTGCTATGAGATGTTCTTTCCCGCTCAATCCACCTTGTGAAAAGATGTGTTCAGAGGGAAGGAGGTTTTTTACGGCGCAGCGAATGGCGACGCGGGTGACCTCCAAGAAACCCAAGACACGAACGGCGGCTCTCAGTCGAGCCGCCTGCCCCGACCACGAGGCCTCGCTTCACGTTCATCCTCCGGCTCGTGCCAGAAGCCGTCGGTGAGGAAGGCCCGGTCTCGAAACCCGTCGAGCTCTTCGCTCACGTAACGGGTTCGGACCAGACCGCCATCCTTGGTCTTGGGGATGGCGGTCTCGATGGGGGGAAGGCAACTTTCTTGCTTTTTCATTGGCAGCTCCTCTTTTTTATTTCCCACGTGTTTCGTCTATATCCAATTATCTGCGGCCTAGGCTGGATCCCCGCTTTTGCGAGGATGACAAAGTAATTGGGTGAAAGCGAAACACGTGGGAACGGAGGACGTCCCGTCGTGTTTCTGAATGTAAAGAGCGTTTACCGCTTTCAGACAACCAGTCGCCTGACGGTCTGAAGGTGGCGGGTCAGGGGTGCGTGATGCATCCCCTGACCCCTAGAAGTGATGTGTCGTCTTTAAACCCAGACGACTGGGTGCCCATCGTTTTATGCAACCGGGCTGTCGCTCACGCTCGGGAGACACCTCCAGGAGCGCTACGAGACTTTGTTGCAACCTGGTGGCGAGCCAGGGAATGTCTCCTCGAAGGCGCTATGCGATCCTGGCCAGGACCCGCACGTCGAGGGTTCCGAGCTCCTTGATGGCCTGGTGGGAGGTGAAGCCCTCCGTCGCACGGGTCGAGAGACCCTGCTTGATGGGGAAGGCCACAAGCGCCTCCCCCACCTCCAGACCCTTGAACAGCTTCGTCGGCGCAGGAACGGCCCCGATGGCCTCCACGATCGCCTTCGTGTCCGGGTGCCCGATGTAGTGCGGCACCCCCGCGAGCCCGGCGAGCGTCTCCTCGCGCTCCGCCCCCTGCAGGGTCCGGACGGTGTAGGTCCCGTCGTAGGGCATCACGGTGGTCGAAAGAATCGCCTCATACTTGTTCATGGTGATGTCTCCGGTTCACGGGGGGATGTTGATGTCCCGCGTTCCCTTTGGCGTACATTCTTGTCGCCCAAGGGAACTCAGGATCCGATCCCCCCTTTCACCGGTGACTTCCATACGACCAGCATCAGATGATGAGCTGTTACACTCACCTTCTGATAAAGTCGGCCAAGGCGCGCGGGCGGCTTGGCATGACCAGGACCAATGTTTTTCCAGAACGTCGTGACGTGGCTTCAATCTGTGTGCCGTGAGGCAAGCAGAAACAACCGATGCGGGGGTGAAAACCGCCGGCGTGCGTTCGAGATCCTACGGAAGGATCGCTCTGTGTTTACACACAAAAATCCACCGTCCGGACAAGCATCCTGGACGATCTCCGTAAAAACATCAGCCTTCTACATAGCGTGGCCTAAACCACGGTACGCAGTCCTCTCTCGATAGTGATGAGCGAGACTTCATCGGGGGATGAGTTCCTGCTCGTCAGCATCGAAATGACAAGGTAACAGGGTTCGAAACAACTGTCAAGTACCTAGTTTACAAATATATCATAATCTTTAAACTTCGGCTTAATAGAGCCATAAATAACGTCTTTTACTGTTAACTATCGACTTCATATAAGCAACATCGTCCTTGACAGAAGAGGTGTTTTTTGGTATGGTGTAAACGCAACCTGAACAATCATAACGTTGGGTTGCCAAGCGGATGGGTGCTCAACCCGCAACGACTCTGTTCCTTTCTGGAGAGCCGTCCCCGGGAACGGTACATGAGCATCTGCATTCTGCTTGTGAAAGATGGAAGGCCCTGAGGCAGTAAAGCAGGGCAAGGCAAACGCGAGGCAAGAAACGTCAGCCCCTCTCCACGGGAAGATCCCGTAAGATCAAGTAGCTCTTGAGAGGGACCGTCACAACGGGCGCGCTGCTTCGCGCGAGCCACGTCTTCGCTCACCTGTCCAATGGGTGAATGAGGAGACAATGGGAGGCTACGGAGGTTGAGGAAGGAGTCGCCGGGTTTTTTCGGCGACAGGCGTATAAACTTTGCGGGAATCTCCCGCACTCAGCCCCGGCTGAGCTTCTCGAGGCAACATGCCAGGGGAAGTTCATCCGGGCTTTTTCAATTCTAGGGCATTTTTTTCCAGCTATGTTCAAAAAGGGCGCGTAGCGTATCAGCGATATCTTGACTCTCGATGAGGATGGATATCTGTTTTCCGCGAAGTGTTGAAAGAGCTACCTTATTTTCATAAATAAAAATATCCCCAAAAAACTCTTTCTCTGTCGCTGGATAAACTTTAATATGTTGTTTTTCATCTCCCGAGACACTCTTATCCTTTGTAAGATAAATAAGATGACGTTTTGTTTTAAGTTTTCCGAATTCTCTAAAAAATTCTTGACGCATCTCTAGGGGATAAAGTTGTTTGATTGCATCGACATTTCCAAACTCCTGTACCATTTCCGGTTTTGTCGCTAAGAGGTCGTCTTCGATAGCCTTCAGTGCCTCCCTCCCCTCAAACAATTTGACGACAGGCTTTTCCCCTTTCTGCATCAACTTCAATTCATTCAACGTTCCCTCAACTTCTTTAAGGGTTGCTTGCATCTCCGTGACGCGTCCATGCACAAACGATACCAACCGTTCCGGCGACTCAGCTACAAACAGTTTCTTTTTCCCCTTCTCGACGGAACTCATGAGTCCACGCTCAGACAGGGATTCGATGACGGCATAGGTCGTAACACGTGAGACCTTGGCGCGGCGAGCGAGATCCTGTACGGGAGCCGGCCCCATTTCTATTGAGGCAAGATACAGCACGGCCTCGCTATCGGTAAATCCCAAGGTTTTCAACAATTTTTTCCATTGAGTCATAGATGACTCATTCTAGGATGATCTAGGTTAATAATCAATCCCCTCGCGCGCCATAACGCCGTTGTAGAAGTAGTGTTTTTGAAGCTGCATGTCGGTGACAAGGTCGGCACGTTGTCTGAATGATTCTGGGGCGTTTCTTCCCGTCAGAATGAGCTCCACTTCTTTTGGCCGTTGGTCGATGACGATGAGCGCATCTTCTTCTTTTAGAATGCCAAGTTCTGTCGATGAATTAATCTCGTCGAGGATAATGAGTGCGTGTTTCTTTTCTTCAAATAGCTGCTTGACGATGGCAAGCCCACGCCGTCCCTCGGCCTCATCCTCTAGAGTGACACCAAAACGAAATTTGTTCGTCATGGGATCGATACGATCAAGACCAGTAGGGAAAAGATCGATTTCGGGAATACGCTCACGAACCAACCCTCGTTCTGAGTAATGCGTTTCCCCTCCTTTGTCGAAATAGATAATAGCCACGCGTTTCCCCTTTGCGGCAGCTCGCAGGGCCGTTCCTAGGGCTGCCGTCGTCTTCCCTTTGCCATTGCCAGTAAAGACCTGGACGAGGCCCCAGGTGGGAGATATTTTTTCATCCATAGAGGTGAGACATGTGTCATCCTGAACGAAGTGAAGGATCTCACCCTACGATCGCCCAGATCCTTCGCGTTGCTCAGGATGACAAAGGAGATTTTTGGTTTCTAGGATTTACTCGTTTCGATAAAGAGAACTTTAGGAGCACCCACTCGTTCCTCCACAGTTCAAGCACTTATAACAGGCGGCATTACGCACCATAATTGAACCACAGGTATCACAGGCAGGGGCGTCTGATTGATTATCAAAGCTGCTCGTCAATTTCGTCGCCGTCATGGATGGTGTTCTGTCTAGCAATGTTGGCTGCGCAGGTTCTTGGACGGCGGTCGGCTGAGCCAGTTCACTCATTGGCATAATCGCTCCCGTATCTATCTCTCCATCGAGATTGATCCCGATGGAAATGCGTTCTTCCGCTGTCAAAAATTTTAATCCCATCCAACGAAACACATAGTCCACGATCGATTTGGCAACACGAATATTTGGATGCTGCGTAAACCCAGACGGTTCAAAGCGCATATGGGCGAATTTATTTACCAACACCTTGAGTGGGACGCCGTATTGAAGACCGACGGACACAGAAGTCGCTAACGAGTCCATCAGTCCGCTGATCACGGTCCCCTCCTTGTTCATGGTGATAAAAATTTCTCCCGGCTGACCGTCATCGTAGAGTCCAACAGTGAGGTACCCTTCATGGGTGCCAATCTTGAACTTATGCGTGATGGCGCGTCGTTCGTCATTCAGGCGACGACGACGTGGAGCATACGTTTCACCGGTTGCCGTGACCGTTGCGGGCGCAGCCATGACGGATGTATCCGTTTTTTTATTTGAGGACACCTCTTCGCGGCTTGTCGTGAGGGGCTGTGATCGTTTACATCCATCACGGTAGATGGCGATCGCTTTCAATCCAAGCTTCCAACCCTCCATATACACCTTCATAATATCCTCAATCGTGGCGTTCTCGGGCATGTTTACGGTCTTTGAGATGGCACCTGAGATGAATGGTTGAACGGCCGCCATCATGTTTACATGCCCCATGTACTGAATGGACCGCGTTCCCTTGGCCGCCTTGAATGCACAATCGAACACGGCGAGATGAGATTCTTTCAGGCCCGGCGCTCCTTCAATAGTGTCATTTTTGTCGATGAAATCTAAAATGCTACGCATCTCTTCTTCTCGATAGCCGAGCCGATGCAGTGCCTCCGGAACGGTGTCATTCACTATTTTCAACATTCCCCCTCCGACAAGCCACTTATATTTGACGAGGGCGATGTCGGGCTCGATCCCGGTTGTCGCGCAGTCCATCAAAAAAGAGATCGTCCCTGTTGGGGCTAAAACGGAAATCTGTGCGTTACGAAAACCGAACGATTCTCCATGTTTCACGGTACGATCCCACACGTTTCGGGCCGCTTCCATGAGGTCGAGAGGGACTCCTGAGGAAGCGATGCGGTAGGAAGCATCTCGGTGCTTATGCATGACACGTGTCATGGGCTCTGCGTTTTTTGTATACCCATGGAAGGCTCCGAGCTTTTCGGCAATGTGGGATGACTGCTCGTACGCAGATCCGGACATGATGGACGTAATGGCGGCAGCAATATTCCGTCCTTCGTCGGAATCATAGGCCAATCCCATGGTCATGAGGAGCGACCCGAGGTTCGCATATCCTAACCCCAGGGGGCGATAATCGTAGGAGTTTTGTTCGATTGCCGGTGTCGGATAGCTGGAGAAGCCAACGAGGATTTCTTGTGCCGTAATGATGATTTTACAGCAGTGTTCAAAAGCAGCCACGTCAAACTCCCCGTTTGGCTTACGGCAACGCATCAAATTAATCGAAGCTAGATTGCAGGCGGAATCATCCAAGAACATGTATTCGGAGCAAGGATTTGATGCGTAGATGCGGTCGGTATTGGCTGAGGTATGCCAATCATTCACGGTCGTGTCGTACTGAATTCCCGGATCTCCACATTCCCAAGCAGCTTGAGCGATCTGTTGCATCAGCTCACGAGCTTTGAACCGTTCACAAGGTTCTCCATCGGTCACATTCTTTGTCCACCATTCTCCATCCGTTTCGACCATGCGCATAAACGCATCATTCACACGAACAGAGTTATTGGCATTCTGAAAAAAGATGGAGCTGTATGCTTCCCCATTTATATCACCGGAATATCCGGCATCAATCAACGTGTGCGCCTTTTTTTCTTCCTTCGCTTTACACCAGATGAACTCGGGAATATCCGGATGATTGATGTCGAGGATCACCATTTTTGCAGCTCGTCGGGTTTTACCCCCACTCTTGATTGTTCCCGCAAAAGCATCCAACCCACGCATGAAGGAAACGGGGCCGGATGACTTGCCAGACGATTGGGACAGACTTTCTTTTGATGACCGGAGCCTAGACAGATTGGATCCCGCCCCAGATCCGTACTTAAACAACATCCCTTCTGTCACGGCTAGGTTTAGAATGGAGCGCATGTCATCCTGTACCGAATTGATGAAGCAGGCGGAACACTGCGGTCTCGGATGGATCCCCACATTGAACCACACGGGACTGTTAAAGGCCGCCCGTTGATTGACAAGAATAGAGGTCAGTTCGGCTTCGTAGATGTCTGCATCCTTTTCGCTCGCAAAATATCCACCATGTCGTCCCCAGGTTGCAATAGTTTTGGCAACACGATCCATTAATTGCCGTACGGATGATTCGCGCGTCGTTGTTCCCAGGCGTCCGTGGAAATATTTTGAGACGATGATGTTTGTCGCGGTCTGTGAGTAAAAGTCGGGCACCTCGACCCCCCGTTGTTCGAACACAACCTTCCCTTTTTCGTTCGTGATAACGGCATCTCGCTTTTCCCAACGAAGTTCATCATAAGGGTGGACCCCTTCTTTTGTATAAAAACGATCAACCGCGACCCCCTTGCCATACACGGGGGTTCTTTGCGCCTGGGCTCCACTTGAACGGAAACCGAGGTAACGCTTTGCGACATGAGAAAGATTTTCATCGATCAATGTAAGAGCC
>CAYHOM010000020.1:0-14099 GCA_964358345.1 uncultured Gammaproteobacteria bacterium
AACCCACGGCCTCATGCACCCCATGCATGCGCGATACCAACTTCGCCATAGCCCGACGACTCTTGTAAGGTGACAGGATGGTACGAAATTTTTGTGCATCCAGCAAGATCGTCAACCGACTCTTGACGTTTTTGCGAGGGTTTCTTGTCATTCTGATGAGAACCGGGCATACTGGGGGAGCAAACCCACTTATTTATTAATTTTTTACTGGGTTTTTCTCTTTTCTCTCTATGGCGAAAATGACGAAATCACAGCTCATGCAGGAGCTTGCCGCCAAGACAGGTCACACCAAAAAGGATGTGATGATGCTCTTGGAAGCCTTAGCCAACATGGCCTATACGCATGTGAAGAAGGATGGGCAATTTGTCCTTCCGGGCTTTGGCAAATTGGTAAAGGTGAAGCGTGAAGCACGTATTGGTCGTAACCCAGCAACCGGCCAGGCGATTCAGATCCCTGCCAAGACCGTTGTCAAGTTCCGTGTCGCACGCGCCGCCAAGGACGCCGTTCTCTAGAATTTTTCTTTGGTATTTACGCAAACTCTCTGTTATCGGAGGGTTTTGCGTTTTTGTGCTATCCTGTGGTCGTATGAAGCCCTTTTCAAAAAAATCTCGAGCGACATCGCCATCAATCCAGCCCTCATGGAGCGGTCCACATGCAGAAACCGGCTCCACGGCACGACATCGTATAAACCGTTGGTTATGTTCTTCAGATAATAAGTGCGTTCCTTATGAGGAGGACCATTTTACGGAAAACATGAATTGGCGGATTTTTCGGATCATGGCGGAGTTTGTGGAGGGGTTTGAATTTCTCTCTCATTTGAAAAAAGAGGTCAGTGTGTTTGGGAGTGCTCGGGCCACCAGTGCCGACAAGTATTACCGTTTAGCGAAAGATCTTGGGTACAAGTGTGCAAAAGGAGGATTCACGATGATTACGGGAGGTGGTCCAGGAATCATGGAGGCGGCCAATTGGGGAGCCTTTGAGGGCGGGGGTGACTCCATTGGGATTAATATCTCTTTGCCCATGGAGCAAAGAAGCAATCCGTATGTCCATCGTTCGATGGGGTTTCACTATTTCTTTACGCGTAAGGTCATGCTGTCAGCGTCTTCCCAGGCCTACATCTTTTTTCCGGGAGGGTTTGGAACATTAGATGAAATGTTTGAAATTATTACGCTCATCCAAACGGGGAAGATGTCTTCAGAGGTGCCGGTCATTTTGTTTGGGCGAGATTATTGGCAGCCAATGCTAGCTTGGATCAAAGCAACGATCTGTGAGGAGCATCGATTTGTGGAAAAAAAGGATCTAGAGATTATTCATCTGGTAGATACGGTCGAAGAAGCATATCAGTTGATTAAAAAAACCCACGAAAGGTTGCTTTGATTTTTCAAAAAACTCCCCGCCATTAGCGAGGAGTGTTTATGTTGTTTTATGCTGTTGGTGCAGCAAGTGCTTGTTTCTTTGCTACTTTCTTTTGGTGCTTCGTGGGCCAGGTGCCGTGGGCCATAGCGGTCATTTTTTTCAGCGTACGGAGGGTGCGAGCGGCTACACGAACCTTACGACCATTTAAGGTGATCGTTTGCAAGTTGACGTTTTGACGTCGTTTGGTGGCGATATTGGAATGGCTGCGAGACTGGCCAAAATTCGCGCGCTTTCCGGTGAGGAGACAAATGCGAGACATAAAGCAGAATGACAATGTGCGCCTAGGATAGGCGATCACGATGTTTTTGGCAAGGGACTGCGCTTGAGGCATCATAAGGATATGTCTCTCTTATCTACCCTGTTGCAAGAACCATTGATTTTTGTGACGACGTTAGGGGTGTTTATCATCGCTCTGTCATTCCATGAGTCTGCTCATGCTTTTGCCGGCTATCTCATGGGCGACATGACGGCCAGACGTATGGGTCGTCTTACGCTCAATCCGTTGGCACATATCGACCCCATCGGTCTACTGGCTCTGCTCACCATTGGATTCGGCTGGGCAAAGCCCGTTCCCTACAATCCGTATAACCTTCGCTATCCACGCCTCGGGCCGTTTCTTGTCGCTTTCGCCGGTCCAGGTGCTAACCTGCTTTTAGGTATGGTCGCCGCTCTTCTTTTTGGTGTTTTTCTTCCTCGTTTAGGTTCCGATAATTTGTTGGTTTTTGTCTTAGCGCGTTTGAGTTATTTGAACTTTGGTTTAATGCTGTTTAATCTCCTTCCGGTGCCGCCGCTGGATGGTTCACAGGTTTTACATCTCGCTCTTTCCGGTGAACGATACCGTGTCATCCGTGAACGATTAGAGACCCATGGTCCCATGGTCCTCATGGGTCTGATGTTGGCGGCGATCCTCTTTTCTATCCCCCTCTTTGGTTGGATCGGGGAAGGGGCGACGACATTACTCCTGTTTTTCTCCGGACTGATGACCTAGCGGTATGAGGATCTTTAACGCGTTGGTTTTTTCTGAACGTAAGTTTTCTGGGTATGCGACCTGGTTAGGAATTTTTTTTCTCACGGCTTGGGCTGGTGTGGGCGTTTCCTTGCTTGGCGGGAGACTGGGTGATGGGCGATTGGGAGCAGTAACGGAGCTGATCCTTATCGAGCCGCTTTATCGTTTATGTGTTGCTATTGTGTGTGTGTTCATGTTGGCCCGAGCTATCCGTCAATCGGTGCCAGCCGTTTTACAGGCTGTGATGCCATGGTTGCTCCCCCTCCACCTTCTTCCTGGTTGTATAAATATCGGTTGGAGCGTCTTGCCCTTGCCATCGATCCATCCTTTTTTTCTGAATGGAGCCCACATCCCTTTGTCCTTGATGACGGCTGGTCTCGCCCCCTATCCCTTGGCACCACCGGGTGTTATGGGAACGGTTTTCATCCTTATATGCCTCTTGGGTCGAGAAGTTCTTCGTCAAACAAAAAACCTTCGTAAGACCATTATCTGGTCCACGGGGACATACCTGTTCCTGAGTGTATTTCTCCTTTTTCCATCGTTACTAGGGTGGTTTGGGTTGGGTGCCCAGACGACTTTTTTGTATGCGGGATCGAACGCCGTTGCTCGAGGGTTGGTGGTGCTCTCGCAAGAGGGATATTGGTGGCGACGTGTTGTTGAGCGGTTCCCAGGCTTTCTGGGAGGGGAGTCTGAAGTGAGCGTTGCCCTTCTTGTAGCTACGCTCTCCTATCTTTTCTTAGTTGGGGCATTTTGTACGCTCATACGAAAGGGGTTTGGTTATTCCTGGCGTGTCTGGGTGTATGGGGCGCGCCTTTGGTTTCTTGCCACCCTAGGATCTCTCCTTGTTCTAGGCGGCTTATTCGCCGTTACGCAGGGGAGTGCGTTGCCCCGGCAGGCGGTCTCTATCTTGGCAATGATCCTTCTTGTTACCACATGGCTCGCGGCAGCAGGTGCCGTACTTGGAGCTGGCGATCTTGCCGATCTGGAAGAAGATGAGCGGACGGGACGGTTAAATCCGCTTATTCAGGGTGAAGCATCGCCACGCCATTTGGCAGACATTTCCTGTCTCCTTCATGGGTATGCACTCGTAGGTGCCTGGCTCTTGGGTTGGCCGATCTTCGTGTGTGTATCCTTGTTTCTTATCACACAGACCATCTATCGTTTCAGTGCTCTGCGGATCAAGCAGATATTTCCTGCGACATCCCTCGTACTCGGTCTTTCTTGGTTAGCGGCGTGGCTAAGTGGTTGGTTCTTTGTCCGACAAGATGCGCTCATCACCCGTCTTGCATTACCGCTTTTGGGCGGACTATGGATCTTCTTCTCAACGCAGACGCTCTTGAAGAGTTGGTCATATAATGGTGCGTTCGTTGGTCCTGTGGTTCCGTTAGCTATCCGCTCCTATTTTGAAGACACACGTGGTCGGTGGATCTATGTTGGGTCCGTGGCTGGGGGATACCTCATTCCAGGGATCTTTATGGGCTCTTGGTTTTTGTTTTGTTTCGGTGGGGCCATTGGTCTCGCCTCTCTGCTCGTTTTACTCTCAAACAAGCCAAGGATCTTGGAACTACGTGGCCTGTCCGTTATTTTTCTGGTTGTGATGGCCTTTATCCTCAGTCGTTCTTAAGGTCCTCTCTTGACGAGAGGAGTCTTTCGTTGCTAGATTAGCCGCACATTTTTCTCGCGTAAGCCCTTATTCTTGCATGCCTACCATGAATCAATTGGTCCGCCGAGCTCGTAAGCCGTTGCGGACAAAGTCGAAGAGTCCCGCTCTTCAGTTTGCGATGGATACGCTTCATCGCAAACGCACCTATCTTTCTCGTGGGGCTGCGTTTAAGCGCGGTGTGTGCACCAAGGTGACCACCATGACGCCAAAAAAACCGAACTCAGCTATTCGTAAAATCGCCCGTATTCGTCTTTCTAATGGTCAAGAGGTAACGGCGTACATCCCGGGAGAGGGGCATAACTTGCAAGAGCACTCCATCGTCCTCATTCGTGGTGGACGTGTAAAAGACTTGCCAGGTGTGCGCTATCACATCGTACGTGGTGTTTACGACACACAGGGTGTCCAGAATCGTCGTCGAAGTCGCTCGCTTTACGGAGCCCGAAGACCCAAGAAGGCGGCTGCAAAATAACTTTTGAATGAACTATGCGTGGCAAAAAAGCTCCCAAGCGAAAAGTGGATAACGATCCAAAGTACGCTTCCCAAAGCGTAGCCAAGTTGGTCAATTATCTTATGATCGGTGGCAAGAAACAGACGGCCCAAAATGTTGTCTATGGGGCTTTTGCTATCATGGAAGAGAAGGTGAAGAAGCCGGCTTTGGAAATCTATGAGGAGGCATTAAAAAACGTTTCCCCGACGTTGGAAGTGAAATCGAAACGTGTCGGTGGAGCAAACTATCAAGTTCCGTTGCAGGTGCGTGCCGAGCGACGTCTTCAATTATCCTTGCGCTGGATTTTGACAGCGGCGCGCTCTCGCAAAGGGAAGCCGATGGCCGAGAAGCTTGCCTTTGAGCTTATGGAGGCCGCACAGAACCAGGGGGATGCCGTCAAAAAGAAGCTGGATGTTCAACGCATGGCTGAAGCGAATCGCGCCTTCGCGCATTTTGCGAAATAATAACGTCATGGCTTCCATTGAAATAGATCTTCTTCAATTCTTATCCCAAGAAGGGCGCACGTCCGTGCGCTTTTCTTCTTTCCTCACGTATGCCTCGTGAATATTCGTTAACCAATACCCGTAACTTCGGCATCATTGCCCATATCGATGCGGGAAAGACCACGGTGTCTGAGCGTGTCTTGTTTTACACGGGCCGCAAGCACAAAATTGGAGAGGTGCATGAAGGGGAGGCGACGATGGACTGGATGGAGCAAGAGCGAGAGCGCGGGATTACGATCACGGCTGCGGCCACGACGTGCTACTGGAAGGGGTGTCGTATGAACTTAATTGATACCCCAGGACACATCGACTTTACGATCGAGGTACAGCGTTCATTACGTGTCTTGGATGGAGCCGTCACGGTATTTGATGGTGTGGCCGGCGTGGAGCCTCAGTCAGAAACGGTATGGCGTCAGGCGGATAAACACCATGTGCCGCGTATTTGTTTTATCAATAAATTGGATCGCACGGGCGCAGATTTCTATAAAGACGTAAAATCCATTCATGATCGTCTCACGAAAAATGCTCATCCGGTTCAGCTCCCTATCGGTGCAGAGGATAAATTCCTTGGCATCATCGACTTGATTCGCATGAAAGCGGAGATGTATCGCGATGACATGGGTCAACAGATCGAAGAGGTTGATGTCCCTGCAGAGATGCTTGAGAAGGCAAAAGAATATCGTGGAAAGTTGATTGAAGCGGTAGCGGAGAATGATGAGGCCATGATGAACAAGTATCTGGCGGGCGGAGAGCTGAGCGTGGAAGAAATTAAAAACGGGCTACGTAAGGCAACTATTGCGAATCAGATCAACCCAATTTTATGTGGGTCCGCCCTAAAGAATAAGGGGGTGCAGTTTTTGTTAGATGCCATTGTGGACTACCTCCCAGCACCAACGGATATTCCTCCAACGGTCGCTCATGACATTGATGATCCAGAGAAGACGGTTGCTCTCTCGCCGTCCGACGATGAAGCGTTTGCGGCCCTGGCCTTCAAAGTCATGTCTGATCCCTTTGTGGGGAAGTTGGTGTTCTTCCGTGTGTATTCTGGACACCTTGCCGCTGGATCGTACGTGATAAACGCGAAGACCGGAGAAAAGGAGCGTATCGGTCGTATCGTGCGCATGCATGCCAACGAGCGCGAAGATGTGAGTGATGTTTATGCGGGTGATATTGCTGCCGCCGTTGGGTTGAAGGGGACGTATACAGGCGATACCATCTACGAAGAAAAGCGTCCGCTCATTCTTGAGTCTATCGTGATTCCTGAGCCGGTCATTTCACTCGCCGTTGAACCGAAGACCAAGGCTGACCAGGAAAAAATGGGCGTGGCCTTGCAGAAATTGGCAGAAGAAGATCCTTCGTTCCGTGTCCGTACGGATGAAGAAACCTTACAAACCATTATCAGTGGCATGGGTGAGCTACATTTGGAGATCATCGTCGATCGCATGAAGCGTGAGTTCAAAGTTGATGCGAATGTGGGTAAACCGCAGGTGGCGTACAAAGAAGCGATTCATCGCAAGGCGGAAGACGCCGAAGGAAAATACATCCGTCAGTCAGGTGGGCGTGGTCAGTATGGTCATTGTGTCATTGATGTCGAACCTCTTGAACGTGGCAAGGGCTATGAATTCGTGGATGAAATCAAGGGCGGTGTGATTCCGCGTGAGTTCATTCAGCCGATCAATAAGGGTATTCAAGAAGCCATGTTGCGTGGCGTGATGGCGGGCTATCCCATGTTGGACATTAAGGTCACGTTGAAGGATGGAAGTTACCATGATGTGGACTCTTCGGAAGCAGCTTTCAAGATTGCCGGTTCTCTCGCCTTTCAAGAAGGGTGTAAGAAGGCAGGCGTCTATCTTTTGGAGCCAATTATGAAAGTGGAAGTCGTGACGCCGGAGCAATTCATGGGAGATGTGATCGGTGACCTGAATGCCAAGCGTGGTCAGATTCAGGAGATGGGTGAACGATCTGGTGCGCGTATCATTAATGCAACAGTCCCCCTTTCGGAGATGTTCGGGTATTCCACGGATCTGCGTTCGATGTCCCAGGGTCGTGCTAGTTCATCTATGGAATTCAGTCACTACGGAGAAGTTCCAAATAACGTTGCGCAGACCATTGTGGAAGGTCGGGCGAAGAAATAATCTCGAGAAGATTTTGACTTCTCTTGGAGCGGGTGTTGTGATGGTCTCATTATGTCATGGCAACGTATTTTTGAGCTCGCACGACGTCAAAAAGCACCACTTATCGTTACGGATATTGCCGGACGTGAACCTGTGGTTGTTCTTCCGTTTGCGCAGTACGAACAATTGCTTGAAACGGTGAGGCCGTTGACTCAGCCGCGTCATGTTTCTATCCCCGTAGCATCTCATCCCGTAGATAGCGCGCCTCCTCAACTTCGACAGGTAGAGGAGGAAGAAGGCGTTCGGTTAGAACAGCTTATCGAGCCTATCACAACTGCCCTTCCGGGTAGTGACATGGTTCCTCGCGCGGTCCCCACGAACGATATTGTCACGACGGAGATGGGGAGAGATGACCAGCTTTTAGAGGAGAATTTCTACTTTGAGCCGGTAGAGGAGGGTCAAAAATAGCCCTTCCCCCTGAGCCCTTGCGTGTTTTATTGGGCTTTGTTATCATCTCCTCACTCGCAAATTAGCGATTTCCCTCAATAAAACGGGAAAACTTTTATTCTTAAGAAAGCGCGGTGGCATGGGCCTTCTTGGCTGCTGTCATGCGCCGAATTGCAACGTTCCTATGGCGGACAAATTTGAACGCTCAAAGCCCCACGTCAATATCGGCACGATCGGTCACGTTGACCACGGAAAAACAACGACGACCGCGGCCATTTTGGCAGTTCTCAGCAAGCATGGCATGAAGGCCCAGTCTAAAGGTGTTGATGATTTGGATAAGGCACCAGAATCCAAGTCTCGTGGGATCACCATTGCCACGGCGCATACGGAATATGAATCTGACAAGCGCCACTACGCCCACGTGGACTGTCCGGGACACGCTGACTACATCAAGAACATGATTACGGGTGCTGCCCAGATGGACGGAGCCATCCTTGTGGTGTCCGCGACAGACGGTCCAATGCCTCAGACACGTGAGCACATCCTGCTTGCTCGTCAGGTCGGTGTGCCAGCCATTGTTGTTTTCTTGAACAAGGTTGACATGGTTGAGGATGCAGAGTTGATCGACTTGGTGGAGCAGGAAATTCGAGATCTTTTGAAGAAATACGAATTTGATGGGGATAACACACCGATCATCCGTGGATCCGGATTGAAAGCTCTTCAACACCCAGAAGATGAAGCGGCGGCTAAACCCATCTTGGATCTCATTAAAGCGTGTGATGACTTTATCCCAGAACCCGTCCGTGAAATCGATAAGCCATTATTGATGCCCGTCGAAGATGTCTTTTCCATTGAAGGCCGCGGAACGGTTGTGACGGGTCGTATCGAGCGCGGACAGATCAAAATTAACGAAGAAGTTGAAATCGTGGGTCTCGGTGAAACGCGCAAGACGGTTGTTACGGGTATTGAAATGTTCAATAAGCAGCTTGATTCTGGGTTGGCGGGGGACAATGCCGGACTCCTTCTTCGTGGAACGAAGAAGGACGAAATCGAGCGTGGTATGGTTCTTGCGAAGGCCGGCTCCATCACCCCACACACGGAGTTTGAAGCAGAGGTTTACGCCCTTACGAAAGAAGAAGGCGGTCGCCATAAACCATTCTTGACCGGCTACAAGCCTCAGTTTTACATCCGTACAACCGATGTGACGGGTGAGGTGAAGCTTCCAGAGTCGGTCGCCATGGTCCAGCCGGGTGATACGGTCAAGATGAATGTCCTGTTGATTACCCCGGTCGCGATGGAAGAGAAAATGCGCTTTGCTATCCGTGAAGGGGGCAAAACTGTTGGTGCGGGAGTCGTTACAAAGATCATTAAATAGTTCTAATTCTCTACAACAGGGGAAGCTCTCCCTGTGCCGCTGAGCCGTGAAATCCTTCACGTCTCAGGGGCGCGGGGAGATGCCGGGGCTCCCCCTCACATCTCCATGTCTGCATCGAAGTCCAAAGCGGCGTCGAAATCACTTTCGAACCACCGTGTCCGTATCAAAATTCGTGCGTATGATCACAAGATCATTGATCAGGCCACGCGCACGATTATTGAAACAGCCGAACGTACGGGTGTGATCGTTATTGGTCCTGTACCATTGCCGACCGAAAAGCGTAAGTGGACGGTGAATCGCTCTACCTTCGTTCACAAGAATGCTCGTGAGCAGTATGAGATGAGAACACACAAGCGCATCATCGATATCTTGGACCCCAATCCTAAGACGACGGATGCCTTGGCCTCGCTCAATCTGCCCTCCTGCGTCCATCTGGAGATTAAAACCTAAACGTTCCTCCGTCCTCTATTGGACTTGTCCCAAGGAGTAAATTGTCCCTCTCGCTCACAGCGAGAGAAGTAGCGGTACAGCGAATACCCTATGATGACATAACCTCCCTGCTGTGTCACAAGTTCTGATGATGAGGGTTCCAATTTAATTTAATGCGTGCGTTTCCGATCGCTGCGGAAGCCAGAAGGAAGTGAATGCTATTCACACTTATTCCCTTCTGGCTTTTCGCTTATCTGGGCTTCAAGCTCGTCGATCGAGCGACCAATCCGATGTATGAAATTCATCCTTGCCAAAAAACTCGAGATGTCGCAAGTCTATGGACCCGATGGGTCCATGGTTCCCGTTACCTTGGTTCAAGCTGGTCCGTGTGTTGTGACACAAGTGAAGACAAAAGAAACAGATGGATATCAAGCGATCCAAGTGGGTTTTTTATCTACCAAAAAACTGAATAAGCCTGAAGCTGGCCATTTGAAAGGTCTTCCCCCCTTGCGTCATTTGGGGGAGGTCCGCCTTGAACAGGATCCGACCATGAAGCGTGGAGAAGTGATCGAGGCAACCGTCTTTCAGGCGGGAGACATCGTTCATGTTTCTGGGGTATCGAAGGGGAAGGGCTTTCAAGGGGTGGTCAAGCGCCACCATTTTCATGGACACCCAACGAGCCATGGCCATAAAGATCAGGAGCGTATGCCGGGTTCGATCGGTGCTGGTGGGGTGCAGCACGTGTTAAAGGGACGTCGTATGGCTGGTCGTATGGGTGATGAGCGCGTGACGGTCAAGAATTTGGTCGTTGTGGAAGTCCGCGAGGGTGGCATTTTAGCTGTCAAAGGAGCAGTCCCAGGTGCTCGCAATGCGGTTGTCGAAATTATCTCCGCCTAACGTGTATGTCTAACGTCTCTGTCTACAACATTGAGGGAAAAACGGTTGGAGAGATTGCTCTTTCATCCGCTGTTTTTGAGGTGAAGCTGAACGCAGCCTTGGTTCATGAAGTCGTCATTGCCCAACGGGCAAATGCCCGACGAGCCATTGCTTCGACAAAAACCAAAGGGGAGGTACGTGGTGGAGGAAAGAAGCCGTGGAAGCAGAAGGGGACGGGTCGCGCCCGTCAAGGATCAACGCGTTCCCCTCAGTGGGTTGGTGGTGGTGTGGCGTTTGGTCCAACGAGCGAACGGAATTTTTCCGTGAAAGTAAATCGTAAGACCAAGAAGCAGGTGATGCGGATGATTTTATCGGATAAATTAACCAGCCAACGATTGGTGATCGTGGATGATATCGCCACAGATGTTCCAAAAACAAAGATGATCGCCTTGATGATCAAAAAATTGTCCATCGGAAAAACCTCCCTCCTTGTTGCTCCCTCTTCACGTCCGTTGCTCTTGCGTATGGTTCGGAACATTCCTCAAATGAAAATGGTGACGGCGAACACGTTGAATGCACAGGATGTGTTGCAATATCAATCGTTGGTTCTCTTAAAAGATGCTGTGCCAGTGGTTGAAAAGATTTACGCCTAACTTCTATGGGATTCTTAGATACATTACGCAAGAAGACTGCGGTGACCGCCTCCAAGCAAACAAAGGCGGATGCAGATGCTACGCGGACAGGTACGTCTGCGGAAGTTGCTTCGTCAAACGTTTCTCAAAAGCCTGTGTCGGGCAATGAATTGAGTTTTCGTTTGTTGCGCTCACCACATGTTAGCGAGAAAGCTGCGACCTTGGCTCAACGGGGTACGTATGTGTTCAATGTTCCTATCGAGGCAGAAAAAGTTTCTATTAAGAAAGCTGTGGAAGCGTTGTATAAGGTGAAAGTGTCCGCAGTTCGCACAATCCGTCATGAAGGTAAACCGACAAAACGTGGACGGCGAGCTGGTGTCAGGAATCGTTGGAAAAAGGCCCTTGTTACTCTGGTAAAGGGGCAGAGAATTGATATTTACGAAGGGGTCTAACCAACGTCTATGCCTATTAAACAATACCGTCCGGTTACCAAAGGCCGCCGCCTCTCCTCGGTGCAGGATTTTTCTGATGTTACCCGCCAGGAGCCGGAAAAATCCTTAATATCGATCAAAAAGCGGTTTGCTGGACGCACGAATGGAAAGATTACGGTCCGCCACAAAGGGGGAGGGGCGAGACGCTTTTTGCGTGACGTGGATTTTCTTCGCAATCGTTTTGATATTCCTGCCAAGATTGTTACCGTCGAATATGATCCAAATCGTGGTGCTCGCGTAGCATTGATCGTGTATCGAGATGGGGTTAAGGCTTACCTCTTATTGCCAGATGGCATGAAGGTGGGCGATACCGTGATTTCTTCGCGCGGAGAGATCGATATCCTTCCGGGAAATCGATTGTGTTTAGAAAAAATCCCTGTTGGTGCCACTATTCATGCGGTAGAGCTTGTTCCTGGCAAGGGTGCACAAATTGGCCGCGGCGCAGGCACGCGTATCGAATTCATGGCTATTGAAGGGGATATGGCAACCATTAAGCTCCCTTCTGGGGAAGTGCGTATGGTGCCGAAATCTTGTATGGCCACGATCGGTTCTGTGTCTAATCCTGACTGGCACTTAGTGCGTTGGGGGAAGGCTGGACGTATGCGCCACCGTGGGATTAAGCCAACCGTTCGTGGAAAGGCGATGAACCCGGTTGATCATCCGCACGGTGGTGGTGAAGGCAAGCACCCGATCGGGATGAAGTATGCCAAGACAAAATGGGGCAAGCATGCGCTTGGCGTGAAGACCCGACGTGGACACCTCTCCTCTGATCGTCATATCTTGACCCGCCGACGTGGCAATAAACTTACCTAACCTCCTATGTCTCGAAGTTTAAAAAAGGGTCCGTACACTGATCCTAAGCTGTTGGTGAAAGTTCACAAACAGAAGGTTGGTGATAAGACCATTATAAAAACCTGGTCACGCGCATCAACAATTACCCCAGAGATGGTGGGGAAGACCTTTGGGGTCCATGATGGACGAGTGCATCGCCCAGTATTTGTCGTCGAGAATATGGTTGGACATAAGTTGGGCGAGTTCGCTTCCACCCGTAAGTTTGTTCGTCATGGAGGGAAGTTGACCAAATCTTTAGATGGGGATAAGGCCGCTGCCCCTGTACCGGCCGCCACACCGACAGCAAAAAAGTAATGTATGTCACACATCCACGCTTCCCTTCGCCACCTCCACATGGCCCCACGCAAGGTCCGTCTCATCGTGGACACCATTCGTGGCAAGTCCGCCTTAGACGCGGAAACACGTCTGTCGTTCATGAAGCAGGCTGCCGCTGAACCGGTGTTAAAATTATTGCGTTCGGCCATGGCAAATGCGTCACATAATTTTCACATGGAAAAGGGTGATTTAATGATCAAATCCATTGTAGCCGATGGTGGCCCCATGTTGAAGCGTTCCCGTCCACGCGCTTTTGGACGTTCGGCCCCTATTCGTAAACGAACGACACACATTACAATTGTGTTGATCTCACGTAAGGAAACGCAGCCAGAAGCTGCGCCCGGAAAGTCGATCCGTAAGGAGCTTCGTCGTACTCCGTCTGTTTCGGTGAACCACCTCAATCCTGCCGGTTCTCATACCAATACCTAATCCTATGGGTCACAAAGTTCATCCTACCGTTTTTCGTCTCGGCACGACCACTACCTGGCCTGGGCGTTGGTTCGCGCGTAAGCAAAGTTACCGCGATCAACTCCGCCAAGATCTCCGCTTACGCGACTTTCTCAAGAAGGAGTTGAAGGATGCTTCTCTGAATCGTGTTGAAATTGAACGCTCACGAGGAGCACTCTCGATTGTTCTTTTTTCTGCAAAGCCGGGCCTCGTGATAGGTCGTTCAGGAACGGGTATCGACGATTTACGCAAAAAGTTGTTGAAAGAGTTCTACCCAGGAAAAGCGAAGTCGGTGCAGCTCCATCTCTCCGTACAAGAAGTGAGTCGACCATCGCTGGAAGCTTCATTAACCGCTCAGGCTGTCATTGCAGAGCTTGAGCGTCGCGTTCCATTCCGTCGTGTATTAAAGATGACGATCGAGCGCGTGAAGAAGGGCGGAGCTTTGGGGGTAAAGATCGCTGTTTCAGGTCGTTTGAATGGGGCGGAAATCGCCCGTCGTGAATGGTTGGGATGGGGAAAAATTCCCCTGACCAATCTCCGTGCGGATATCGATTATGCCCAAAGCTTTGCACAAACCATCGCTGGCTCGATCGGTGTCAAGGTATGGATCTATCGTGGCGACGTGTTTGAACAGGATCGGTTATCACATTATCAACCAACGACCCCCACGCGACCCGGTCAACGTGGTGCGGGAGGCTATGGTCGCGGTGCCCTTTCACAGGATCATCGAGCCTCCCTTCGTCCCGCGCAGGTTGTTGCGCCCGTCGTTTCTGAACCGGCTCCGGTTGATGCTGCGGCCGTGACCCCGTAACACACTCTCTATGTTAACTCCAAAGAAAGTAAAACATCGTAAATGGCACAAAGGTCGTGCTCGTAATATTCGCCATGCGACGGATAAGATTGACCTCGCCTTTGGTCCATACGGATTAAAAGCGATGACGCCCGCTTGGGTGACAAGCCAGCAGATTGAGGCGGCTCGCCGTGTACTGACGCGGTATATCAAGCGTGGGGGAAAGATCTGGATTCGTATCTTCCCGGATAAGCCC
>CAYHOM010000021.1:0-13143 GCA_964358345.1 uncultured Gammaproteobacteria bacterium
GAATCTATACACAAGAGCACCGCGACGAACGGCGGTTTGAGTATAGCACATGATCGTCACCCAATCTTTCCCAAAGCGGCATCTATGCGCTGCAACGCACGCTCTCTCCCATAGACATACAGCAGTTCAAAGGGACTGGGAGATTGCTTGGCCCCGGAAAGGGCAACCCGTAGCGGCCATAATGTATCTCCATTCCCCCATCCTCGTAAGGCGATCCAGGTGCGAAGAGCCCGATCCAACCCTTCGACGGATGAAAAAACTTCCTCTGAAACTTCAGTGATCCAATCGCGGCAGGCCATCAACCGCTCACGAACTTCTTCCGTGGACTGGATTTTCCAGTGGAGAAGCTGGGGGTCATAGACCAGCGTGTCTTGAAAAATAAAGGTTACCAAGCCAGGAATTTCCTGAAAACGTTGGACTCTGTCTTTTACCATGCAACAAACCCGTTCGATCATAGCGTCATCGACCACCTCAAGAGACATGGTCGCGGTCACCAATCGACAGTGCTCGAGATACGTTATTTTATCCATCTGCTTGATGTACTGCGCGTTTGTCCAATCGAGTTTTTCGACATTTAAAACAGCACCCGATCGATTCACACACGAAAGATCAAAAAGCTCAATAAGCTCTTGGCGGGAAAAGATCTCGCGATCACTCGTCGGATTCCAGCCAAGCAGTGCCAAAAAGTTGATGAGTGCTTCAGGGAGATACCCTTTTTCTAAAAAGGTATCCACAGAGACATCTCCCTTCCGTTTTGAGAGTTTCGTTTTATCTGGATTCAAGATGAGTGGAACGTGGGCATAGACCGGCATCTCCCAACCTAACAGCTGATGCAAGATGATCTGTTTTGGGGTGGATGAGATCCATTCCTCTCCACGAAGCACGTGCGTGATGTGCATGAGATGGTCATCGACCACAACAGCGAGATGATACGTCGGAAATCCGTCGGACTTCAGGAGGATCTGATCATCAACCTCATTGTTTTGAAACACAATCTCCCCACGAATACCATCGACAAACGAGCAGGTTCCCTCAGGGATCTTCAGACGCACAACATGCGGCTCCCCGTGCTGTAGACGGACCTGCACATCATCTGAAGACAATCGTAAACACCGACGATCGTAGCGGGGTGCTTGTTTCAAGGCTATCTGTTCTTCACGCATCACACGTAGTGTTTCGGGTGAACAGAAACAGGGGTATGCCTGACCCGCCGTAAGTAACTGGTCAACATACGGACGATAGATGGCCAAACGCTGTGATTGGATGTACGGACCACACGACCCCTTCTCCCCGATCGATCCATCCGGAAGGAGCATGGGGCCCTCATCATAATCGATATCCAACGTCACGAAGGTTTTTAAGAGCTGCTCTAAGGCGCCCGGCACCAAACGCTCCTGATCCGTATCTTCAACGCGCATAATGAGCTGTCCACCTGTCTGACGAGCTAGAAAATAATCGTAGAGCATCGTGCGTAAATTTCCGACGTGCATGGATCCTGTTGGAGAGGGGGCTATGCGCGTTCTTATAGGTGCACAAGAAGTCATGGGCATAACATAGCTTATCCTAGCGATAATCCATCAATCTGTCGATATGGATGAACTCCCTAACCGCTTGACAGACAATGTTGTTTTCTGCATGATGCCACCCGTTACAATCCAAAAAAGAGGGATTATGGAAACAGGTGCAGATGTCATGGTCGGTATGCAAGTCAACCGAGCCATGGCCTTCAAACTTTCAGACATGATAAACGTAGCTACTGCCTCCTGCCAGTGCAGTCAACGTGTCGATGGACTCATCATGCCGATCATCCGCCTCGGACACCTTGGTCCGATGCAGATCAAACATCTACATGTCCTGTTGCAGGCACTCCACGAGAAAATCCCCTCCGCGCCGCTTCACCTGAGTGGGATCCGGTGCGACCCTAAAGGGGGACAACTCATGCTGGCGCACGATGAAATGCGCACCTGGTATCCCTTCATCGTCATCACGCGTCGGCGTCTAGCGATGACGAATCTAAAAGGATGGGACGACACCCCCTGGCAACGGAGCCTCCCCATCGGCTCCGTCGTTGTTCCACCTCAAGAGACGCACATCCACCCACTAGAAGCGTCTGTCGAATGGCGCCCTGACATCCTCGAAGCATTCGTTCTCAACGCCGAGGGAATCCCCGTGATCAAGATCTAGAGGACCCTCCCTCGCCACCCATCTTCACATCTTCGCTTTGCGAGGATGTTTCATTTCAACAAAATCTTTTATGACAAGGAAAGGAAAAACGATCACGGCCGTCCAGATACGTTTAAAACGAGCCGGCTCCAGACACAGCCGCCAGAACCATTCAAGTCCCAAGATACGCATGATACGTGGTGCCCGCTGGATAGCCCCTGTCCAATAATTAAAGGTGCCACCCACGCCAAGGATGGCGCGTAAACCTGGAAAATGACTCATGTGCTTTTTGATCCACTCTTCCTGCCTTGTCCCTCCCCCACCCAGTGCCACCAACATCATTTCTGGACTAAACAAGGTGAGACGGTGAAGTGCTTCCTCTGATACCTCATCCTGATTTCCTGCTTCATCGATGTTACCCCCTTCTTCCACCAAAAACGACAATCGCGGGTATTGCGTATGAAAATAGTTTTTTAAGAGGTTCCCCGTTCCAGGCCTTCCTCCAAAGCATCCCACCTTCCACCCCTGCACCTCAGCAAAGGCTAGTAACCGTTCTGATAGATCAACACCCGTGAGACGATGGATGCCTTTTCTCCCAGAGAAACGGAGTACAGCCCACAGCCCAAACCCATCAACGGTATGCAGATCGGCCTGTTGTAACGTAGCTTTGTAGGACGCTTGATGATAGGCCGCAACCAACATCTCAGGGTTGAGAGTGACAATCCATTGTGGTTGCGTCGCGCGAGAAACAAGATCCAACACCTCTACCACAGAAGGACCTTCTACCGGTACCTGAAACACGGTATGGAACATGTTAGACATGGTCCTGTCCAGGCATCGTCCTGGCCCCTTTCCCACGATGTCGTGTCGCGACACGGTACCGAGCTAATTCACGCTCCAAGGCCGCAGCCGCCGCGGCAAACGATTCGTCATCCTGACGGGCGGCGTTCGTCATAACCGCCTTTGCACGCGCCTTCGCTTCTTCAATCATATCGATATCTAGCTCCTGGCCCCGTTCGGCCGAGTCAGCCAAGATGAGAACGGTCCCATCGCGTTTCACCTCGATAAATCCTCCTGAAACGGCAATTTCATCCTCTTCCTGCGGAGACCGCCTTACCCGCAAAACCCCAGGCGTAAGGAGACTGGCCAAGGGAATGTGATGTGCTAAAACCGTTATCTCTCCATCCGGAGTTGGCGCAGATAGGGAAATAGCTTCCTGATCGAGTAAGACTCGGTCGGGCGTTACGAGTTTGAGGTGCAGGGAGGCCATAGGAGAAACGCGGATGGTCTACGATCGAGCGTCATCGATGCCGCCTTTCATGTAAAACGCTTGCTCAGGCTTGTCATCATGCTTGCCATCAAGGATTTCTTCAAAGCCACGGATGGTTTCTTCTAAGGAAACATACTTTCCGGGTGTTCCGGTAAATACTTCGGCGACGTGCGCTGGTTGTGATAAAAACTTCTGGACCTTGCGGGCGCGGGTGACAATCTGTTTGTCGGCATCGCTCAATTCCTCCATACCTAAAATGGCGATAATGTCCTGTAAATCCTTATAACGCTGCAGTACCTGCTGGACACCACGAGCAACACGATAATGACGCTCACCGACAACAAGCGGGTCTAAGATCGTAGAGCTTGAGTCTAACGGATCAACGGCTGGGTAGATCCCCAGTTCTGTTAATGGACGGGCCAGCACGACCGTTGAATCCAGGTGAGCGAACGTCGTCGCTGGAGCAGGATCCGTAAGGTCGTCTGCGGGGACGTAGACCGCTTGCACAGAGGTGATTGATCCTTCCTGGGTCGACGTGATGCGCTCCTGAAGTGCTCCCATCTCTGTTGCCAAGGTAGGTTGATATCCCACCGCCGAAGGGATACGCCCCAAGAGCGCAGACACCTCGGAACCAGCTTGGGTAAAGCGAAAGATATTATCGATAAACAAGAGCACGTCCTGATGTTCTTCATCACGAAAGTATTCCGCCATGGAGAGTCCTGTGAAAGCCACCCGAGCGCGTGCTCCCGGCGGTTCGTTCATCTGGCCAAAGACCAACGCTGTCTTATCGATAACGCCCGATTCCTTCATTTCAAGGTAGAGATCCTTCCCTTCACGTGAGCGCTCCCCAACACCAGCAAACACGGAATACCCCCCATGCTCCGTGGCAATATTGCGAATCAGCTCCATCATGAGCACCGTCTTGCCGACACCCGCGCCACCAAAAAGGCCTACTTTCCCACCCTTCAAGAAGGGGCAGATGAGGTCTATAACCTTAATGCCTGTCTCCAAGACCTCATAGGTGCCTGACTGTTTATCAAAACCCGGGGCGGGACGGTGAATGGGGTAGAATTTTTTTGCCTTGATCTCTTTAGCTCCATCAATCAGTTTTCCGGTGACATTAAACATGTGTCCAAGCGTCTCTCGTCCAACGGGAACCGAGATGGGTGCCTGCGTGTTTTTCACAGCCATACCACGGTATAACCCATCCGTTGATGACATCGCTACCGTACGCACACGTGAACCGGCGAGATGCTGCTCTACTTCAAGGACCAGCTCTCCCTTCTCCTGCTCGACAACGAGTGCTGTGTAGATAGGCGGCAACTCCCCCTCAAACGCCACATCAACGACGGGGCCAATCACCTGGATAATTGTTCCCATGGGAGCGTCTTGGACCTTCATGCCTTCACGTTTTGACGTTTTGACCGTTGGATCTTGTGATTTGGTAGGAGACATAGTGAGCAGTTATTCAATGGCGGCTTTGCCCGCAGAGATTTCTGAAATTTCGCGCGTGATCGTGGCTTGACGGGCTTGATTGAGCGTCAGGGTCAGGTCCCCAAGCATCTCCCCCGCCGCTTCACCCGCATTGCGCATCGCCATCATGCGGGCACTTTGCTCGGAGGCGGCTGATTCAAGAAGGGCCTGATACAACGTGAGCTCGAGCATGCGAGGCAACAACTCCTTACATACCTGATCAGGACTCGGTTCAAACAGGAACACCGATGGCTCTCCCTCTTCATCACGCTCACCCCCTTCTATCGCTTCCGATTCTTGACGGATAGGTTTAAGTTCGGCTTCAGGAATGATGGGAAGGAGTTGGACGGTCAAGGGAATTTGAACCAGTGCACTCTTGAAATCCGTATAGGCCAAAAAGATCCGGTCATAGGCCTCAGAGGTAAACTGCTCGACCAGGAACGTTCCCAAGGGACGCGCGCGATCAAAACTTGGAGCATTGGCAATGGATGGAAAGGAGGCAAGAAGCGGAAGGTTTGCACGACGCGCTACACGTTCGGCTCGGCGCCCGACCGTCACAATACTCACCATGTCTTGACGACGCCTCTGTAAAAATTCTAACGCTTTTTTGATGAGCTGGCTGTTAAAGCCTCCGCACAGTCCACGATCGGAGGCAAGAACCACGAGCAGTGTCTTGAGAGGTGATCCTACCGTGAACGGACGGCCAATGAGAAGCGGATGTGCCGGATCAACGAGTAGACGTCGAATCTCATGCGTGAGTTCCTGAATGGCCTGTGCATAAGGCCGGGTCCCCAAAGCCACCTGCGTGGCCTTACGCATTTTCGAAGCTGCAACCAATTCCATGGCCTTCATAATCTTCCGCGTTGAGCGAATAGACTTGATTCTTCGTTTGATAACACGGGTTGGAATAGCCATAGGAAAACCTAGCTGGACTGATAGGTTTTTTGGTAACCCTCGATAGCCGCTTTCAAGGCCTCTTCCACATCAGGCTCAAGGACACGCTTTTCACGAAGCACTTCCATAACGCCTCCGTCATTCTCAAGATAGGCATGAAACCCCTCTTCCCATGCTCGTACCTCTTCGGGGGGGATACCATCCACATACCCTTTCGTGACCGCATATAAGATCGCCACCTGATGCTCCATCGACATGGGTACGTACTGCCCCTGTTTCAAGATCTCAACCGTGCGACGACCACGATCAATCTGTCGTTTCGTGACTTCATCAAGATCTGTCGCGAACTGGGAAAAGGCTTCTAGCTCCCGAAACTGCGCCAAGTCTAAACGCAATGGCCCAGCCACCTTTTTCATGGCTTTTGTTTGCGCCGCTCCACCCACACGTGAAACAGACAACCCCACATTCAACGCTGGACGAATGCCACGATAGAAAAGATCGCTTTCCAGATAGATCTGACCATCCGTGATCGAGATAACATTCGTCGGGATATAGGCTGATACATCACCTGCCTGCGTCTCAATGATTGGTAACGCCGTCAACGAACCTCCCCCATGTTCTTTGTTCAAACGCGCCGCACGCTCCAGAAGGCGGGAGTGGAGATAAAAGACATCCCCTGGGTACGCCTCGCGTCCCGGTGGACGCCGAAGTAATAAGGAGACTTCACGATAGGCCCAGGCGTGCTTAGAAAGATCATCATAGACGACAAGCGCATCTTCACCTTTATCCATAAAGTATTCTCCTATCGCACACCCAGCATAGGGAGCGATATATTGCAGGGAAGCTGGATCAGCCGCGCTTGCAAACACAACCACGGTATAGTCCATCGCCCCAGCCGCCTGGAGCTGGGTGACAATCTTTGCCACCTTTGAAGCCTTTTGACCAATAGCCACATAGATACAGGTCACGCCAAGCCCTTTTTGATGCAAAATCGTATCGATCGCGATGGCGGTTTTTCCAACCTGACGGTCGCCGATAATCAGCTCGCGCTGACCACGACCGATGGGGATCATGGCGTCGATTGCCTTGATCCCCGTCATGAGCGGCACATTGACCGGCTCACGCGTCATCACCCCAGGGGCTACTTTTTCCACAGGATACTCTTTTTCGGCTTTAATTTTTCACTTGCCATCAATGGGTTGTCCAAGCGGGTTGACGACACGCCCCACCATTCCAGATCCAACCGGTACGCTCAGCAAACGGCCAAGTCCACGAACGGATTCTCCTGCACAAACCTCATTGATACCACTCAACAAAATGGCTCCAATACGGTCCTCTTCCAGGTTGAGAGCTACGCCCACAGCACCTCCCTCAAACCCCACCATCTCCATACTCTGGACACGGCGTAACCCTGAAATCTTCGCAATCCCATCACCAACCTCAACCACGCGACCCCCTTCTGCCTCCTCAGCTTCCAGAGAAAAGTTTTTGATTTGCCGTTGAAGTTCCGCGACTAACTCATGTGTCGCCGTGACGTTGTGTTTTGACATAGGTGAAAGGTTTAGGTGGTCTGAAGGTGTTGAGTAAGACGCTCGAGACGATGCGCGATCGTTGCATCCCAAGTCCACTCTTCCGACTGGAGTCGTAGACCCCCGATGATAGTTGGGTCCAACGTCTCCATGAGGGTTACCGGCATCTGAAACTTTTTCGCCAGCATTGCTTGGAGACGTTCACGCTCTCCGGTGCTCAGCGAACCCACGGTGACAACCGTGACCTCTTTTCCTAGACCCCGTCGTTCACGTAAAGAACGGATGTTATCACACAGGGCCGGGATAGAGGACATGGCCCCTTCCTTCAGCAACAGAGAGAAGACATGTCTTGTTGTTCCATCCACCCGGTTCCCCAACCACCGTTGGAGGATTTCTATCTGTCGTCTGAGAGGGATGCCCCCGTCCAACATATCCCGCACGGTTGGTGCCGTCGCCCAGACCTCCGATACCGCCTCAAGCTGCGTCAAAAGAGAAGATTGATGCTCTACGGGGATCTCCTGCAGGCAAGCTTCTGCCAAGGTTTGAAGAAAAAGAGCGTGCTTCATAGATCACGTTCCAAGGCACGCAGAGCGCGCTCAATCGATGACTTCTGCCCTTTCTCTTCCATTATCTCTCCCGCCACCCGTTCCGTTGCCGCGGCAATGAGGGTCACCAGTTCCCCCTTTGCCGCCTGTAACAATGCCTCCTTGTCTTGTTTTAGTCGGGCACGGGCCTCTTGGAGTTGTCGCTCTAAATCAGCCTGCGTTTCCTGCAACACCTCCTGGCGCTTGGTTTCTGCCGTTGCCTGTGCTTCGTTGATGAGGGCCTGTGCTTCGTGCATCGCCTCGCGAATCATGTCCGTTTTTTTTGTTTCCGCTTCCGCCAGCCATTGCTTGGCCTGAGCGGCATGGTCCAATCCATCCGTGATTTTTTTTGCACGCGTATCCATGACCTTCAAAAGAGGGCGGTAGACCCAACGCCACACAACGAAGAGGACAATGCCGACGTTGATGAGCTGTGCCAAAAAGAGCTTGCCATTAATGCCAAGGGATCCAAGGACATCGGGCTGGGTGACGACTTCAGTCATAAGAATGTAGGTTTATCTACACCGCCGATAGGATCGGCGAGGCAGGAAAACAACATTACAACGTGAATACAACAACCAGAGAGTAAATGGCGATGGCTTCCGCAAACGCGGCTCCAAGCAACATGGGGACAAAAAGCTTGTCACCCGCTTCTGGATTACGTCCAATGGCTTCCATGGCCTTTGAGACGATCTTGCCAATCGCAAAGGCGGGCGCAAGACCACCGATACAGATCGTGGCGCCCTTAATGATGTCGTCGATAGAGGCTCGGTCCATACATGAAGAGAGAGAGAAGGGTTGGTCGACAGGAAAAAGGAGTGGAGGTATTTTTCGTCGCCTGTCTTCTCTGCGTGAAGAATGAGAACGAAGATGGGCTTCAGAGAACCCCACCCTCCGATCATCTTTACGGATGGACGGGTTGCAAGGATTCTTCTCTGTGTTTCTCATGGGATCCATGGGGGGCCGCGGTACTCATCGTGAGATAGACGACGGTAAGCAACGAGAAGACCACCGCCTGGATAACCCCCACGATAAGTTCCAAGGCCATAAATGGCAAAGGAACGATAACAGAAATCAGGGAACCTATGACGGTGATCAAGACTTCTCCTGCAAAAATATTTCCAAACAAACGCAATGACAAAGAAGCAATTTTTGCACACTCGCTGAAAATTTCGATGATACCAACGATAAATTCTACACAGGCCGTGAGAATCTTGAGCGGCTGGAACGTCTTGAGCGCACGCCAGATCGTTCCGATCTGAATAAATTTATTCAGATGGGTAAAAAACCCCAGGGAGACGATGCCAAATATATGGGATCCAATGACAGAAATAAGGGCCATCGCCAGGGTGAGATTCAGATCGCTGTTTGCTGGACGAAGAACAGGAACAAGTTCTAATTCTCCATGAACAAGGTGCCAAACACCGATAGATCCCGTGCCGGGCAGGAGCCCCATCCAATTAGATAACAATATGAAAAAAAAGAAAGTTCCGGCGATAGGTAAAAAACGGCGTGACTTGTCCCGATCACCCGTAACCTGATCAAAGAAGGCGAGAAGTTTTTCTAAAAGGATTTCCGCCATGTTCTGCAATCCTCTCGGTCGTTCTGATACCGATCGGTTCAAGACCAGCGCTATCGCCGCGAAGACAGCCACGGCTAGCCAGGCATTAATGATGGCATTGGTTACAGGCCACGATCCAACTGAGAAGAGGCGTTCTGCCGCCAAAGGAACGTTTACCATGGTTATTCAGTCATTTTTTTATACCGTTTTACTTGCTTTTTTACCATCACATAGGTAACAGACAGCGCTAACAAAAAGCCGAGGATAACAAATACAGGCGAACGGTCATACCGTATATCAAGGGTGCGCCCGATGTAGGCAAAAAGGGTCGTGGGAACGGCAATGGCGACCAGGATATCCCAGACAAACTCCATTGCTTCGATCATGTGAATGGTTTTTTTTGGCTCAATCGATTTCATAACGGACGCGCCGACTTTACTAAATTTTCCCCTCCGCGTCAACGTTCATGAAAAATGCCTTGGACGATATTCTGAGCAGCTTCGGGATGAGCAAGTTTGCGGGCATCTGTCGCCATCCGCAGACGATCTGAAGGGTTTTTGACGAGATGGCGAAGAAGGTGCATCGCCCGTGGAACAGATCGCGCAGAAACAGCAGCCCCTCCTTCTGCTAAGGCTTGTGCGTTCATCCTTTCCTGGCCAGGTAATGGTCGATAAATCACACTTGGTAACCCTGTGACCAAGAGTTCCGTCGTGGTAATCCCTCCGGCCTTTGAAAGGGCAATATCCGCCGCGGCCATGCAAAGAGGTACATCCTCACGAAAACCATAGAGATGGATTCTTTGGAAAGGCACCTGATCACGCAATCGTTCTGCACGACGTAATCCTTCTTGATATCCCCCGAACAAGAAAACCCACTGGCAAGGTTCATGCCAGGGATGGTGAAGAAGGTGTCCAAGAACTTCCAGAAAAGGAAAGAAACCATAGCTGCCACCCATGACCAAGATCATCGGCACAGAGGGATCAAGTCCAAGCTTACGCTTTGCTTCCTCCCGTGACGGAAGGTGTTCGAATCCCTGACGGAAAGGGATCCCCGTCACCTGAAGACGATCCGCCGAAATACCCGCTCGCTTCAGATCGAGGGCAGCCTGTTCAGCAGCCACGAAATAACACGACACCATCGGATGGGCCCAATAGGCATGCAGACCAAAGTCCGTCGGCACGGCGAACAGCGGAAGATGCATACGTCCACGCGAAAGATCATCACCCAATAGCAGCAAGGGAAGAAAATGGGTGACGATCACTTCATCCGGCGACCAGGAACGGATCACCCGCCGAAGACCCATCATGTCCAACCGCGCCCCTAACCAGATCGCCACCTGCACGAAAAAAACATAAGATCGATTCCCGTGGAGATGGCCCCATAGAGCGGGAACGCGACGGATCAAAAAACGATAGATCAGCGGACCGACCTTCCCTAGTCGCGGCCAAGGAATACAGAGATGGTGTTCGCGTACATCATAGATGCCACGTCTCTTCAACGCTTCTCCTAGGGCGTGCGCCGCTTGGGCATGGCCGGAATGCGGTACGGCATAGACGAGGAGCACTTTTCTTCGCGCCATATCATGATCATTCATGTACGACCCCGTTTCCTTCTACCCTGAAGGGCGTATACGAGATGCGCGAAGGTCAGACCGCGATGATACTCGTTAGAAAACTGTCCAAAACTAGCACACCCTGGTGAGAGCAAAACGACTTCTTTTGGTTCCACGACGGCCTGGATACCTTTCATAGCTGCAGCCATATCCTTCACATCCTGAAACGGAACCGACTGAGTATGAAGAGCGGTGATGATGCGCTCATGTGCCGTTCCAGGCAACAGCCAGACCTTGGCCTTGCATCGCTTGATCTGCTGAACCGCCTCATCAAAGATCAATTCTTTATCCGTGCCCCCAAAAATAAGGTGGATGCGCCCTTGTGCAGCGAAGGTCTTGAGAGCCGCCATGGTCGCATCAGGAGTCGTTGCCGTCGTGTCATTGATATAGCGCACACCGTGTATACGGGCGATCTCTTCTTGCCGTCCGGGTAATCCCTTACATGTTTTTAGCACACGCTTGATCACAGACGGCGACACACCCAAATAAAGAGCCGCCGCCGCAGCCATCTCCGCATTGGCTTGATTGTGCTCCCCCTGCATCCCTAGAGGGATTGAAGTTAGGATTTTGTGCTCTAACGCCTCTTTCTTACCGACACGGTACACCTTTCCAGGGGCCTCTGAAGCGTACTCATCAAAAGTTTTTTTCGCAGGCAAGAAAACCATGCCATCGGGACCTTGATGACGAAAGATTTGCGCCTTCGCTTCTGCGTATTCATGCATTGATGGATACACATTTAAATGATCACGCAGGAGATTGGTCCATACCGCGATCGATGGGGAAACACCCCGCTCTCCGGTTCCTTCAAGCTGGAAGCTACTCATTTCCAAAACAACGAGATGCGTTGCCTTCATCTTCGCAAGATCAAGCAACGGGGATGCCAAGATATTGCCGGCTAACCAAACCTTTGGCCATTTTTTTGATGCTTGAAGAATACGGTGGATGAGGAATGTCGTCGTGCTTTTCCCACGTGTCCCCGTGATCCCCATAACCGTCGCAGGGCAGGTCTGCAAAAATAAGGACAGCTCCGTTTCGATGGGGATCCCTTTGGCTCGTGCCGCGACCAAGAGAGGTTCCTCCTCACGGATGCGCTGATGACGGATCAACAGGTCGACGCCCCTCAGAAGTTTTTCCGTGATATGGTCCGTAATGACACGAACATTTGGATAAGCCTGCAATCGCCTGATATTCTTCTCCATGGCTGGCGTATAATGAGGTTCAACGACCAGCACCTCATCACCACGTTTCGCGACATACAATGCCGCCATCACACCGCTTCCTTTCGGATACTGTCCAAGTCCCAAAACGAGCACGCGCATACCTATACACCCCTCCGCAGCGAAAGATCATACTGTATTTCTTCTAACTTGCGGAGGTTCTGTTTGGCTTGATCAACCTTGGTACGGAGAGAACCTGTTAAATCCATCTGCAACAAAAAGTCCACTGCTTCACGCACATCATGAAAAATACGTCTCACCTCGTCATCCTGTCGTTCGCTGGCAAGCAAGACGGCACGCCGCGTGAGTTCCCCCGTCATATCAGACAACGCTCCAAGGAAAAGATCCGGGTCATCGGAAATTTCTCTGACCCTTCCAACCTGGTGATGCGTGACATACTGCATGACCAAGGAGGCTTCGGCGAATTCTTCCTGGGCGGCACGCCAAGACCCTTCTTGGGCAAGGCGCGAAGTCTTTTGAATAAGCACCTTGATCTCTTTGATCGCTAAGCGCGCCTCCTGTAAACCCTGCATCGCCCCGGGAAGATCCCCCCGATGAACGGCAAAGATGGCGCGCTTACTCAAGGTCAATACTTCGTTTGAGCGGGCCTGTAGACGACTACGACGCTCGCTCAGATCCTTCATGCGTGTCATCAACGTTTTTGTGAGTTCAGATTTCAACAACATATGCGCTAGAGTAACATAAGCCAGGAACGAACGGCTAGGGGACATCGTTCCTCTTGATTTTATCTCAAGATAGGCTATACTTTCGTCACTTTTGGGACTGTAGCTCAGTCGGTAGAGCAGTGGCCTTTTAAGCCAACGGTCGCGGGTTCGATCC
>CAYHOM010000022.1:0-12977 GCA_964358345.1 uncultured Gammaproteobacteria bacterium
CCGGAGCGTGCAAGTGTTCAGAGGGAAGGACCTGCTAGGAACCGTCGGTGAGCTACATCCTCGTATCGCGGCAGGATATAAAATGGAGCGGCGTGTCGCGCTCGTTGATCTCCCTCTTGAAACCATTTTTGCCTACGCTGATAGCCATAAACGAGCAGAGGCCCTATCTGTTTTTCCAGAAGTTCGACGTGATATTGCCCTCGTGGTTGATCGTGATACAGAGGTACAAGCACTGGTGAACCACCTTATGGACTATCCTCTTCAAGGCGTCGTCAAGCAGATCGAGTGGTTTGACACGTATCGTGGGGAGGCATTGCCTGCAGATAAAAAATCGGTTGCCTTGCATATCATCCTTATACATCCAGAACGCACCCTTGAAACCTTAGAAGTAGATGACATTCTAAAAAGCTTAACAAACGCGCTTCATGAACGCTTTGGTGCCGAGGTGCGTACTTAAATAATCATGACGGATCTGATACACTGAGCAGGTATGAATGCCCTCACATCCTTGGACGTCCTCTACATGGTTGGTGCCAGCTGCTTGCTTGTCGTGAGTGTATTCCTTGCATGGGCTCTCTACGAACTTGCCAGACTTATTCGTCAAACGAATGATGTTGTGGAAGACACCCGAGAAAAAGTTTCATCCGTCTCCCATTACCTCGGATTTATCGCCGACACAGGCAAGCAGCTCATGACCTTTCTCCATCGTCGAGATGAGCGGACAGACGTACGTGACAAGAAAAAACGCAACAGACTCTAAGTTCCTCCAACCTCTTTTTCACCGTTCGCAGGCCTTGCGCCGTCAGCGAATAGACCTATGTCTGATACCCTTTCCGACCCTCCTCTCAAGAGTCCGTTCGTTCATCTCCATGCTCACTCGATGTTTTCGCTCCATGACGCGATGGGAGACGCGAAAGATTTTGTTGATCGTGCAAAAACCCTTGGATATGACGCCATCGCCCTCACTGATCATGGAGGACTGTATGGGGCCATCGAGTTTTATGAAGCCGCCCATAAACAGGGGATCAAGCCCATCATTGGCGTTGAGGCCAATCTAGCCACCCACAAACATACCGATAAACGTCCGGGGATTGATAACCACACCACGCATCTCACCATCCTTGCCGAGACAAATGAAGGGTATCACAATCTCCTACGCCTTGTTTCACATTCTTTTTTGGATGGTTTTTATTATAAGCCACGTATTGATAAAGATCTCCTACGTACGTACAGCAAGGGACTCATTATTTTGTCGGGATGTCAAAAAGGAGAAATCCCAAAGGCTTGCCAAGCCCATGACTGGACCAAGGCGGAAGAAATCATCGGATTCTATATCGAGGTATTTGGGAAAGATCATTTTTATCTTGAGCTCGTTCATCATCCGGAGTCTCCAACCCAACTCGAAATCAATGACGGTCTTCTCACCTTAGGAAAAAAACTTGGTGTAGGCGTCGTCGCCACAAAAGATGTGCACTATCTTCACGAAGACGATCGGGAGGCTCAGGATGTTCTCCTGTGTATTCATGATGGGAAACTCTTAAGTGATCAAAATCGTCCATCCATGTCCTTTATGGACATGTCAATGACGTCGCCTGAGAGCATGGTTGAGGCCTTTGCCCATTGTCCTGAGGCGATTCACCATACCCGACTCATTGCCGATCGATGTCAGGTGGTGTTGGAACTAGGGAAAAACCTCTTGCCCTCCTTTCCTGTTCCCGAAGGAGCGACGGAAATGTCTTATTTGAAAACTCTTTGTGACCATGGATTGAAGCAGCGATATCCCGAGACGAACGAACGACAGGTCGCCAAGGAACGCATGGATTTTGAGCTTGCAACCATTGAGCGCATGGGATTTGCCGCCTACTTTTTGATCGTTCAGGATTACATCGTTTGGGCGAAAGAGCACGGGGTCATTGTCGGGCCTGGTCGTGGCTCCGCGGCGGGATCCGTCGTTGCCTACGTGCTCCAAATCACCAACCTCGATCCGTTGCGCTATGGACTCCTCTTCGAACGGTTTCTGAACCCCGATCGTATCAGCATGCCGGATATTGATACCGATTTTGATGATGTGAAACGGAAGGATGTGATCGCGTATGTCACGCAAAAATATGGGGTGGATCGTGTGGCGGGCATCATCACCTTTGGAACCATGGCGGCACGTGCAGCGGTGCGCGATGTTGGACGTGCTCTCGGGGTTCCGTATGGGGATGTTGACCGGATCGCCAAAACCGTTCCACCCCCCGTACAGGGAAAACATATCCCTCTCAAACAATCTATCGTGGAAGACCCTGAGCTCAAAAACCTCTATGAAGGGGATGAACGGGTTAAACGCCTCATTGACTTGGCGATCAAGCTAGAAGGAACCACTCGCCATGCCTCGCAGCACGCCTGTGGGATCGTCATTGCCCCAAGTCCACTCGTGGAATTCGCTCCGCTCCAAAAAGCGCAGGGTGGCGACGTTGAACAGGTTATTCAATATTCCCTCCATTCGACGGAAGTGTCCGGTCTTCTCAAGATGGATTTTCTTGGCCTATCCAACTTATCCGTCATTCGTGACGCCCTAGAGATTATCCATGCGGTTCATGGGGTACATGTTGACATCAATGCCATTCCCTTGGACGACGCAAAGACCTTTGAGCTGCTTGGCCGTGGCGAAACAACAGGGGTCTTTCAGTTGGAATCCGACGGCATGAAGAAACACATCCGTGAGCTTAGGCCAACCGCGATTGAAGATATTATCGCCATGGTGGCCCTCTATCGTCCGGGACCGATGCAGTTCATCGAGTCGTTCATCGCGCGGAAACATGGACGGGAAAAGATTGTCTACATCCATCCGCTGACAGAAAATGCGCTACGTAATACCTACGGACTGCCCATTTATCAAGAACAGGTCATGCAAGTGGCTAAAGATATGGCGGGCTTCACGGGGGGGCAGGCTGACACGCTACGCAAAGCCATGGGGAAAAAGATTGCTAAACTCATGGCAGAAATGAAGGTGAAGTTCGTGGAAGGATCCGTCGCCAATGGTGTGAACGCATCAACCGCGGAAGAAATTTTTACACAGTTCGAAGAATTTGCCGCCTATGGTTTTAATAAGTCGCACGCCGCCTGCTACGCCATCATCGCTTACCAGACGGCCTATCTCAAAGCGCATTATCCAGAATGTTTCATGGCCGGCTTATTAAATTCCGACTGTACAAATATCGATCGTGTAACGATTGAAGTTGAAGAGTGCAGACACATGGGATTGGAAGTGTTGCCCCCAGATGTGAACGAATCTTTTACGCGATTCTCCGTCGTCAAAGACACCAACAAACTGCGTTTTGGTTTGTTAGCCATTAAGGGATTGGGGGAGGATGTCGTCGATTCCATCATCAAGGAACGAAAACAGCACGGCTCCTACCAGGATCTTACCGATTTTACCGCCCGCATCACCAATAAATCCTTCAACCGAAAATCCCTAGAGTCGTTAATTAAATCCGGAGCCCTGGATCGGTTTCATGATCGCAATGGACTCTACTTTAACATTGATACAATCTTGGAACACCATCGTCGTATTTCACAAGAAACGACGTCCGGTCAGTTCAATCTCTTCGCGATGACCCAGTCGGGTGTGGGTCGCGAACCCCTCCATTTGCGGCCCGCTCCGCCTGCGTCGCAACAAGAACGGTTGCAGTGGGAAAAAGAGCTGCTTGGCTTGTACGTTTCCGCACATCCGTTTCAGGAATACGGCGATCGTCTGCGTGGGCTATTTACTCCCATTACCCAGCTGGCAGAAAAAAAGAAGGAGAAAAGTGTTCGTGTAGGAGGGATGTTGAGCGGCGCGAAACGTATTCTCACGAAAAATAATGAATACATGGCCTTCGGCAAATTAACGGACATGACCGGTGAGATCGAAGTTGTTGTGTTTCCACGGGTATTTCGAGACAAACCGGAACTTTGGGCAGAAGGGGACCGGGCGGTCATTATTTCTGGTCGTATACAAGAAAAAGATGGAGAACGGAAATGCCTCGTTGAAACAGGGTATGAAATCACCCAAAAAAACATTAATGATATTGCTGCCTACATGACGAACCCCTCCTTCGCGGAACCGTCGACACCCCAACCGGCTGAGAGGCAGACCCAGGCGGTGACGCTCTATCTTCGTGCGCATCTTCCAGAATCCATCCTCCACAAAATTCGAACGATCTTTGATCAGCATCAAGGCCCATATGCCGTGTACTTTGCCGTTGACAACGCCGGCAGTCGACAGAAGATTTTATCTTCGTACCACATCGCCTTTGATGAGCTGATCGAGAAAGAATTAGAACATCTTTTGGGACCAGACACGATTCAGGTAGAGACGTAAAAAAAAACACCTGCTATACTAAAGGCCATATGAAGTCCCCTAAAATAAAAAAACAAAAACGCTCCTTTTCAGATCATGGGCTCACCGCTGACTACTGGGCCGTTGCGACCATCGTCGCTTTACCCGTGACCATGTTTGCCGCCAGCCGTGTCGGTGTTTCCTCCGTAAGCGCGTTCTTTGTCGGGATGCTTGGCTCGCTCGCCGTCCTCGTTCTTAATGCATGCATGGAAGGGCGTCTTTGGATGTTTTCTTCCGCCTGGCGAGGACGCTTTGAATCACCCGACTTCTCCTTTCGTTTAGCTGTTGTATCCGGAGTGCTTTTTCTTATGCTGGAAACGTCCCTCCTTTTTATTTTCTTTACCAGCCCAAGCCTTGACCGATCCTTGATGCAGATGGTCTTTGCAAGACACTGCGCTTATCCACGCGGAGATTATATGCAGATTTGCGATGTTATTACTGAAGAGGTGCTTTCAAAACCCGAAACCATTGGACCGTAGGGCGTATGCGTATTGCCTTTCAGGGAGCCACACGGGAGGTGACGGGTTCTTGCTACCTGATCGAAAGTACCGATGCACGCATTCTCGTTGATTGTGGGATGTTTCAAGGAAGTTATCTCTGCGAGAGCAAAAATTTCTCCGCTTTTTCATTTGATCCATCCACCATTGATGCGGTCATCATCTCCCATGCGCACTTAGACCATACCGGAAGACTGCCGAAGCTCGTAAAGGATGGTTTCCGTGGGAAAATCTATTGCACCCCTCCTACGGTTCAATTGGCCCAACTCGTCATTCAAGACGCCTACCACATCATGCATGAGGACTTTAAACGCGAATATCGACCCCCGTTGTATGATGAAGGAGACATGCAGTCAGCCTTCGATCAGATGGTGCCAGTGGATTATAGTAGACATGTGTCTATAGGAAACCTCTCCTTTCGCTTTCGTGAGGCGGGACACATTTTTGGCAGCGCCTTCATCGAGGTAGAGGAGCGGGGTGGTGCACGCGCCAGCTTCTCCGGCGATCTAGGCAATGACCACGTACCCATTCTACGTCCCAAGGCTCAACTGGCAGAAACCGATGTGTTGGTGGTTGAGTCAACCTATGGAAATCGTGTCCATGAAGATGAGTCAACGCGCGAAGAAAAATTGAAAGCAGCCCTTCTAGAAGTACATGCCCAGCATGGAACACTCATTATTCCGGCGTTCGCCATTGAGCGCACACAGCAGCTCCTCTATGAAATGAACCATCTTGTAGAGCATCACCTTATCCCTCCCATCACCACCTATCTTGATAGCCCCATGGCGATCGGTGCTACCGAAATCATAAAACAGTACCCTCAATACTATGCGAAGGAGGCCCTCACCCTCGTGTCTACGGGTGATGATCTTTTTGATTTTCCGGGATTGCATATCACCCGCTCACGAGAAGAATCTAAAACCATCAATAGCGCGCCCTCACCAAAAGTGATCATTGCCGGGTCCGGGATGATGAATGGAGGACGTATTCTCCACCACCTCGTTCGGTATCTGGGGGATCGTCGCAGCATGGTCCTTATCATCGGGTATCAGGCCGAAGGGACCCTTGGCAGACATCTCTACCATGGAGAAAAGCATGTGCAGGTGTTGGGGGAAAAAATTGAGGTCAGAGCCCACGTGGTCAGTATCGGAGCATACAGTGCACATGCCGATCAGCACATGATTCTCCGCTGGATCAAGCAAGCAGAACATCCGCCGACACATGTCTACTGCACGCATGGTGATGAATCCGCGAGTGCCGCGTTAGCCACGCAAATTCGGGAGACCCTTCATATTCCAGCGGACGTGCCACGGTTATTAGATGTCATCACGGTATGAGTTGTATCGCGATTGCCATTCTTGGACACGCCCTCAACGCGGTAGCTTTTATCGTTGATAAAATTTTGTTAAGCGTGGCATTTAAAAAAAGTGCCAGTTACGCCACCATGATCGGTTGCCTCTCTTTTCTCGCCGTGCTTGTTATACCCTGGGTACACACCTGGCCTGGACTGCATCTTCTTCCCGTCATTGTCGCGTTCGGTGGGCTGTTTGTTTTGGCATTATGGGCTTTTTTTGAAGCGTTGAAACACGGAGAAGCGAGCCGCGTCGTTCCCCTTGTCGGTTCCAGTATTCCTGTCTGTACCCTGATAGGAAGCTTGCTTATTTTGCATCAAGGCTTATCTGCATGGCAGGGGATAGGGTTTTTGTTTCTCCTTGTCGCGACCGGTCTCCTTGCATCCGGGTCAAGCAAACATGCCCTCACGAGGGAAAGCCTCTTCTTTTCTCTCCTTGCAGCTGGTCTGTTTGCTCTGTCTTCCGTGTGTGGAAAATATGCTTTTGACCACGGAGATTTTTTAGGAATCTTCCTGATCTCTCGTCTTGCCGCGGGGATAACGGGGATGGTGATTGGTCTCTCTGTACCGGGAGTCGTGTATGAACTCTGGACGATGGGTGGTCAACCCCGTTCAAAAAAAGGATCAAAAGAGCGACGACATCTCCCAGAATTCTCGCCACGGGTTACCCGCCTTCTGGCTATTTTTGGACAGGTCTGCGGAGCGTTGGGTTTTGTTGGGGTCACCATCGCCCTGTCACGAGGAAACGCCTCTCTTGTGAATGCCCTACAAGCGACCCAGTATGCGTTCATCGTCCTCGTGGGCTGGTTTGGCACAAAACGTATACGCGCTCTGCTTAAGGAAGACCGCCAGCCTAAAACCATGATGCTTAAAACCCTTGCCATCCTCTGCGTCGGCACGGGCCTTGCCTGCCTTGTACGCGGCTCCTAGATTAATGGCATGGCCCCTCTCCTTTCCGCGTGTAAAATCATTGGTCTCCTTTTGAGCATCGGTCTAGGTACTCTCTGTCTTTTCTTATGGATAGGTTGGCCGAAGATCTATCCAAAAACCTATGGGATCACCTGGAGTGCGACCTATGCCCGTTATCTTGGCGTGGATCCGACGGAAGGGCTCACCAAAGCGTTAGAGGAACTACACGTGCGTTATGTGCGTTTGCCCGTCTACTGGTCAGAGGTGGAACCAGAAGAAGGGCAATTTGTCTGGCAAGAAATCGACGATCAACTCGCTCTCATCCAAAAACACGAGGGTAAGGCTATTCTGGTCCTTGGAGCAAAACAACCTCGGTGGCCCGAGTGTCATTACCCAGCGTGGGTAAAAGAACAGTCATCATCCCTACGTGGAGAACGGCAGTTGGCCTATGTTGAGGCGGCGGTACGACGATATCGTACTCACCCAGCCGTCGAGATGTGGCAGGTAGAAAATGAACCTGGATTTTTCTCCTGGTTCGGAGATTGTTCCTTTTTTGATAAGAAGCTCATTCCGGAAGAAGCATCTCTGGTTGCCAGGCTTGATCGTGAAGGAGCTACAACGTCGCGAAAGATCATCACGACTGCCTCAGGCGAACTATCCCGCTGGGTGACTCCATCAAATACCTATACGGGGCTCGGAATAAGCGTGTATCGCGTCACAGCAAATCTGCTGACGAAGCGCTGGAGTTACTGGTTTCTTCCGCCATGGTTTTATGCCCACAAGGCGAACCTCTTTTATCTTGGTCGTACAAAGAATATCTTTGTCAGCGAATTTCAAATGGAGCCTTGGGTGCAAACGGATATGAAGACCATGCCCATCTCGGAACAATGGCATTATTTTGACCTTACACAAATGAAGAAGAACCGTCTGTTTGCCGAGCGCATGGACATGCCTAGAGTCTATTTTTGGGGGGCAGAATGGTGGTATTGGATGAAAATACAAAACTACCCTCATTTCTGGGAAGAGGCAAGAACATGGTTTTCTCCTCCCACAAAATAAAGTAGGACTACGGTGTACAACCCAAAGACGATATGATATCTGTTTGGGCAAGGAGTTTTGGCAGCCATGAGCCAAGTACATCTCTTCGTCAAGATCTCCATTAACGGATACTTCATCCGTCCAGATGGATCGCCGTTTTCACCCAACGAACGCGTGAACTTCAAGCCTGTCGCGGGTGAGGTCACCGTCGGCTGGGATGAAGGATGTGCATTGAAGATTCCTCACACGGACACATGGCCTTCCAGGGTGATTCTCTTTCATAAAGACACACGTGATCGGTGGTATCTACGGTTACCTCGCGGGATCAACAGCACGGAGATCGTCCACATTGGGAATAAGACGATTCCGACGAACCGGCTCCCGGTCTGCAGAAATATCATGCTTATGCCGGAAGATCGTGGGTCACTTTCTTTGTTTGGAAATGTGGCCATCGATTTCAGCGTCATGCATGCAACGCCTCCACATCCCTCCGTGGACAGGGGACGACGTGGCCCTGTTCCAGCCTTCATGGAACGGGTAAACCCCCACTGGTTCCTCGCCATTGCGACGGTTATTACGCTAGGGTATCTGTTCTTGCTACGATAAACACTCCTCCTCAAACGCCCCTCTTTGGGACGTTTTTCCTTTATCTATACAGGTTGATTCGTTGACGGAATGATGGATCACGCGTACACTCGGCCCGTTATCCCTATGTCCACCATCCGCAATATCGCCATTATCGCTCACGTTGACCATGGCAAGACCACCCTGGCCGACGCGCTTTTAAAACAGTCCGATACCTTCAAAGAACGTGGACTGGAAGGAGAGACGATCCTTGACTCAAATGAACTCGAGCGGGAGCGCGGTATCACCATTCTTGCCAAGAATTGCGCCGTTATGTTCGAGTGTACCAAGATCAATATCGTGGACACTCCTGGACACGCAGACTTCGGTGGAGAGGTTGAACGCATCATGAACCTCGTTGATGGCGCACTCCTTCTCGTTGATGCCAAGGAAGGTCCGATGCCTCAAACGCGGTTTGTGTTGAAGAAGGCCATTGAGGCAGGGCATCGCATCATCGTGGTCATTAACAAGATTGACAAACCCGATGCGCGTCCGGATTGGGTCTTGAATCAAACGTTCGATCTCTTTGTCACCCTTGGAGCATCCGATAGACAGGCTGATTTTCCGGTTGTCTATGCTTCCGCCAAACAGGGAAAAGCAGGGTTGGACACCGTTCTTTCGGCGATGACCGATATTCGTCCCTTGTTTGAGACCGTTGTGAAGGAGATTCCGGCACCCACCATCAATGAAGGTCCCCTCCAAGTTTCCGTCGCTAATATCAGCTATGACAATTATAAAGGGAAAATGGCGATCGGACGGGTCGTGCGCGGCATTTTTCAACCAGGGCAGGTGACCTGGATTAACCGCGATGGCAAGCAAACACAAGCAAAGATTACGAATATATTTAGTTTTATCGGGATGGGCAAGGTGGAGGTTCAGGAAGCTAAGGCAGGAGATATTGTAGCGTTTGCCGGCATTGCGGACATCAACATCGGTGAAACGATCGCTGACGTCGAACAGCCAGAGGCATTGGTCCCCATCAAGATCGAGGAACCCACCGTGAAAATGACTTTTGGAGTTAATACTTCTCCCTTTGGGGGGCAAGAGGGGCAATTCAGCACGTCGCGCAATATCAAAGAACGTCTTGAACGAGAGCTGCAAAATGACGTGGCCCTCCGTGTTGAACAGGGCAGTGGAGATGGAACCTTCATCGTCTCTGGCCGTGGAGAACTGCACTTGGCTATTTTAATTGAACGCATGCGACGTGAAGGGTTTGAACTGCAAGTGTCACGTCCACAGGTTATTTTTAAGGAAGAAGAGGGGAAAAAGACGGAGCCTTTCGAAGAAGTCTCTCTCGAAATGCCCGAGGCAACAAGTGGTATGACCATCGAAAAGATGGGACGTCGTAAGGGAGAGATGCTCGATATGCGCATTGAATCAGGGACGGCCTATCTCCAGTTTCTTATCCCAACCCGTGGATTGATTGGGTATCGCACAGAGTTTATGATGGACACCCGCGGGCAGGGGATCATGAACTCTATCTTCCTTGGCTATCGTCCTTATATCGGTTCCATTGATGCCACCCCTCATGGATCCCTCATCGTCCACGAAACCGGCGAATCTAATTCGTACGGCCTCACTGCCGCGCAAGAACGCGGACAACTGTTCATCGGCCCTGGGATCAAGGTGTATGAAGGGATGGTTATTGGACAAAACGCGAAACCAGAAGATCTAACCGTGAACGTTTGTAAAGAGAAGAAACTCTCAAATATGCGGTCTAAAGGGGATGGTGTATCAGAAGGTCTCACGACTCCTCGCCATATGAGTCTAGAGGAAGCTCTAGAATATCTCGGCGATGATGAACTTTTAGAAGTAACGCCGGTGCATCTCCGTATCCGTAAACAATTTCTAAAAGATTTTGAACGTAAACGTGCCTCACAGAGCGTGGCTTCTTCCTAAAAGTTCAAACGTCTAGCGGTTGACCCATCGTGTAGTTCACCCAGAATTCGTCAGGAATATCATGTATCAAAGAAGCCCAGTTCGGTCCCCATAAGGACCGGGCTTTTTCTTCTGTGGGGATCCAACGCATGGTTCCAAAACTATCGACAACGACGAACACGGATGGTCCTGTTGCGGATTTGACCAACGTTCCAGGACGATAGGTGACATTACGTTTCAGCGTAAAGGGGGTAAACGCTTGTGGCGTCACCGTGATCACCGATGAAAAATCGGGAAACCAGGAGTAGAATGTTGCGTTGTTGGGAAAGGCTAATCGTTCACGGCCAGGCAATGCACAGAACACGGTCGAGCTCATGGCTGTTCTTGCAACATTTGTGCACCCAAGATTTGTTTGCGCGATAAAAACAGCATTTTGATGGTACTGATCAAAATCTTTATGTCCAATAAACCGGTCGTGATCATTCACTCCATAGGTATCCATCCAGTTTAGGACCGCACGAATGTCGACTAACTCAAAAGAAACACTTTGTTCTTGGGTGCTTGCCGTCGTCAATGTCACCACCCTGGTAGGAATACCAATCAGACCACCTTGGGCATCAAGAGCTGCTCCCCCGGAATCTCCGGGACTAATATGGGCTGTTGTTTCAACATATCCCGATTGAAAATCGGTAATCATGCCAGAGCGCACACGCATTTCATTCTGTCCGCCTGAATACCCGATGACATGGACGGGCTCACCGACCACGGCAAATTCGTTCGTCTTCAGAAAGGGGAATGGCTTAGACAGTTCTTGTTTCGTCAGAGGCTCTGTTACCTGCAAAATGGCAAAATCATAATTTCGCTGTGTCGAGTAAGCAGATCGAACCACCGATGCACGATAGTAGATCGTTGGAGCAGTACTGGAGGATAGGGAAAATCCAACAACGCAGCTCGTGGCAGGCTTTCCCGTCTCAACACTCAAAACCACATGCGCATTCGTGAGCACATACCCCTCGTTTCCATTGATAACGGTTCCAGATCCTTGGCGTTGGTCGCATTGAACTAATACAACGGCACGATACACGTGATCAGGATAGGATGGAGGGGCTGGCACATCTTCCGCATGCACAAGGAATCCGCCCGCACAGCTAAAGAGGAGGACAAATAACAGGATGCCTTTCCAATGATACAGAGGTCTCATAGATGGTCCCGCAAGCATAGCATAGGGCCTCCTATACGTCTTGATTTGCCAACCTTTTTCGGTCTTTTCAGTTTTTTCTTCCGTCATGTTATCCTCTCCCAGCACCTATGCGTAAAGAGATCGTTTTGGATATTGAGACACGAAATACCTTTCAGGATGTTGGGGCCTATAATCCTCGCTTGCTCGATCTGTCCCTTATCGGCGTTTATTTTTACGAATCAGATACCTTTGAATCTTTCTTACAAGAAGATCTTCCAAAGCTATGGCCAAGACTCGAACGTGCCGATCGGATTATTGGATACAACCTTTTTGGGTTTGATTACCCCTGCATGCAGCGTTACTACACGGGGAATATTCTTGCTCTTCCGACTATTGATCTTCTTCAAGAGGTAGAAAAAAGCCTAGGTTATCGCATCAAGCTTGATGATGTCGCTCAGGCAACCCTTGGTGTTGGCAAGAGCGGTCACGGGCTCATGGCCGTCGAGTATTGGAAAAATGGGGAGATCGAGAAACTGAAGGAATACTGCCTGCAAGATGTGCGTGTAACACGGGATATTTACGATCATGCCTTGCGCCACCAAGAAGTAGCTTTTCATGATAGACAGGGCCAACGTCAACGTCTCCCTCTGCCCATTTCTCCTCCAGAACCGCAGCAACGCCCCGTTTTCAACCTTTCCCTTGGACTGTAGTCCTAAAATTTATCCACAACGAATGCTCTCGACCACTATATATTGTGGTACAATCCTCTTTGGACCACAATATATAGTGGTTAGGACGATTTCTCCTCTCCAGGACTCACGCCAAGTCATCACGCGCTCCCTTCTTATTCTTCGTTCATTTGTCCTCGTTATTTTTATTTTATGTCGGACAAGACCTCTTCTCAAACGCGCGTCTCGTTCCATGACGCGCAGACTCTCCTCGATCCCGTCGCGGCCACACAAGCTGTATGGAATTTTGTCATTTCAGTAAAATCGGTCCACAAACGAGACGGTCGTTTAGAAGACTTTGATGCAGAAAAATTGCAACGCGCCATCCTGGCCGCCTGTGAAGCGGCTGGCCTTCATGACGATGAACAAACGCACCGCGTCACGGAGCACGTCATGACCCGCCTCC
>CAYHOM010000023.1:0-12443 GCA_964358345.1 uncultured Gammaproteobacteria bacterium
GTTTCTGCGACGACTCGCGTATCCAGTTGACGCACAGCACCCGCAGCCGAATTACGTGGTTTGGCTAATAGGGGTTCTCCACGACTCTTCATAAGCTCATTCAAGGCCTCAAACTGTTGCTTGCCCATATACACTTCCCCACGCACTTCGATCGTTCCCGGTTGGGTGCGCAAGACCTCTTCTACACGTGTCACCTCCACATGTCCTCGATACTTTTTTAAAAAGGCCCGTATCTCGGGGTCAGAGGGCGTACGTAGCATAAGGGGGATCGCTTCCACCGTCTTCATGTTCCGTGTGACGTCTTCCCCAATACGGCCATCCCCTCGCGTTGAACCCTCTTGGAACATGCCATCCTGATAGATAAGAGAGACGGCAAGACCGTCGAGTTTCAGTTCCACTAAAAAATCAAACGACCCCGTCGGTTCTAATTTTTGAAGACGGGCCAACCACGCATCCATCTCCTGGCGAGAAAATGCATCTTCCAAAGAACGCATCGGAACGACATGCGTCACCTTTTGAAATCCCTCGGCGACGGCCCCGGCAACACGCTGACTGGGAGAATCAGCGGTGATGAGGTCTGGATACATCTGCTCAAGGGTCGACAACTCATGCTTCAAGGCATCCAGTACGGCTTCGGAAATAGAAAGGTGGTTCAAAACATGGTATTCATAACGATACCGATCGATCTCGATGCGTAATTTTTTGAGTCGCTGTTTCGCTTCACGCTTCGTCATAGTCCTCTCATCTTAATCACCCACCCACGACACGTCTACCCAACCCACCACGCATGCAGGATGCGGTGCAGACCAGGACCCAACCAAAGAGCAAGCACCGCCCCCGTCCCCAACATGGGGGCAAAAGGGATACGTTCTCCTCGCTTCACGATACCAGCAAGAAAAAGGACGAGCATCAAAAGACCTCCTCCAACGTACGTGAAATAAAGCGCATAGCCGGTCAACGGCCACCCCAATGCCACCCCAATCAGCATCCCCAGGAGTGGGTCGCCCCGCCCCATCCAACGCCCATGAGAGATCACCACTTGCCCACCCAGAAATACTGTAGCGACAACAACGCCGATAAACATGGACGTCACGGACGGGCCACCACGCAAAACATTCCAGCAAGCAAAGACGATGAGCGAAAACGTCATCACTTCAATGGGTAACAGTTTCCAACGGAGATCAAACGTTCCTAATAAAACCAGGACCGTGAAAAATGTCCATGTAAAGATCATGGAGGTCACCGCTGATAGCGATAGAGCAGAACCGTGATGGAGGACCGTCGCCGCAAAAAGAACAGCCAGAAGAAACTCCACGGCCGGATACTGCCAATGGATGGGTCTATGACAGGCGGCGCATCTTCCGCGCAACCATACCCAGGAAAGAATGGGGACGAGGTGATGCGGTCGTAAAATAGTTTGGCAATGTAGACAACGTGACCGTCCCCAAAGACGTGTATGGTTGTGAAGACGAAACACGAGAACGTTGACAAACGATCCTATCACGGCTCCAACTATAGCAGATAGAACTGCCAACCAAGGGACGATCGGCACAGGGATTATGGAGACTGACTATTTCTCCTCGTCTTTTCCATCTATCCCTGACGCGTGGGCATAAAAGACATTCGCCTTGCCAAGCACCGTATCCGTTTCCGTTTGAAAACGAAGTGAGTATCCATTCGCCCCTCCATGATACCGGTAGTATTCATTGAGTGTCGGCCCTGTAGGAACGCGTTGGAGATAGACGAGCCCCATTGTATCTTGGGGAGCAGAAAATCCGTTAAGGCCCAACACCTCCGTCTTTGTCCCTGGCTGGCCTAAGGCAATCGGCCCACTCACTGGATAGGTGGACTTTTGTAAGTAATGTTCACTTAACGCCGTTCTGAGCACACTCACATCGGACACGCGCTGAGCATCACGAGTGCGTGCGCGGGCACTATTCAGGGATAAGACCGCGAGGGTGGCTAACAGCCCAAACACGGCGATCACGATCAATAGCTCCAGGATGGTAAACCCATGGGAAAAAGAAGGTCGTCGCATAGATAGCCTCATCATACCATAAACGACTATTTTTCAGGACGCGTAAGGTTTAGTATACGTTCAACCCGTCGAACGATATCCGCGGGACTATGGTGCGTTTTGATGAGATATTCACAAGCTCCCGACGATAAGCAGCGGTCAATATCTTCACGTAAACTCATACGCGTCAGCATAATGACCGGAATTTCCCGTGTCTCCGGATGCCCTTTAAGCTCTTCTAAAACCTGAAACCCATTTTTTTTAGGGATCATCACAGCCAAGATAATGATCGTTGGCTTGCTTGTCATCGCTTCACGAACACCTTCTTCCCCATTTGAGGACCAGAGGACCTCCAGATCACGCTGCTCCAGAGCATGTTTGATAATCTGGCTAAAAAAAGCGTCTTCTTCAATCAATAAAACCGTAGGACGAGGCATACTATATTGGTACAGATTCCCACGCCTCCTCGCCCGAGGCAAACACCTCACGCTGCAAACGCCTCATGGGCAAACCAGCCTCATGGCCCAAGGACCAAAGAGGACCAAGGCCATCAAATAGGGAACGCGAAAGCATGATTACTCCCGATGAACCTGCCAGCGCAGCATGGAGCGCCATCTCAACCTCTTCCGGTGTGTTTGATAGGAAAAACCATCTATCTGCGGTGAGGTCCGTGGAGCACCCGGCCATGATACAAGCATGCGTATAACGATCAGCATCTATACAGAGCGTCAGGCTCGGACCGTTATCACCCGACAAGGTTCGGGCCAGCTCCGTACTATGGAAGGGATGGTGCACCGCCTCCCCAACCTGACGAACTCCGTGGATCTGCCCATGAACGACGTCCACAGAAAAGTGCCATGCTCTCCAAACAGAAACACGTCTTGCCCAAAGCCGTAAAGACGGCAAAACCGTACTTCTCATATCCTGAATAGTGTGGCGCGTGGAAAGCAATCTTCCATCAATATTCACCAAAAGACGTCCTTCTTGGGGACGGATAACAAGATGAGTAGCGCGCTCTACGTCCGTACAACGCAGGAGATGACGCATCCAGATGCCAACGGAAGAACATGACGTATCCTGACTCCCCTCCTGCTGAAGGGGACGATCCCCTCCAGATGACTGGATGCGTTGAAACACCTGTGGGGATAGCAAGCCAGTGCCTACCAATGTCTGTTCAAGGGAAAGTCCGCGTAGACAGAGTTGACGAACCCGTGCTTCGGCCAATGGAGAGATCAACTGCTCCGCACGACATACGCGCAATACTCGCTCTCCCGTCGTTGAGAGCGATGAGGTCATAAACTATTAGGGTCGCACCGACCCGCGCCGCTCCAACTGTTGCTGCATCGACACGACATCGTTTTGCAACTTGGCGATATCCCGTTCGGTTTTTTGATTTACGTACTCTGCACTTACGGTATTAAAGGCAAAAAGAACCGCCACAAAGGCTAAAACAATGGCAACAAGGGATACGGCCGGAACGAGAAATGGACGAGATCCTGAGCGAGATACCGAAGGGGCGGTTTTGGACATTTTTTTCATAACAGACATTTTAGGGATGAAACTATTTTTTAGAAGATTATTCTATTCTCATCGCACAACCGATCGTCACCGCATAACGTGGCCCCATTTCTTCTAACACCGGGCGGAGATCTGGCGGATAGACGACGCGTGCCCAGGGGTTACCCAAATACGTATTGATACTCATCTGTTGTGTCAAGAATTCCGGCAAACGAGGAAGCAGCGAGGATCCGCCTGTAAGGATAATTTTTTCAACACGTTTTTGCATTCCTGACGGGTCCTGTGCCTGATACGTATTCAACGAATAACGAATCTCTTCAAGCACAGGTTTCATGAGGACGGTCAGAATGGGTGAAAGATCACCTGTTGGGGCGAACGCTTGCATCGACTTAATATCACGTTTCATCGACTCTGCCTGCTCCAACGGGATTCCCATGGTTTTGGCGATCATTTGCGTGATACTATGACCCCCTGTGGCGATTGAACGCGCTAAAAAGGGGATCCCCTTTTCCACGACGATAATGTTCGTGCGTAACGAACCAATATCCACGATCATGATCGTGGAGCGATCTTTCCCGATTAAGGAACGAATTTCCGCCAAGGCCTCCGTTTCCAAAAAGGCGAGCTCAAGACCAGATTGTTTAAAAATATCGGTATATTTCGCGATCAACGTTTTTGGTGCCGCTGTCATAAACACGCGCGTAGAAGGCTTTGTTGTGTCGGATTTTTCTGTTTTATCAATAACTTTTGTATCCAGGGCGACCTCTTCCAACGGCAACGGAATAAGTTTTTTCGCTTGTAACAATACCGCTTCTTTTACTTCTTTATCGTTTGTCGTCGGAAGATTCAGGATAGAAGAAAATACCGACGAGATAGGCAGTGCTGTTATCGCCTTTTTTGTCGTCACACGAGCCTTGTCCAACATCTGCTTTACCAGTTGAGCGGTCCCGGATATATCTGTTAAGAACGATTTATCCAGCCCATCCGAAGAAAAATTTGCGTAGGCATAGGTCACCAAGCGCGCTCGCCCCTTCTCATTGCGTAACTCAACCAATTTGATCCCTCCAAAACCAATATCAACACCAATAAAACTTGCTTTGTCCGCCGAAGATGAAAAAAGTCCCATAGGCTACGTGACGAGTATAACACATCACCACGTGAGAAAAAAGCATCTCTATCCTCGTCGATCCATCGCTTCATTTGCCAACGCATCGGCTTCCGTATTGAACGCACGACGCACATGGCGATACCGCACACCTTGAAATTGCGCTTCCAAACGTTTCATTTCACGAAAGCGTATTTGTAAATCCGGATGCTTTACGCGGTACTCCCCCATGGCCTGCTTGATAAGCAGCTCACTATCGGCGACCACTTCGACCTCGGTTCCTCCCAATGCCAGACATCGTTCCAAACCCAAGATGACGGCACGATACTCCGCCTGGTTATTCGTTGTGATCCCCAAGAATTTCGCCTGCTGCTCAACGATTTCCCCTTGAGCATTCTTGATCACGACGCCGATCCCAGCAGGACCAGGATTTCCGCGCGCACCTCCATCCGTTTGTAAACGTAAAAACATAACCATCTGCATCCTACCGGACAGAAGGCGCAAAATCCACCATCCTCCCCTCCGCCTCACGTCGACCGTTCCACTCGTTGATGCACACCGTATAGACCACATCGACCGTTTGCCCAGCCGGGATCTCTGATAAACGATCTCCCTGCTTAAAGCCAAGCAACTTCACCCGTCGACCGGACGGTGCCATCACCTGTACACGCAGATGGTTTTTCTGTGATCCAATGAGATCCGCCGTCACAACGGGACAGGCACGTGACACAAATAATGGTCGACGATTCCCCTCACCAAATGGTGCCAATCGCTCCACTTCTTCCACGAAGGCCGGGTCCAGCTGGGATAAGGAGATCTCCTGTTCGATATCAAGGGCCGGACGATACGCCGCAAGGCCTTCGTGGGCACGGGCATGAGCAGCCAACCGTTCGGCCAAGCCTGACAAAAGCTCCTCATGTGGCAAACTAAAACCACATGCCTGAGCATGTCCCCCGACACGTGTTAACACACCCTCTCCTGAAGAACGCACTGCCTCTGTAATGTCGTAAGCGGGGACGGAACGTCCGGACCCAATCCACGTTCCCGCATGATGGCCGACGACGATGACAGGCTTTCCATATTTCTCGGCAAACCTCCCGGCAACAAGTCCCGCAAGGGCGGGTGACCAATCACGGTCCCACACGGCGATGACGGGTGACGACGTATCACGTGCTGACCACCGCACTTCCGCCTCGACCATCATCTGCCGCGTGGCATCTTGACGGGCACGGTTGCAGCGCTCGATATCGCTCGTCAACGTCGTCGCCTCTTCAGGGGTCTCTGCCAACAGGAGTCGCAAGGCGAGAGAAGCGTGGTCCATGCGACCGGCCGCATTCAAACGCGGACCGATGGCGAAGCCAATCGATTCCGTATCCATCTGGCCGTAGGTGAGCCCTGCCGCGTCGATCAGGGCACGCAATCCCGGGCGACGCGTCTTATTCAGGACCTTAAGACCAAAAAGTTCCAAGACGCGATTCTCTCCGACCAATGGAACGACATCCGTCACGGTTGCGATGGCGACAAGATCCAGAAGCCATTTCTCCCATCCGGGAGGGACAGGTAATCCACGGCGTCGTGCGTCATCGAGGAGCCCGCAAGCGAGTTTAAAGGCCACCCCAACGGCCGCCAGCTTTTTAAAGGGATAGGACTCCTCCGCTAAACCTGGATGAATGAGCAAGCCATCTGGCAACGTATCACCGAATTGGTGGTGATCGACAACGATGGTGTCAATCGCAACGGTCTTGGCCAAAGCGATCTCCTCCACACACGCAATCCCACAATCTACGGTGATCATGAGGCGTGTCCCACGCTGTTCAAGGGTGGGAATGGTTTGACGATGGACGCCGTATCCCTCTTTATCACGATGTGGAATATAAAAATCGATGAGCGAACCATCAACCCCAAGATGTCTCGCGATCTCGCGAAGGGTCGAGATGAGGACGGTCGATCCGGTAACCCCATCGGCATCGTAATCACCATGGACCGTGATGCGTTCGCCATTTTGTAGAGCATCAAAAATACGCTTCACCGCTCCTCCCATATGCCGAAATTGCCCGGCAGAATGGACCTGTTCATCCCAGGAAGGATAGAGGAACTGTCGTGCTTCATCTGGCGTTCGTATGTGACGATTCCATAAGAGCTGGGTAAGAAGATCTCTGGTTAGCCCCAACTGAGCCGTCGCATCACGGGGACATGGTTCTGCGATCCTCCAGAGAGTAGACATGGGATGCATCTTAGAGAGCGGTAGGCAAAAAGAAAACCCCATCCGACGAAAGAATGGAGTTATGTAGCTCAGGAGCGGAAGATCTCAAAGGCGTGCTTCGATCCTTCGACATGCCCCGTCATGATAAGGATCGTAGCCAAGAGGATGACAAGGAACACGTAGCAGAGGAAGGCGATGATTCCTTCTCGACCGGTCATAACCGTTTTATGGCCCGAGAGGAATGTCACCACATCGATGTTGTGAAGGTGACTATGGAAGTTTCGATATTTCTTGGGTTCATCCACGAACTTCTTCTCATAATGGAGCCTCAACTCTTCTGTCGCGATGGAAGCCATCTCCCCACGTGCACTATCCACCACAAGTGTCCGCTCTGAAGGGAGCCCGAGTAGATCGCCAAACGCGTAAGTCCTACCTTTTTTAGAGCCCTCCGATGCCGGCGACGGGCGCCAACAAAAATAGGATCGTCGCAAAGATCATAAACCCCGCAAAAATTTTCCAGATAACCTGCAAGGTGTGACGTTTCATAAGATGAACATGATGGATGATGCCTAGCTTCGTTTTAACACTTTGATAAACGCTTCCGTTGGAATTTCAACTCCCCCTTTGCCATGTTCCATCATCCGCTTTTTCCCCTTCTTTTGCTTCTGTAGCAACTTCGATTTACGGGTGTAATCTCCTCCAGACATTTTGGACAACACATCCTTACGGTACGCGGAAAGTCGTTCAGAAGCCAGTATTTTGCTCCCAACACCAGCCTGTAACTTAATGACGAACTGTTGACGGGGCAGTTCTTCTTTTAACGTCTCCACGATTTCCTTTCCACGTCGTTGCGCTTCACTCGTGTGTAACAAGGTCGCCAGGGCTTCCACCGGCTCTTCCGCGACGTAGATATCAAGTCGCACAACGTCTGAAAGACGGTACCCGTCAAAATCATAGTTCATCGAAGCATACCCAGCCGTTACCCCCTTCAACTTATCATAAAAATCCACAATGACGGAGGCAAGAGGCATCGTATAGTGAAGCAAGGCACGCTCCCCATCAAGATATTCCGTCGTTTTATATTGCCCACGTCGGTCTTGCACCAACGCCATCACATTCCCGAGATATTCTTTCGGGCACAAGATGTCGACATGAGCCCACGGCTCGCGCGTCTCGTGAATGCGTGACGGGTCTGGGAAGTCTCCCGGCGCTTTAATCAATTTCATGGTTCCATCCGTCAACACGACCTCATAACCCACGGACGGCGTCGTGATGACGACATCCATATTAAACTCACGCGCAAGGCGTTCTTGAACGATCTCCAAGTGCAACATGCCAAGGAGACCACACCTGAATCCAAACCCCAGAGCCGTGGAATGCTCCGGCTCAAAGGACAAGGCCGCATCATTCAGTTTGAGTTTCAAAATCGCATCACGAAGCTTCTCGTACTCAGACCCTTCCACCGGAAAGATCCCCGCGTACACCATCGGACGTACCTCTTTATAACCGGGCAGTGATGCGATAGAGATCGATCTGTCACCGGTACCAACGGTGTCACCGACACGCACGCCTGAAATATCCTTTAGCCCCGTCACGAGGTAACCGATGTCGCCCGCCTGCAACATGCCATTCGACACATGGTCCGGTTTCATGAAGCCGACGTCGAGCGCGACCCCATCTGTCTGCGTTGCTAAAAAACGGAGAGGTTGATTTTTTTGCAATACCCCATCCACACAACGGACATACGCAACCACGCCTTGATAATCATTATATTTTGAATCAAAAATGATGGCGCGAAAGGGTTTTTCCCGCGAACCCGCTGGTGGCGCGATCTCCCTGACCACACGTTCAAGAATGTCCTCCGCGCCTTGCCCCGTCTTCCCCGAAGCAGAAATGATCTCTTCTCGTTTGCACCCAATGAGCTGCATCAGTTCAGCAGCACGCCGCTCCACGTCCGCATTTGGCAAATCGATTTTGTTCAAAACAGGAATGATAGTGAGGTTCTGTTCGATCGCGAGGTAAAGGTTGGCGATCGTTTGCGCTTGAACACCTTGCGTCGAATCAACCAACAGAATGGCACCCTCAACGGCAGCCAAAGAACGCGAAACCTCGTAGGTAAAGTCTACATGTCCGGGGGTATCGATCAAGTTTAATTCATAGGTCTGCCCATCCTTTGCCTGATAGCTCATTCGTGCCGGTTGCAGTTTTATCGTAATCCCCCGTTCACGTTCAAGCTCCATGGTATCTAGAAGCTGTTCTTTCATTTTTCGTTTCTCGATCGTTCCCGTGATCTCAAGCAACCGATCGGCGAGGGTAGACTTGCCGTGATCAATGTGAGCGATGATGCAAAAATTCCGAATGCGGGTTTGTTCCATGAGCAATCTTGGACGCCATCTTGCAGGAAAACCAAGGGATTGTCTATTCTTCTCTTACCAGTTGATCTTCTATGGCTGCTCGAAACAGATCGTGGCGGGTCACGATACCAACGAGGACCCCGTCTTCAACCACAGGAAGACGATGAATGTGCTTTGCAAGCATAAGTGCCCCGGCATGCATCACCGAGGTATCGGGGTCGATCGTGATGACAGGTGATTGCATGAATGTTTCCACTTTATGTTCACTCACCGCGCTCACTTTTTGCTCCCGGGCCTCGGGATAAACATAGAGCTCTGGATTTTCTATAAAACTCAAATAACGTGGAAAGAGAACACGGTACAAATCCTTCTCTGACACCATCCCAATAAGTGCTTCGCGTTCGTCAACAACCGGCGCGCCACTAATGTGGCGTTCATACAATAACCGTGCCACCGATTCATACGAGAGACCCTTGTGGACCACGATAACCGGTGATCGCATGACATCTTTGATATGCATATACGGCTATTGTACACCCCTTCCTAACGACTACAACGCCTCCCTCTATGACCTCCGCCGTAACACGTTTAAACCTTGTTGGGCGATCTTCTGCCACAGCTCTTTCCCCTCAGAGACCCCCAACGCCCCGACGCAGAGGATAAAAAGCGCGACTCCGACACTGCCCGTAAAACCGAGGCGCCACAACGGATGAACAAAGAACGTTCCCAGCCATCCGTCCAATGCCGCTCGTTCCATAAAAAACATCGCTATGCCACTTGCCCCTATAGCGAGCATCATCTGAGAGACAAACGGGAAGAGGGAGTGATGATCGACCACGTGCCCACGTCGTAGCATGATCCAAAGAAAAATAGCCTGTATCCATGCCGCCAACGAGAAAGCGGCGGCAAGTCCTGCCACGCCGAGGATGTGGCGGAAGACAGATGCGGTAAGAAGGATCACGGCTTCCGACGCCAAGCTGATCCAGAGAGGCGTCCAGGTATTTTGGCGTGCATAAAAAATGCGAGCCAGAAGGGGAATCAGTGCCTGAGCAGGTAGAGAAATAGCGAACCAACCCAATACCGTTGAGGCACGAGCACTATCGATAACATCAAACTTTCCCTGTCCAAGCAATAGACCGATCAGTTCCGTTCGTAACACAAAAAAGAGAACGGCGATGGGCAAAAGGAAAAATAAAATGCGACGAATCGTCTGTGCGCACATCTGACGGAAGGCTTCATCTTTCTTTTGCGCTGCGGCGGAAGACAGCGCAGGGAAAGCGGCAATGGCGAAGGAAACGCCAATGATCCCGATCGGAAAACTCTGCACATTATTTGCCAAGGTGAAAATGGAAACGGATCCACTCGAGAGGGATGCTGCAAAAGAAAGAAGGATGACAGCATTGATCTGATTGACGGCAAGGCCGATGGTCCGTGGACCCATGAGGGATAGAATGGATCGCACGCCCGGTGAGGCCAATGAGGGACGCACGATATGACGCACGCCAAGATGCCACGCTACCGATGACTGGATCAGAAAGTGCATGGCCGCACCAAGGACAACGCCCCAAGCTAATCCAGCGATACCGATACGCGGAGCGATGAAGATTGCCCCGAAGATAATCCCTAGATTGTAGAACAACGGGGCGAACGCAAAGGCAAATAATCGATGCGTCGCCTGCAATACCCCACCCATCACGGCGGATAGGCCAAGAATCAAGGGGGATAAGCACATGATACGCGTGAGGTACACGGTACTCTGAACCGTCTCCGCTGAAAATCCACGGATGGTGAGCGGAACGACGTATGGGGCAAGAAAAAAGAGAAGAAGACCCGCACCAGCCAAGCCGCACCCAACGACAGATATCACCGTTTCAGACAACTGCTTCGCTGCCTGAGGGGATTTATTTTCCCAATAATCGGTAAATACGGGAATAAATCCCGCTGTCAGCGCCCCCAGGATAAACAACGTATAGAGAAGATCAGGCAATCGAAAAGCGGCATAGTACGCGTCCAGCGATGGACCGGCACCAAAGGTCGAGGCCAAGACACGATCACGATACACCCCCATCAGTCGTGACAAGATAGAGGCGAAGCTTACGAGGAGAGCGGCTTTGGCAATACCTCGTGATTCGCCAAACCAGAGCTGTCGAAGAAAGGATGGCATGGATTAAAAAGAAAAGGGGTCATCTGGGATCTCTAAGAGGGCGTAGAGCTTTCCCTCTTCGACCACCGTTTGCAATTGAGTGAGACGCGTCCCCTGTGGAGCTTCTCCTTGAATGGCTTCGCCGGTTTTTGGATCAAACTCCGCCTGATGCCAGCGACACCGAAAGACCTGTTTCGCTAAGATGAGTTCGACAGGACCTCCCATATGGGTACAACGATTGATATAGGCCTTCACGATACCCGCATCATTATACGCAATGCCGTTAGATGTCCCGCAACGAAAGGTCTGCGTACGACCCAACGGAATCGCCCCCTCATCAGCGATGAACAACTTGCGGATGATCGACATACAACCTACTTTCTGGAATGAACCCCTTCTTTGTCTTCCTTGTGCTCAAATTCATAACGAAAAGGCATCTTCCCTTTGAATGGACCTTTCAAAAGCAGGTACCCTTCCGCATAAACATATTTCGCAAGCAGTGTCATGCGCCCCTCTTTGCGTAACCGTCTTGCGGAGACATGAATCTTTTGACCATGTAACACGCCAAACCGGTATCCCTGGGCAACGGCACGTCGCACGTAATCCATATCCTCAGCGAAAATAACCTCTTCATCAAATCCACGGATACGCTCATGGACATTCCTACGCACAAACAGGCAAAATCCAGGAGCATGCGCCAACACACGGGCCGTCATCACAACGTAGCCGTTGTACAAACTGTGTAACACATGATCAAACCGCGTCCCATCAAACGCATACAGCCGAGACGTGCCGACATCTAGTCGACGTGCCGACAGGTCTTGCATACATTCCGCCAAATAATTGGTGCCGGGCAAGACCACGTCTGCATCAAAAAAAACGATCAGGTCTCCCTTGGCGACGGCCGCCCCACGATTGCGCCCCGGCCCTGGCAAACCACCGTCTACCACCTTCGCGCCAGCATCAAGCGCACAGCCACGTGTCCCGTCGCTCGACCAAGCATCCGCCACAATCACTTCGTAAGGTGTGTACGTCTGCCGTTTAATGGAAGCTAATAACAGCGGGAGGCGCTTCTCTTCATTTTTGGTAGGAATAACAATCGA
>CAYHOM010000024.1:0-12298 GCA_964358345.1 uncultured Gammaproteobacteria bacterium
GTTCCGTCCTTCTGTTTCAGGGGAAGCCCTATTTACCGCAGACATGGGGCGGCAGGAAGCGGGAGCTACTTTTACCCCTTTTCATCGCGCAACCAGTTCCGTATCGGTTATTCCTGGAGATCTTGGCATGCATGTGATCGTGAATGGTTCTGAGGAGGAACGCACCATCGTTCCAGGAGACCTCCTACATGTCACCCTACCGTATCAAAATACCAGCCCTGAACATCTTGGAGATGTGAGTGTTACTCTTGGATACGAAAGCGTCCTGAACGGTCTTTCCACAACGGGATCATCCTTGCTTGATTGGGAGCGGTTGGAGGATGTGCAACATGGCACAACGAATACGCGTAGGCGCATACAAACCCTTCGATTTGATAAATCGAACGTTCCCGCTCTGGCTGACCTCGCCCCCCAAGCGGAAGGGACAATCGGATTCGTCATTCCTACCATCGGTGTGGCAACGGGAACGAAGGACGCCCTTATGCGTATCTCTGCGGATATTGAGATGACCGTAGGGGAAAAGGTCGCAAAAAGGCGTACTCTGCAAATGCCGCCTGTCATACTGCGTTACCGTAGTGACGCGGGTCTGATGGCGCATGTACGGTACTTTACAGAAGAGGGTGCTCCGTTTGGGGTTGGACCGCTGCCACCTGTGGCAGGAAAGGCGACCGTGTATCGTGTCCTGTGGTCCATCCAAAAAACTCTTCATACACTTGATAATCTTTCCGTTCGTGGGGTGTTGCCGAGAAACGTCATTTGGACGGGGCAACACAGCACCGATGGCGGAACGATGGCCTACAATACCTCTACGCGAACGGTAGAGTGGCTTGTGAATAAGATGCCAGATCAGGTGGCTCGTCTGGATGGATGGTTTGATGTGGAACTTACACCATCCCTCGCGGATGTCGGGCGGTTCGCGCTTCTCGTAGAAAATCCCTCTTTTGAAGCGGATGATACGGTGTTGCATGAACGTATCTCTCGGATGGAGCCATCATTGAACACGGACTTGGCATCGGATGAACAGGCGCGTGGCAAGGGTGTCGTGAAGAGATAAACTGTGGTACGATGGATAGCGTCTTTCTTTCTATGTCCATTCGAGGTAGCAAACGACCCAGCGTGGTGCCGATTACGGCCCCGTCTTTTCCGACGCAACCACGTCCATACGTATACCGAAAAATTGCGTATACGTTTATTGCCTGCACTATTTTGATGGTCATTGCCGTCCTCTGGCTTTCTTCCGTTCATGCTACGATCGTGGTACAGGCGAAGCATGAACGGATCGCTTTGGATGGTCTCGTGGAGGTGGCGAAGGTGCCTCAGGCGGGCCAGCTCCCAGGACGTGTGCTCCAGATCGCTTTAGAAAAGCGTCAAGAATTTGAAGTGAAAGATGCGTCCGCTGCCCCATCCTCCGCGACCACGAGCGCACCCGTCATTCAGACGGAGGCGGCTTCATCAACGCTTTCCGATAGCCAAATCACCGCTCGGGGTGAGGTGCGTATCATCAATAACTATTCACGTGCGCAAACTCTCGTTGAAACGACGCGTCTCTTCACCGTTGATCAAAAGCTTTATCGTATCGACAAAACCATTACCATTCCGGCCGGGGGAGAAGTTCGTGTCAACGTCTATGCCGATCAACCAGGATCACGATTCGTCATCGGTCCCACGAAGTTCACCATTCCTGGACTGTGGAAGGACCTCCAGAAGTTCATTTATGCACAATCGGATAGCGCGTTTGTCGCTGGACGCTCTGCCGCCACCAAGCGTGCCTCCCCCCCCTCTCTCCCAACGCCGACAAGCCCCGCTGCTGCGACGGCTCGCAAAACCGTCACGTCAGAAAATATTGCGGAAGCTCAGGCTCTCTTGAAGGATGCTCTGTTAGAGCAGGCGAAGAAGGCTCTTTCTGCCGATACGACTGACCAACGGTTTGGAGAAGTCGTCTATGTCGTAAAAGTCATTGACGCCAAGGCCAACGTATCTCCTGGTCAAGCGGCCGACACGTTTTTAGCTTCTCTTAAACTTGATGTCACGGCCATCTATTTCTCCCGAGAAGATATGTTAGCCCTCATTCGCACCAAGCTCAAAGAGCGTGTGCCTGAGGGGAGGGAGTTTTTGCCATTTGGAGATCAGGACATTGTCTACGTGGGTACCAATGCTTCTTCTCGGACGGAGACCGCTTCCATCCAGGTTCATGCCTCGGCAGACTATCGTCTTACCGCAACGAGCCCTCTCCTCCAAAAATCGGTGATTGCGGGCAAGTCAAAACAAGAAGCACTCATCCTTTTGCGCGCCATTGAGGGGGTGCAGAATGTAACCATTGATGTCCATCCGAGCTGGATGAGTAAGGTGCCAGCCTTGAAAGATCATATCGAAATGAAGGTGGAGTAGTTTAAGTTTATCTTCTTGACGCCGTTGCTTCTCATTGTCATGATAGCCTTACCTCTGGATTCACCAACCAGCGTCGACAACTCGTTAATCAAGATGCCTCCCCTCGGTCTCTGATCAATAGGGGGGAGGAAATCGGGTGGAACCGCCCGGTCGTATGACCGGGTCCCGACGAAACCAGTCCGTTTCGTTTTTTTATTTGTTTTTTGTATGTCTTATCCTATCGAAACGCGTCGCCACAGTGCGGCACACGTCATGGCAGCAGCGGTCAAACGCCTCTTTCCAGAGGCAAAACTAGGGGTGGGTCCGGTCGTGGAACATGGGTTCTACTATGACATCGATATTGGTCGTCCTATGACAACGGAGGACATGGTGGCCATTGATAAGGGGATGCACCACATCGTGGAACAGAATCCAAGCTTTGTCCGCCAGGAAGTCCTCCTGGACGACGCCATAGGGTTATTCCAACAACTCGGTCAGGACTACAAGGTGGAACTCCTCAACGATTTGAAGATAAAAGGGACCACGAAGGTAAGCGTGGAAGAAGCACATGACGTTGATCCTCAGAATATTGGTGCTATCTCGTTGTATCGCACGGGGGAGTTTGTCGATCTTTGTCGCGGTCCCCATGTCACTGAAGCCAAAGATATTGGGGTTTGGAAATTGCACAAAATTGCGGGAGCGTATTGGCGTGGTAAGGCTGAAAATCCTCAAATGCAACGTATTTATGGACTCTGCTTCGAAACGCGGGCAGAGTTGGAGGCGCACGAACAGATGATGCAGGAAGCGGAAAAGCGAGACCATCGAAAATTGGGAAGAGAACTTGGGTTATTCATATTTTCCGATCTTGTTGGTCCGGGATTACCGCTTTGGACCCCCAAAGGAACCGTCATACGTGAATTATTGAACGATCTCGTGTGGCGTTTGCGTCGGCCACATGGCTACGGTCGTGTGACGATCCCACATATCACCAAAAAGGATCTCTATGAAACCTCTGGCCACTGGGCGAAATATGCGGATGATCTATTCAAGATCAAAACGCGTGAAGACCATCTTTATGCCATGAAGCCCATGAACTGTCCGCATCATGCGCAGATCTATGCGAGCGAATCGCATTCCTATCGTGAGCTCCCCGTGCGTTATGCTGAGACAACGATGGTCTACCGTGATGAGCAATCTGGAGAACTCTCCGGTCTCGCGCGTGTCCTTGCTATTACCCAAGATGATGCCCATGTTTTTTGTCGCGTGTCTCAAGTTCGTGGAGAGGTGGAGGCGATTTGGAAGATTGTCACTGATTTTTATGGTACCTTTGGTTTCACGCTGACGCCTCGTTTGTCTCGTCGTGACCCAGGCAAGCCGGAAAAATATTTGGGTAGTGAAGAGGATTGGGAGAAGGCTGAGTCCGCTTTACGGAACGTCTTGGAAGAAAAGGGGACGGCATGGGTCGATGGTCCTGGCGAAGCAGCGTTCTATGCTCCGAAGATCGACTTCATGGGAACCGATGCTATTGGTCGTCAACATCAGGTGGCTACTATCCAGTTAGACTTCAATCAACCGAAAAACTTTGGTCTCACTTGTATAAATGAGCAGGGAGAGAAAGAGCCGATTCTCATGATCCATTGTGCCATCATGGGATCGATCGAACGTTTCCTGTGCATCATGATTGAGCATTTCGCCGGGGCATTTCCGTTGTGGTTGTCGCCGATTCAGATCGTCATTTTGCCGGTTGCGGATCGCCATAATGCGTTTGCCCGTGCCTTGCAAAAAGAACTGTCCGTGGCTGATTTGCGTGTAGATGTCGACGACTCAACGGAATCGGTAGGCAAGAAGATTCGTGTCGCCGAAACGGCCAAAGTTCCTCTGATGTTGGTGGTGGGGGACAAGGAGGTGGAAGGAGGGATGCTCACTGTACGCAGGCGGGGGGAGCAGGAACAGCGCGTCATGGAGAAACGCGCCTTTATCGATTGGGCTGTTGATCAGATCCATCGGCGAGTATTGTAGCCATTACTATTTTCTGTGCTCCTAACATAATCCCCTCCGATGGAGGGGATTATGTTAGGAGTGCATTCTACGTCGACGAGGTGCGGTGTTGACGGTTCCGGATGGGGCGGGTGCAACGAAGAGACCGTCAGGGGCTGGCATCCCCGATGGCCGGCTTGAGCGGGTTGGTGCCATAGGAATGGGGCGCATTGAGAGATCTTTTGTAGGTTTCTTTTGACGTGCAACTCCCTGGTATTCCTCCCAGGAAAGCGTATCATTAAGTCCTTTTGGTAAGACGAGCAACCCGTTCATCTCTTGGAGCTCCTTCGCCAGGTCATCCTTATCTTGTAATAGGGCATTGATGTTATCCGCTGGCTCAGCGGGATCCCCCAGACGTTTCCAGAGCGCACCAAGTTTGTCTGCGAGAAGGACATACGCCGTGCCAATGTCCTCTGTTTTCAACAGTTTTTTGAGTCGTTCCTGTGTCGGCTCATCCGTCTTGAGGGCGTGTTGAATAATGGTATTGTAGAGGGCACTTGCTCGTTCGGGGTTCTCTCCTCGGATACGCTCGATAGCTGCTGCAATCTCCGGATTTTCTCGGTAAGCATCGGTTGCAGTATACTCAGCTTTTACTTTGGTTGGTGGTTTGCGACTTTCGGCCAACCGCCTTCCCGGTTGCTCGGCTGTTTCGCGCTTATGGAACTCCGCCTGTAGCTCTTGGAGCTGCTGATCAATCCATTTGTATGCCTCCGTGTCACGGAGATTCAAATGATAGGCATCAAGCTCCTCGCGAAGATGATCTATTTCCTGTTTGAGAGCAGAGAGACTTGTCAGGGCTTCGGCGGGAGGGATGCCTCCTTCGCTCTTGCCTGTCAGTTGGTTCAGCTGTGATTGAACTTTCCTATAAAGGGGTCGAAGAGTCTCGACGGGGGTTTCGGTAAGAATATCCCTCGTTTCCATCGAAGAAACATGTTGTGGGCCAATGGCGAGCCTATCCTCAGAGGCCATGGTGTCACGCAGGTAGGTATTTATGGTTTCGGCATCAGCGGCATCCATCTCGGCCTCTGTCATCACGGGTCGTTCCGGTGGTTTGATGTTCTTGCGCTTGGTGAGTGGGATGGGATCATCGGAAATGGCGGTTTCGTGCTTGAGCTGCTCAACATCCTTTCGCAGGGTTCTCCATTCATCCATCATCTCATGAAGTTCCTCGTCTATGGGTTCGTGCGTTAAGTTTCGAAAAAGGTTTTTGATTCCTCCCAAGAACGGAATAGGAGATGTACTGGGAAGACGGAATGTTTCCGGAGGGGAGATATCGATCACCTCAGGGTATGCTCCTGCTTTCACAAATATGTCTTGTTCCAACTCCTTGAGTTCCTTCAGGGCCTCCGTATATTCGCCGGTAGCCTCTCTTCGTTTCTCTGTCGCGAGGTCGGCAAGATGAGTTTCCTGTTGAGCGGCCTCTTCTTCTTGAAGACGTTTCACGTTTGCACGCGCCTCACTGAGGCGAGCTCTTTTTTCGTTTGGGGTCAGGGCACGTTCTTTTCCTTTGCGAAGGGGTTGTGCGGGGGCGTGTTCCTGTGAACGGTCGCCGACAACTTCCATGGAACGAGAGGGTCGAGAGGACATACAAAAGATATTGTCAAAAAGTATACCACATCAGCAAGCAAGAGAGATACAGAAAAACCCTCCAAGCAAAACGGGAGGGTTTTCATCGGTCTGGTCTAGGCCACGTGTTTGACGATTTGTGAGAAAACGGCCGGATACTGGGCGGCGATCTGTGACAACACCTTGCGGTCGAGTTCAATCTTTTGTTTCTTCAAGTTACTCATGAACCGAGAATAGGTGGTGCTCTCCATACGTGCGGCTGCGTTGATGCGGATCTGTTGGAGTCCTCGGTTGTTGCGCTTTTTCAATCGGCGATCAACGTAGGCATTGTGTCCAGATTTTGCAGCAGCGGTCTTGGCGAGGGTGATTTTGCTTTTGCGTCCCCACATCATTCCTTTGGTGCGGGCAAGAATGTTCTTGCGGCGTTTGATACGATGGGTTCCGCGCTTAACTCGTGGCATAAGAGGAAAAGGAGAGTGTGGGGTTAGGCGTTTGGCATGAGGCTTTTCACGCTCTTGACGAAGACGGCGGGGACAGAGATGTCGCGGCGTTTGCTACGCGTCACTTTGCCACCTTCCCGACTATTGAAATGTCCCCGTCCGTTTTTCACTTTGATGAGCTTACCGCTACCCGTCACTTTGATGCGGCGGGAGATGGTTTTATGGGTCTTGAGTTTCATAGGATTGGTGATGATTAGGATTTGCGTCCCACGATCGTTGAGACGTTTCCGCCCGCGCGTGAGGTGGGTTGTTCGATGGTGAGGGGGAACACCTTTTCAATTTCTCCAAGGAAGTCGCGAATGCGATCATAGGCCAGGTTCCCATGCTCTTTCTCACGGCCGCGAAGGTGGATCTCGATCTTGAGCTTATCGCCGTCACGGAGAAACTCGATGGATTGATCTCGGCGGATGTCGATGTCATGCTGCCCCATTTTGACGGACAGGCGAATGCCCTTCACATCGACTTTTTTGGCCCGCGCTTTTTGAATGCGCATTTCCTTCTCCTTCTGGTATTTGAACTGTCCGAAGTCGAGGAATTTGCAGACAGGAGGTTGTGCCTTGGGAGACACTTCGACAAGATCGTACCCACGCTCACGCGCCGTCTGGACGGCAGCATTCGTGAATAGAATGCCGAGGTCCTTGTTCTCCTCATCGATGACACGAACTTCAGGGGCCTGAATTTGGTCGTTGAAGAGGTAAAGGGGCTTCTCTTCTTTTTTCTGATAGCCGCCGCGACGGCGATGGTGAATGCGCATTGGTCGAATGAGTTAACGGATGGCATGAAACATGCGCGCACCGTCAGGAACGTTCCTGAGGACACGTTCATGTTTCATGAATAAAGGATCGATTGAGGTGTGGTGGAGATGGGGGGTATCGCACCCCCGTCCGAGCAACCTCTTCATCTTTGTCGTGCACAAGCTTAGACCACTCAGCCCATCTTGCGATGGATCTCGATGCCGAGCCATGGAGTGGACGAGCAGCTCGGAAATCATCCTTCGAGCCTGTCACCCCGGGACAGAAGGTTTCACGGGATCAAGCCTTACAGTATGACGATCACCGTTCTTCGGTAAGGCGGCGAAGAGGGGATCGGCCCATGCGGCTCGCGGTTAGGCGAGGGATGGAGCGAAGGTTGGAACGCTGAACGCCGAAGCGAGAGCGCTTTTTACCTTTGAAACGATGTTGGCAATTATCGTTGTGTTGGTCTGAGTACGAGAGGACCAACAGACTCGGCTTGCCAAAGGAGAAGGAGATCGTCGTCGATGCTTATTCATCCCCATGGTTATTCTTCATCCCGACCGCGTAAGTGACGCTGCACGTCGCGGTTCATATCACGTGCCTTGAGCTGTTCGCGCTTGTCATGCGTTTTTCGTCCACGACACAGGCCAAAGGCCATCTTGATACGACGGCCAGAAGAATATAACGAAAATGGTACGAGTGTCAAGCCCTTTTCTACTGTTTTTCCGAGGAAAAAGCGCAGTTCTTTCTTGTGGACCAAGACGGGACGGGTACGATCCGGATCGTACCCCTCTCGCTGTCCTTGTTTGGCATACGGAGGAATGTGACACCCGATGAGGAAGAGTTGGCTGCGCAACACCTTTAAGTACGCTCCGTCCAGTTTTGCGCCGCCATCCCGAATGCTCTTCACTTCTGCGCCGGTGAGCAATAAGCCACCCTCGAAGGTTTCGAGGGTTTCATAGGTATGGCGAGCTTTCCTATTTTCCGTGTATGGTTTCATAGAACCTATGCGTTCAAACATATACTAACGGTTTAGATTTTGCTACTCTTCCATCATGATCTCTTCTGCCAAACCTCAACTCATAGCTATTTCGTTGGGAACGATTGTCAAAACCATTGCTATCCTGATCGCCTTGGCTGTGCTGTGGGCGATTCGTGACATTCTTCTTTATCTCTTCATTGCCTTTTTGCTGGCAGGAGTGATGTATCCTTTGGCGACCTATGCAGCCAAGCACCACATCCCAAAAGGGGTGGCCGTCATATTCTTTTATCTGCTGACGTTTGGCATTACCGGTCTTGTCTTCGGTCTTCTAGTCCCAGCTTTCCGTACCCAGGCCTCTGCCTTTTTTCGTGCACACGGTGATTGGACGGCGAACGTTGTTGGGTGGAGCGGGCTACAGGCTTTCTTCAAAGATTCTATTCAAAATGCCCCAACGATTATCTCTAGTCTGGAGGGATTTCAAAATCAGTTGCATCAAACGTCGCAACTGCTCTTTTCCACCGTCGGTGATGTGTTTGGGGGTCTGACAGCCCTCGTGGTTGTCCTTGTCTTGGCCTTCTATATTGTGGTGGAAGATTCGGCGATCAAAGATCTCTTTCGTGATTTGATCCCTGAAGAATATCAGCAGTTCAGTTCCGAACTCATCTGGCGATTGATGGAAAAACTTGGAGCCTGGATGCGCGGACAGGTGTTGCTGGGGATGGTGATTGGAACACTGTATTTTCTTGTGTTCGCGATCGTGGGCGTTCCTTACCCGTTGTTGTTAGCCCTCCTTGGAGGACTTCTGGAGTTTATTCCCTACATCGGTCCGTTTATTGCTGCTGTTCCGGCTTGTCTCCTGGCGCTCAGTGTTTCACCGACGCATGCTATCGTCACTCTTGCTCTGATTATCGTCATTCAACAATTGGAGAACAACGTTATCGTTCCGAAGATCATGCAAAAAACAGTTGGGTTAAATCCGATCGTAAGCATCGTGGCTTTTATGATAGGGGCTCAATTATTTGGTGTGGTTGGGGCCATCTTCTCCATTCCCGTGGCAACGGGCTGTTCTGTTGCGGTGATGGAGATGATGCGTCTGCGTAAACAAGGGGTTCCCAAGCGAGCCAGTTAAAGAGATGTATGTTTTCACACCGTGCCGTTTTGGGATGGCTGTTCGTGGTATTGGTTGCTGCGATAACAGCGATCACCTTCTTCCTTCACAAGCCATCCATCGCGACCCATCAGCCGTTGCCCGCTCGCTCTCCTTCGGAGATACAACGCGCTTGGTCAGAGGGGGTGAAAAATGCCCTCACCATCTATGAACGTCATCAAGATGCGACCGCGACACGCGATCTCCTTCTTGGGCTGTCTGTTCGTGCAGAGGATCAGGCAACGCACTTGGGACTGGTCTTGGCATTGCAGGAGTTGATCGATCATCGCGCGGGGGCGACTGTGGCCTGGGAAAAGGCGCGCGGCTTTTTTGCGAAACAGGGCGTGAGTCAGTAAACTGGAAGGGCCATGGTTTTTCGTATTTTGTTCCTGCGCCTTCTCCCCTGGTTAACCGCTCTTTCGGTGACCGGGCTTGTCGTATGGCAGTGGAATCATGAGCGGACATATCCCTGGCCTATCGTGCTTGGCCTGGCACTTTATATTGGTGCCGTGAGTTTGATGGCCTGGCGACGCTTATCGGTGCGAGATGTGTGTGAAAAGTTTGGCCCTTCAACGTTAAGTTTGGGGGTCTTCGGCATGAGTTTTCTATTGGTGGAAACGCCTTTTGAGCGCTGGGTATTATCTATCCTTCTGGTCGGATCTCTCCTCCTGATTTTAGAACTGCTTTTTCTTCTCACGCATGATGCCGCGCGGTATCCAGTGAATGGCCTTTCGCGCGTCAATCTGACCCTTGTACCCATCGGAGCTTTTTACCTCATGTTTACCTTAAGCGGACTGCTCACCTTTATTCGTATTCCTTGGTGGGTGGCGATTGGCATGTGCATGACCTATGCCAGCTTGGTGTTTTTCTTAACCTGTCATCCGATGGCAGACGTATCCCATCGACGACGTTGGTTTTTGCTGGGAGGGTGTGTCGGGGCCCATATGGGGATTCTCGCCATTGTTCTTCCGGTTGGTATGGCTGTGCAGGGAGCGATTGGGGCATTTTTGCTTTCGTTTCCTTTACGGGTTCGTCGTTATGCTTTTGAACCTGTTCCATCTGCGCGGTTGGCATGGGTAGAAAGCACGTCAGCCATTATCGGATTTTCCTGTCTTTTGCTAGTTTCACGATGGGCCTAATTGCTAAATTACGTTAGAATGAGGGTGATCTATGCCGCGACCCCTTCATTCCGCCCTTCAAGACCTTCCGCTTTTGGGTGTGTGTGTATTGGTGTCGGTGGCCGTGAGCATCGGAGCAGGATCGTTAGTAGCGAACATGATCGTCGAGCGGCAAACCGAAATTTGGCAACGGCTATGGGCATCTTCCTCTCGAGAAGGGGTGACCTCTTCTACGTCATCAAGCGTAGAAGTCTTCCCCCTCGATGCAAGCCGAACCCTCAACCCATCGATGGCTTTTTTTATGGCTCGTCGTGCGTCGCCCGTTCTGGATGTGTATAAAAAAAGCGCATTTGAAAAAAATGGGGATGATCTTTTAAGCGGGAGAGAAAAAGCCATGGGAGCGGCGGTGGCCCTCACATCTGATGGGTGGTTGGTCATGCCTTCCACGGTCATAAAAGATCTTCGTGTTGCGGATGTAGCGATTGCCTTTCGGGGACAGGCATACGCGATTGAACAGGCCATTCGAGACACGGCTACGGATGCCGTGTTTATCAAAATTCAGGCACGAGACTTACCCGTCACCGCCTTGGTGCGGGCGACAGATGTCATCGGGGGGATGCAGGTGTGGGTTGAACCGCGCCGTCAGCATGTGTCTCCAGAAGTGGTGTTGGATGTTCGTGCCGACAATGCGTCGATTGATCCAGTTTCGAGTGAGCGTGCGAGTCGCCGATTCTTCGTTGGGGGCGAGGGGAATATTCTCATGGTTGGGGGAGCGGTCTGGGATGGAGGAGGGCGACTGGTCGGTCTCCTCGAGTCACGCGATGCTGATGGTTGGCGTGTCTTGCCGGCCAGTGATCTTTCATCCGCATTAACCGGTATTCTCACACGCGGAGTGATCATACATGCCACATTAGGAGTGCGTGCCTATGATCTTGCCCACCTTGATTTCTTAACGACGCGCCCAAGTCTTCCCCTGCGTGGAGCATGGATTCAGGGGGACCGTCGTGGCATGCAGCCTGGTGTGGCAAAACAAAGTGTTACCGCTAAGCTGTTGAAGGAAGGAGACGTGATCGAAGGGATTGAACGTGATATCCTTGATGGGACCGCGGATCTTGGCGAACGGTTACTCGACTATCCGCCAGGAACACGCGTCACCCTTTCGGGACGACACGTTGATGGAATGCGTTTCCAGATCCCTGTCACCCTCGGAACGGCTTCTTCCACGGAACGATTGAAATAATATTTATGCCACGTCTTTCTTTTGTCCAAGTAACCCTCTTGTCCTGGAGGTTTCTGTTGTTCACGATGATCTTGGGGGGGTTCTTTGCCCTCCTGTTTTCCTTAAGTGCACCTCTTGCCTATTCCTCTTCCGTGCGTGTGTTGATCACCCAGCCCAGTGCCACGGGATTTGATCCCTATACCGCGATCAAGTCCACCGAGCGGATCGCGACGAGCTTGAGTGAACTTGTGTATGCCTCGACGTTTTTTGATAACGTGATGCGGCAGGGCAAGGGGTTCCAAGAAGGGTACTTTCCGGCAAATGAATATGACAAGCGGAAACTATGGAGAAAGGCCATTCAGATCGGGATTGCCCCAGGTACGGGGATCATGACCCTGACCGCGTACCATCCGCTCCGCGATCAGGCCCGCATCTTGGTGGATGGGGTTGCGCGTGAGCTGGCTCTTCAAACCCCAAACTATTTTGGATCGAGCGTCCGTGTTCAGGTGATCGATGCACCATTGGATTCCCGTTGGTTCGCGAAGCCAAACTTTTTGGTAAACGCGGCTTTTGGAGATGTGATCGGGTTATTGTTGGGAGTGGCTTGGGTGTTGTGGAAGGGGCCGGT
>CAYHOM010000025.1:0-12011 GCA_964358345.1 uncultured Gammaproteobacteria bacterium
ATTCGAACCTGCGACCTTTCGAATGTGAATCGAACGCTCTAACCAACTGAGCTAAACGTCCCTCTGTACATGTGGGAAGATAATAGGTGACGGTGGAAAAATAATCAAGCATTGCGTACACTTTGGTTATGCCTAAAAACATGGTCAAGGCGGTTCTTGAGGAAGCGGCCCATACGATCGATCGTTTTGATGCGGAAGTCCTGCTGGCCCATATTTTTCATCAGTCGCGTACATGGCTTTTGGCGCACGGGGAGGAAGCAGTTACTTCGGCACAGCATCGTCGTTACCGGTCCTTGGTTGTACGTCGTGCCCGAGCTGAGCCGGTGGCATATCTGATCGGTGAAACGAGCTTTTATGCCAAACCTTTCTTTACAGATCCTCGTGCGCTTATCCCGCGTCCAGAGACGGAAGATCTTGTGACGCGTGGTTTAGATATGGTGCGTATGCACCCGGAGACATGGGCCGTTTGGGACGTGGGGACCGGTTCCGGTGTGATCGCGGTGAGTCTCGCGTGTTGTGAACCGCGATTGGTTGTTCTGGCATCCGACATCAGTTCGGACGCCATCCGACTTGCGAGGAAAAATGCGAGACGCCACCATGCACGTATAAAATATATTCATGCGAACCTTCTGGACGAATCTGTCAAACAGGCACTCATAAGAGCGGGGAGGTCTCATCTGCTCATGGTTGCAAATCTTCCGTACGTTCCTTTTTCAGAGAAGAAAGGTTTGATGTCGGATGTCCGAGATTACGAACCCCATCAAGCCCTTTTTGCTCCTCAACGTGGAACCGGAACCATTCTCCGTTGGTTAAAGCAGATTGCTCGTTGGCAATCTGGGTTGGCTTGGATCATCCTGTTGGAATGTGATCCAAGCCATGCAACGAAGATTCATCGTCAGGCGAAAAACTTTTTCCCACAAGCGAAGGTTCAGATCCTCAAGGATATCTATCATCGTAATCGGTTTGTGGAGATTCAGTCCGCCGCGTTGATGAAGGAAGCGATCGGAAGTTGATTTTTAACCTCCATCACCGTATCCTACGCATGTCTATGTTTACATCGCCTCTGTTGCTGGTCGTCGTTGTTCTCCTTCTTATCTTCGGACTATTCCTCTATTTCATGGGGGTGAAAATTTTTGAAAATGAAAAAATATTTATCATCCTCATTTTGGTGTTTTTGGGATGCTATTTTCTCGCGGCACTTATCCTCCGCCATTATATGAAGCTTCCGGCAGGCGGAGCAGATGTATCGTCGTTAGGCTCCATTTTTTCAAGACAGGGGCAATGAGGGTAAAGCACCTCATCTTTTTGACAAAATAGCGGGAAACTGCTAACTTTCTGCGTTCCTTTGGGATTTTCTCCAGAGGAATGAAAGGAGTTCTCAATGTATGGAATGGCGGTTTGGGGCTTGCTCTTCGCCATCCTTTGTGCCTGCAGAGGTCCGGCGTCGTCATGGGACGAAAATAGTGCGAATGGGGAGGTACTCATACAACGAACCTCTGAGGAGGGCATTCATCCATGGAAGCAGCCAACCTGTCACGGGGCTGGGGAGTCTGGCCGTGGATGTGTCTTCGGTCTTTTTATCGCCATGGAGAGAAATGGCGTAGGCCCCAGGAATGCACCCGTCCCGTACGCCGAGGATGATGTGCGCCAACTTGCAGCGGCGTTTATCGGGCATGGGCTCATGCGTCAAGAAGATGTGGTTATCCTGGTTAGCGAAGCGGCGACGGTCCAGGCAATTACGGATAGCGTTCGTGCGCTCAACGCTCGCATGCGTCCGGAAGACGTTTTCCTCTTCTTCTTCGATGGTCATGGATCGCAGCGCGTGCTCGCCGTCTGGGAGGAGGATTTGGAACGGAACCATCTCGGTCGCCTCCTTGCGTCGGTACATGCGGAGCAAACCATCATCGTCATTGATGCCTGTTACTCGGGTGGGTTCGCGCGTATGGCCGCCCGTCGCTCCGGACATGTGGTGAATGGGTTCTACTCCTCACGCGCAACGGAGAGATCATACACCCTCCCGCGGCTCCATTCCGCCGGTTATCTGGCCTATGCCTTCATTCGTCGCGTGAGGCAGCCGGATCCCGATGGAAGAGTGACTTCCCAAGAAATGACAGACGCCATTCGTCGTGATTATGTGGAACTCCTTCCCCCAGAAGACGTCCAGCATCTGGTGGTGACCGGCCACAATGCGGTACTGTGGCACGTCGTTCCGTCAGGATCTTGAAACCTCTCCATCGCCTTCACGGGCGATTTTCTTTTATCGTGTAAGCCCTGGGTCTATTAAACAATAAGAGGGAGTTCCGCTAAGTTCGTTGGCTCGCCTCGTATGATACTTTCGATGCGATAGGCACCATGGGTCGGAGCTTCGATGTAGCCATTCCAGGCGAATCGTGCCAGCCCGCCAGAGTTCACCCAATCGAAGAGCCATTCATGTGTGGTCGCTGGATCATTTTGGGTGATCCCTCCGTTTACTGTCTTGAGCCAAACTTTGTTGAATCGTTCTTGTGAGCCGATGGGTGGGGCGATGATCATCGGCAGACCTAGCCCCGTATAAAAGGAGAGCTCGCTCGGCTTCGTCCACAAAATGTCCGTCGTGCGTAACGTCTTCGTAAATCCTCGGAAATATGCAGGGCGGTTATCGTACGCATGGACAAATAAGTTTGATCCCAATAGGGAGTTCAGGCGCAGCCTCTTCACATGATCTAGGAAGAATCGTGCAACCGGCTTATGCGTTCCGGATTCAAGATTGAGACGCAGTCGTTTTTGTCCTAAGCATGTCCGTAAACTGGTCAGGATATCGATGCCGAGCTGTTTTTGCGCCCCCGCTCCACCGACACAGAAGGTAAGGGTCAGCTGTCTTTTGGTATTTGCTTGGCAGACGGACTGACCGAGTTCTTGAATGAGTGTTTTGTCATATTTTTCGCAAAAGATGCCCTGTGGGTCTAATTGGCAAATACGTTCCATTAAATCTTTCTTAATAATCTCTCCGCCCGGTCCCCCAATATTGCTTTTCGGAAGAGGAAAGCCCGTTAGATAAATCTGTTCAGGACGGACCCCATACAGTTTGAGTCGCTCCACAACGCGTCCCGTAGGAGCGAAGTATTTGATACGACTTTTTTTTGGATCAAGTGGTGCCCAGGCTCGGCTCATATCGGCGTCACACACCACGAGATAAATGTCGCTTGGATAGCCATGGACTTCAGCGGCAAAGGCGGGGATAAAAAACGTTGAGATAAAAGGGAGGGGGCATTTACGGGCGAGCTTTTCAATTAAATGTCTTCCAAGTCCGCGTTGTTCAATCAAGTGGTATATTTCTCGGAGCTGTAACGTTGGTTTACTCAGATCGCGACGCGGATAAAAAGGGGCAATCTGCTGAAAGTGATCCATGATATCGAAAAGCGGCTGACCAATCACCGGTAGAGGTTGTAAACGCGAAATCACTTCATATGCCTGACGCGACTGTCGCCACATCTGTTTGTCAGTGTTGGGAATGCCTGGGTAATGGTTTGCGGTGATAATTCCCCCATGTGCCAAATCTGCCAATCCAAAAGCGGCACGCTCATGTCCATAGCCCATGTTGACGGACACGATCCATGCAGAGGCCATCTTTTTGTCTCCACGCATGCGGAGAGTATATCATGCGTAGACGTGTTGATAAAAACACGCCTCACTTTTTCTTAGAGGCGCGTGCGTGTTTTATTTGTGTTCGATGTGTTTCCGTGTCTGTCTGCATATCGATCTCGCTCACATAGTGTTCGAATCGTTCTTCATAGCGTACTTCCACGGAATGTTCCAGTGCTTCTTCTGTTTTTTGCTGCCCCTTTCGTCGTGCCTCTTTGCGCACATCCTGCTTTGCTCGATACCAAGCCCATTCATCCGTGTAGGCGTACCAACTATATTCCCACAACTCATCCTCTACTTGGTGGACCAGGGCGTGAAGGGTGTCCTCAGGGATCTGGAGGAGATGCTCAATTTTTTCCAACAGATCACTCGGTTCTATGCCCTCCAAACCCTGTTCTTTACGTAACGTATTTTCGACCACATGTTGACGCAAAACCGCACGATGAAGCTCGATAAGCTCCTCGCGAGTGGCGGAAAAAAAGGCAAAGAGGGGTGACGTTGGCATAGCTATTTTAGCATCGCGGGGATAACGGGTAAGCGAACCGTTAAAGAGAAACAGGTGTGTCCGGCTGTGTGTGACCAAAACGGAGTTCCCTTGTCTGGATGGGGTAACGTGGCCACTCGTAAGGAAGCTGGGCCGGTGGGTTCGCTTAACGCCTGAAAATCGGCACAGAGTTGATAGCTTGAGCTGGCGGTGACGAGGTAGTCGTAATCTTTCTGTGTTTGAGGGTCACGTATAGATGACACATAGACGTCCCTTGTTGTTTGTAACTGATCGAGGCGTTCAGGCAGACGCTGCTGCATTCCCCAGTAGGTATCGATGGCGTAGCTGATCTGTTGAAGATCGTTTACACGCTGTGTATCCAGTCGCCGCATGCGTTCGGCAACGGGTGACCCAGACAGAAAGAGGCCCGCTAAGGCTACAGCCGAAACAATGGCAATGACGCTGATGAGAAAAATTCTCAAGGCAAGAGGGCGAGAGGATGTCATACATTTAATGGGGGGAAGCGTCTTTCTCTTCTTGACGCAAATCCCAGAGATAATAGCCAAAGATGGTTCCCGCAATGAGGAGAACGGTCAAAACTTTTAGGACAAATCGCGTACTGAGCTCACCAGACAATACGTTAGACACGAGGGTGATGAGATCCCCAATGATCACTCCAGCCGCGACAAAAAGGGTAAGATAGGTGAGCCACTTGCGGACTTTTGAACTGCGCTTTTCCGGGTCGCGTCGAATGGCTCGGTCAAGAAGGTTGGAGACAAAGAGAAACAGGGGGAAGGTGATGATGAGGGAAGCGGTGGCCGTTCTGATGGACTGCGTAGAGACATCGGGGGAATAATAATTATTCAGGGCATCTGGTAAATAGCGATTGATGAAATCGAAGATCAAGCTACCGGTACTGAATGCACTGATATATAATGTGAGGAAAAGTACAAGATACAGGAATGCTTCGCGTGCAGAGAGATATGGTTTACGACGAGGGACGGCAATGGGGAAATCGATGTCAGCATACAGGGTGAGGGCATTCTTCACCTCATCTGGCAGCCAATCAGCCCGCAATAAGGTCTTTTCGATGGCGTCGCGAGAAACCCCTTTTTCCAACGCTTCCTTCACAAATTGCTGGAGTTCGCTGGTCATATAAACCAGCTTACCAAGCTCCTTCTGGGAAGGCAAAGAACCAAGCGGCTTTCGTGAAGGGTGCACAGAGAGTATATCTATAGTCATGTCTGTATCTTCTATCGGAGAACAATCGTTAGAGCTTCATCGAAAGCTACGAGGAAAAATCCAAGTGACGTATCAGGGGTCGATCGAAACGCCAGCGGATCTTGCCTTGGTGTATACGCCGGGGGTCGGGGCCGTTTCCTCTTACATTGCGGAACATCCAGAGGCAGTAAACGATCTTACCTGGCGAAAAAACGTGGTTGCCGTGGTCTCGGACGGATCGGCCGTCCTCGGATTGGGGAACATCGGTCCCGTAGCGGCTCTACCCGTCATGGAAGGGAAGTGTGCCATCTTTAAGCGGTTCGCAAAAGTAAACGCTGTACCCATCGTGTTAAGCACACAGGATCCCGATGAGATTGTGCGTACCGTAATCGCCATTGCACCAAGTTTTGGGGCCATTCAGTTGGAAGATATCTCCGCCCCGCGATGTTTTGCTATCGAAGAGCGGCTTCATGATGCCCTCGATATCCCTGTTATGCATGACGATCAGCACGGGACGGCCATTGTGACAGCCGCTGCTCTCCTCAATGCCGTTCGGGTCGTGGATAAGCAGGTTAGGGACCTCCGTATCGTGTTGCATGGAGCCGGTGCGGCCGGAACGGCTATCGCCAAAATGCTCCTCACCTTAGGCGTCAAGGAAATCGTTGTCGTCGATCGAAAAGGGGCGATCTATCGTGACCGCGAAGAGTTATCAGGCGAAAAGGCGCTGTTGGCGAAGATCACAAACGGGGAGCAGCGGAAGGGAGGGTTACAGGAGATTGTTGAAGGAGCTGATGTTTTGATCGGGGTGAGCGTGGCTGGAGCATTTACACCAGAAGTGATTTCACGCCTCGCTCCACGTTCGATCGTCTTTGGACTTGCTAACCCTGTTCCAGAGATTACGCCGGATGAGGCGCATGCGCTGGGAGTCACGGTTGTCGCCACCGGTCGAAGTGACTACCCGAATCAGGTGAACAATGCGCTCTGTTACCCGGGACTATTTCGCGGCATGTTGGATGGAAATATTTCGAAGATCACTGATGAGATAAAAATGCGAGTAGCACACGCCATTGCCTCCTGTGTTGCCTCTCCGACGGCTCTCAAAATCATTCCGTCTATTTTTGAAGAAGATTTGCATTAACGTGTGGCGACCTCTGTGACCTCTTTGCGTTAAGCCCCTACGGCATTCGAATTTTTTCTGTTACACTAGGAACGGATTATCTGCATTTTGCTGCGCGCATGTCCATGATCCTCCTTGAACATGTTACAAAAACCTATCATCCCAACATTGTTGGGTTGAGGGACGTTTCTGTGAAAATTGAGCCAGGGGAATTTGTTTCTGTCGTTGGACAGAGTGGTGCCGGGAAAACGACGCTCGCAAAACTCCTCATGGCGGAAGAACGTCCAACGAGGGGGCGCGTTGTCATTGGTGGATGGGACATCACACGTATTCGCTCTGCGGAGATCCCCCAGCTACGTCGGCAGCTTGGAGTGATTTTTCAAGACTACAAACTCCTTCCCAAAAAAACGGTCCAAGAAAACGTGGCATTCGCTCTTGAAGTGGCTGGTGCATCAACACGTAGGATCCGGGATATTGTTCCGCAAGTCCTCCGCATCGTGGGGCTTGAGAATAAGGCTCAACGTTTCCCGACCCATCTTTCCGGCGGCGAACAGCAGCGCGTTGTGATCGCTCGTGCGTTGGTCCATCGTCCAAAAATTCTCCTTGCTGACGAACCAACGGGAAATCTTGATACGATGAATACGCGTGAGATCATGGACCTGTTGCTGAAGATTAATGCCTTTGGAACAACCGTTGTGCTCGTTACCCATAACCGCGAGGTGGTAAACGCCCTGCGGCGTCGCGTGTTAACGCTTAAGGATGGTCAGTTGATTTCTGACCAAGCCGAGGGAAAGTATCTTCTCCCCCTATGACCACGATCTGGCGTGTCTTTCTTGCTTCTTGGAGACATATTTTCCGTCACGCGTGGATTGGCATCGCGACAGTATTTGTATTCACGATGGCCCTCCTATCCGTCAACGTTGTCTTGGGTGCTCAGACGATGTTGAATCGCGTCGTATTTTTTCTCGAGCAAAAGATTGACGTGACCATTTCCTTTCGACCAGACGCGCCGACGGCGGTTGTCGATCAGGCACGTTTCTATCTAGCATCTTTGCCTCAAGTGGCGGAAGTACGTGTTATTTCCGCTGACGAGGCGATGCGGTTATTTCGTGAGCGTCATCGTTCGCATCCGGCGATTTTAAGTGGATTAGATGAAGTTGGAAAAAATCCATTTGGGGCGCAACTTGTTCTACGCGCACGTACCAGTCAGGACTATCCATTTCTCCTTCAGGCTATTCAGAATCCGCAGTATGTGGCCTTCGTTCAATCACAGACCTACAACGATCATCAGACGGCGATTGCGCGCGTGCGTGAAGTGGGGGATAGGGCGCGTTTAGTCGGGGCGGCTCTCGTTGCGCTTTTCTCGCTCTTTGGTCTTCTCGCGGCGTTCAATGCCATACGGGTGGCCATTTATACCCAGCGTGAAGAGATCACGATCATGCGTTTAGTGGGGGCATCCGCCGGCTACATACGTGGTCCATTTATGCTGGAAGGGATCTGGCTCGCCTGCGTGTCTGTCTTTTTGAGCGCGACAGCCATTTGGGTGATTATTCGTCAGGTTGAGCCGATGTTGCGCCCCTTGTTTGATGGCTCTGACACGGGACTCTCCCTCTTTTTTATGCAGCATTTTTGGCAGTTGGTTGGTCTTGAAGGCGGTGGGCTGATTGTGCTTGTCATCTTGGCATCATGGGCTGCCGTGGGGAGATATATTCATCGTTGATATGGAGCGATACACGGTTAGAGAGACGAAGCCCACGAATGGGTACCGTACAGAACGCATTGTCCCATCAACACAAGAAGTGCTGGGCCAAGAGATACGTTCCATCGAGGAGCGGGCACGCGTCGAAGAGCGGCGGTTGATGGCAAAGACTGTGAGCCATTATTTACGAAATAAAAAAGGGGTTTCCCAGGCATTCCTATTGCTCGCTCTGGGCGCGATTGGTGTTCATGACAAGTGTGCAGGCCAACGCGGGGAATGGGAGGAGGCGGTTCTCGGTTTTCGCCAGCATGAGGGTAATCCAGGTGATCTTCCGTCCCCGACGGAGATGTATGCGTATCTCCGTGAACAATACGGTCAGGAAGAGTTGAGTGCGCTCCTTCCGTCTCTGAGTGAATCGGGAGCGACGAGGTCTGCGTCTTCATCGCGAGAAAAAAGTGAGGATGGTCCCCTTATGACGATCGAAGGCGCGGAATCATTCGATCTTCGTGCGGAAGATGTGCAGCAATTTCTTCGCGTCCGATTCCCTTCCGTACTCACGAACCAAGAATCCGTCCGTCGTTTGACGTTTACAACGGAACGTATTCCGATGCATGCGGAATATGGCATCCCAGGTTATGAGGGCGGTCATTGCACGCTCTCTCCCGGACGTACGCCGTCCGAGATTGTTATCACGATTGATGGTTTGGGTGGGCAGATAAATGGGTCGGGCGTTTTGTCGCTTCTCAGAAGCACCCTCCCTCATGAATTGATGCATGCGGGCGATCCATTAAACGCCGCACACATGGATCCACAAACGCGGCTCGAAGTGTTGTATCTTGCTACACAACGTGTACAAAGCTCCGATCGTCTTCGTTTTGCGTACGTTGAATCCATTCGCCAACCGAATCCTCAACGACGTCTTGTTTATAAAATGCGGGAGTATATTGCGATGACGGGAGAGTCCATGTTGAGCCAATCAATCCAATCGTTAACGGAACGATATCCTGCATATACCATTGACAGGCGTTTGGCCGCACTCCTTGCGGAAGAGCATGGATCGACCCCCCAAGCCGCCCTTTGGGATGTTCATATGATCCAACGGTTGATGGGATCCGGATTTGATTGGGAGCAAGCTGCGAGACGAGGGAATGAGATAGAGCATCGCATGTTCATAGAGCAAGAACTCACTTTACCCGTGAGAGATGGGTTGGAGTATCTTTCCGCATGGCCGGTGCTGTACGACACGGCTCTTCGTATGTTTGAGGCATCGCCTGAGCAGATGAGTGAGATCTACATGGCTCTGGTCATTCCGGAGGACGAATTGGGAACGAAGATGGACGCACGGATGGAGGAAACACTTGCTGAACAAGAGCATCGTGCGCGACGACAACTTCCCATCCTACGTCAAGTACAACATTTTTATCGTGTACATATTGATCAATTGCAGCAAGGAACCTCTTCCGACGAGGCCGGCGATCTCTTGCGAGCCTGGATGCGTCTTGTGGATGCGGAACGCAATGTACGTTTACATCGGTGGTTTTCACGGAGTGTGTATTATTATGGGACGATGCAGGCTGATCTGCATGATCTTCGATTTGCCGCGTTTGACATTAAAGGGATGCTACGAGAACATCCTACATTATTGGAACAGGAGAGTGTGCGTCGAGCGATGATGGACTATGTTCGACTTGTCGGCTATGGAGAATTATCGCTTCCCGAGCCGCTCATGACGCAGGCGCGGGAGTTTGGAAGGCCTGGACCCTAGTATTGATTATGCTTTCTCTTTTATTTTCCGACTTACGTATTCCTCTGGGTGAAGTGGAAACCACGCAGGGAAGCTTTGCGCGTGTCATGCTGACGGACATGGGCGAGACATCCATTGGCCTACAGGTGAACTTATGGCAAACACGAGGGATTCCGACGCGACAAGATATGGAGCGACCTCTAGAAGATGGGGGAATGGAGCGTGTTTTTTTTACCGACTATGTTCAAATGCATGATACGCGTTTTCGTCAGGCTCTAGAGAAGTGGTGCCATGAGCGTCAGATGGCTGTGCTCACGTTGAGTCCGGAGGCTGTCCCTTGCTGGGAGATGCTGGTCCATCTTCCATTTGAGCCAGAGGAGCGTTTTGCCTTTCTTATTGCCATTTTGCAGTCATCTCCCGCGGGATTGGAAGAATGGCGGCGATGTTTGAAAGAGGTCCAGGTGTTGATCTTGCACCATCGTGAAGAAACACGCCGTGCCATCGACCAATTAAAAGAGCGCATGTCCAAGCAGCTTCTGCATCCATTCACGAAGGTTCATGAATAAGACGCATGGGGCAGATCGCCAGACCCTACGGGCACGACTCATCATAAAAACGTTAACACGACTGTTCCCCAACGCAGGGATGATGCTTGTCTATGCGCAACCGTGGGAGCTTTTGTTTGCGGTGATCCTTTCAGCACAGTGTACGGATAAAAAAGTTAATCAGGTGACCGTACGATTATTTAATAAATATCCTACGCTCCAGGCCTATGTGCGGGCAAAGCCATCGGTGTTTGAGCGGGATATTTACGAGACTGGGTATTTTCGTCAAAAGGCAAAACATATTCTGGCCACGGCGCGTATTCTGCAAGAAGTCTATCGTGGTCAGTTACCACGCACCATGGAGGGACTTATGGCGTTACCCGGCGTTGGCCGTAAAACCGCCAACGTCGTTCTTGGGAATGCGTATGGTATTGTGCAGGGAATCGCGGTAGATACCCATGTGCGTCGGTTGGCCATAAAATATGGTCTTGCGACACATACGGACGTCAAACGGATTGAGCAGGATCTCATGCGACTTTTTCCCAAAAAAGAGTGGTTTCATTTGACGTATCTGCTCATTGAATACGGCCGAACGTATTGCTCGGCCCGTGCGCATGATCATGAGCGATGCCCACTCACCATCGCGCTCTCTCGTCGGAAATGTTGACATGATAGCTTTGAACGGTAAGGTGTGAGGGCTATATCAAGAGCGAGGAGGCACAGGATGGACAAGGTGCTGAAGGATTTTATGCAAAGCCTACAGACTTTTGCGGAGCAGCCATCAATGACTGCGGACGTACATCTCCTACGGGAAGCCATGGATGACATAGCACGTGCTCTCCGTGGCGCGTCCAGACCGGCCATGGATGGGGACTACTTCGCACTCGAGGAACGCGTACAGAAGACCGTTCGCAGCCTGACAGATCCTCCTCGCGAGATTCTTCGTGTTGAGATCATCGACGCCTATAATCCGATGCCACGGCCATCCTGGATGTCTGAGAAGGTCTATAGCGAGGCTATCCGATCGGCTCTCTGGAACCATCTTGATACGATCTTTGCGAATCGTGTTTTGCGGGAGCTCGGGACGGAGAAAGGCATTTCGACGGATATGTGGGTATGGCTCGGAGGCTGGTCTCGTGATCTTATTGATGCGTTAAGGGTTGCTTTCGCCATGTCGCCTTCCGCCTGGCCGGCCGCTCAAAAATCCATGTTCGATCTGACCTTTGCTGTGTGTGGTTATGCGGTGGCTGGTCGAAGGGATCGTGTGGATCAATTGCGTCCGCTTCTCGCGGAGATGGAGCGAGGGTTCCTCCTCGTTGGCGAACAGAGGGGCCATCCGGAAGTCCTGCTCTTTCTCGACACGTATGTCGCTCCCTAATCCGTCCCTTATGGCGGATTTTTCATTTGTCAGATGGTTGACGTGGAGTAGGTTTTTACATACGATGTCCACGCCTTTTGGATTATTTCGTTGAGGTCGACATAACAAAGGAGACTATCGATTTACAAAAGGGCATCAACGCATTCCGGGATCGTCTAATGGTAGGACAACAGCCTTTGAAGCTGTGTATCATGGTTCGAAT
>CAYHOM010000026.1:0-11759 GCA_964358345.1 uncultured Gammaproteobacteria bacterium
ACCATTCCCGCCGGACTCCTCGGCCTCCTGTTCGAAGAACACCTCAAATCGGTCTTCGCCGTCGGAAAGATCGTCTCCATCGCCCTTATCCTCAATGGACTCATTCTTTGGGGGGCAGAGCATCTGCGGAGAAAACAGGCTGAGAGGACGCTCAGCGACCAACGGTTTGGTTGGCGACAAGCTCTGCAGATTGGATTCGCTCAATGCATTGCGCTCATCCCTGGCTTTTCTCGAACTGGCTCCACGATCACCGCCGGACTTTTTACCCGCCTTTCCCACGAAGAATCGGCACATTTCTCCTTTCTTATGGCGACGCCCATTATCGGCGCAGCGGCGTTACTTAAATTGCCGCATCTCTTTGCCAGCAGACATGAACCATTTTTTGGCCCAACCCTGTTTGGCGCGGCCTGTTCTGCCTTATTTGCCTATCTCACGGTAAAATTTTTGACCAAATACTTCGAAACGAAGACGCTGTCCCCTTTTGCCATCTACTGTGTTGTCGTCGGGACCATTTCGACCATCGTCCTATGGATGAGATAGGAAACACAGACGCAACCATTCGTCGAAATATTTATCCCGATCTCATGGTGGCGATCGTCAAAAAAGAGGATCAACCAACAGGAAAACTCACTCAAGGGTTCGTGAAAGACATCCTTACCAGTGCCCCGATCCATCCAAGAGGCATTAAAGTTCGTCTGGATACAGGTGAGATTGGACGCGTCCAATATATCTTGCCATGAAAGGGCTGAGGAACTCGCCTGTTTCTCCCTCTTAAATCTCTGTATACTAAAGGTGATTATCTTATGCCTGAAACCCGTCCTTCCCAACTGCTGCCGGTCAATCCCTTCGCTACAAGGGAGTCTTCTCTGGAAGTTCAACGCTACCAGCAAAAAATCATGGAACTGGCACGACGGTTCATCTATAACGATGAAGACATCCACATCATGGAGGAACGCATTCGCGTCACGCGGAAAGACCCTGCCTACGCAGGTATTGAACAAACGCGTCACCAGCTTGAATCTCTTGCCTACTTGTTTCGGGGCAGTGTGGCGCACGAACAGGCAAACCTTTACCATCGTGGTGCTTGGCAAGCTGCCCTCGTCCTACAGGACCAGCAAAAAGAGGCTAAACCCAAACCACCTGAAAAGCTCACTCGGAAGGAGGTTGCCGACAAGTTTTCTGCGTTTAGGTTTCGTGATCGGATCATGGCGGCTGAAAAAGAAGCTCTCAAAAACTATCACGCCTGCGCCGAGCTACAACAAGATGCCCATATTCCTCTCACCCCCAACATCACCTTGCAACGCGCTGACCTTGAGGTGCTGATAAACGACCTTGAAAATCGCCTCGCGGAACGTATAGAAGACGATGTCGAGCGCCGTACGCAACTGAACGAGCTCGACCAAAACCTTTTCAGGATTATTCAGGGGCTCCATGATGACGACTGGGGAAAACGGTTCGAGTTGGAGGAAATCTATCTTTTGCGAAGGCTCATCCACACGAATGACACAGGTCATTTGGCATCCATTAATCATGGAACACCTCGCCAAGATTTACGACCGGATCAAGGTTCGGTTGATATAGACGTTACTGCTGCAGGAGATGCCTTTCCATTTCAACTGAAGACCTTTAAATACGGCGTGAGCACAGATGCTCGTGCCAGACAGAACCGCATTATCGATGAAGCTCTGCATCGACTAGAAGGAAGCGGGACTCATTTAGTCGTCCTTGAAGCAGAGTCCGTGAAAGATGCCTTTGAACGCTCTGTGCGGCAGGGCATGCGGCCCACGAGTCGAGCCGATAAATACGCGACCTTTCAACCCTTGTGCGACGTTCTCGAAACCGGATCCTACCATCGCCTCCTCAGCGTCCTTGGATTAACCGAAGCTGATCTGGAGCAAGAGAAGGCCGAGTTCAATCGCTTGACCGATGAAAGACGCAAGCAAGAACAACGTCTTGATGAACGACGCTCGGCAGAGCGTCAGCGTGAAGAGGCCAACGAAACCGCCCGTCGAGAACATCTCAAACGACAGGAACTTGCTCGAGAACGAGAACGTCTCGAGGAGGAGGAACGGCAGGCAAAGATCGAGGCTCTGCATCAAGCTGCGCGTGCCGGTTCTCAAAAAGAACGTGATGAAGCGGCGGCTGCTAAGGCTGCACGTGAACGCGAGAGACAAGAACAATTTCATCGTGATGCAGAGGCACGTGCTACCGAGGCCGCTCGCCAAGCAGCTCTAGAGGCGAGACGTGCGAAGGCAAAAGAACGCAAAAAAGAGGGACCTGAATGGCCTCCAAAAAAAATGGTAGGGCTCGTCAACGTTCTCCTCCTCAAATCCCTTGGGATACTCTCCGAAGACTGGAGAGGTGATTTTGACACGCTGCGAAGCGCGAAGGAATCGTTTTATACACTATTTGCGAAGACAAAACGAGGAAAACTTGCTGACGAAACAGATCCGCCCAATGATCTGTTTCGAGAACTATTTTCATCAAAAGCAGACCTCGCGTCCCCTTCCATAGAAGCGGCGGAGACTGTGGCACGGCTCTTGGAAGAGAGAGATGTGCGAAAGGCGGCTTAATGGACCTGATGACCTATTAAGAAATCTACTCAACTGTACAACCACTCTTCTATTTGCAACCCTCCCTAGGAGGGAATCATGCGTACACACGTTGGCACGAAAGTGATTGATGCTCAGGTGTCTTGCTTGCAATACGTCGAGCGTTTTGGGGGTCGACCCATCGAAGACGTCTGTGAGCAGCTCAATATGGATATTTGGAACGAAAGACCCGAAGGAGAAAGTCCCATCATGGGTTATCTGGCAAGACTGGGCGATCGCCACATTATCGTCGTGAACATGCATGTATGCACGTCCTCCCCTCTGAGGGAGTTTCTCATCTTGAGTGAGGATATTTCATTTGAACCTCCGCGTTTGACCACCATCACCATTCTCCTAACGGGTGGCCCTGAGGCTGGGACCCCAAGAGCGCGCAGGGACACGGAACGTGACCGAGCACTCTTGGGGTGCCGAGGGGACAGGACCCGATGGGAGAATGAAAGGAAGGATCAAACGCGGAGATCTTATCATTTTTCTATTTGGCTCTATTCCATCGTTTTTTCTTTGGGACCTGACCCCTATTTTACAGACACTCCCATTCCCGCCGGCTTTACGACCAAACGTTTCCCATTTGGGAGCGTGAGGGTAACGGATGTCAGATCCTTATCCACCCGCTCTCCCCCTGTGAAAAAATAGGTTTGACCTCCACCGAGTTCGGAAAAATCACAGCGAACTTCCAGAGGCGGCGAAAACGAGAAGACCTTTTGATCGTTCCACCGTAACTCATCAATGTGTTGTCGGTGATTTTTTTCACAAGTGTCTGAACTGATATGAATCATGAGGTTACCCGTAGGACCACCCGAGAAAGAAAGATGTATCCCTGTCCCATTGAAGATACTGTTCTCTTTTCCTCCAGCGACAACCAATGCTTTAGCCGTTTTTTCGTTCAGATAGAGGTACCGGTCGTACCCCGTTTCGGTAAAATCGGCGACCCCATGAAAACGATATAATCCATTAGTCAAGCGCTCGTATTCAAGAGCACTGGGCGGAAAAAAGGTTCCCACCAAGGTACTCGTGACCTCACGCATCATGGAATCAAATTCAACGATGGAAAAGATGGTGTTTTCTGCCTTCAACATCCTACGAGAGGATAACGGATACATCACCGTCGTTGTCGTTTGCCCATCGTCCATACCTTGTTGCATTTGTGTAAGTTCTTCTTGTAAGCGTTTAATGTAATCTTGAGCGATATCCGTTTCCATTTGTGACGTACGCAAAGAACCTCGTAACTCAGAGGCTACAGACGAAGCTCGTTTGCCCTGATCCGCGATCTTTCTTTGCAACACGATCGAGACAGACCCAAGAAGAGCCACAAGACCTAACATCACAAAGGACAATTTTCGATAGAAAGAAACAGACATAATGAGAGTATAACATGGTTTTGAGATCAGGTCCGAAAGAAAAATAAGAATTTACAGCCTAATCCCCATGAAGTTTCAGATTGGGCAGCTTCTCCCCATCCCTTACGAATCGATCAAACCATATCCGTACCATTTCAAAACGGAGTCGACGAAACTCTGTCAATCCATGATCGGCACCCTCCAATAACATCAAACGATGTGGAATCTTTTGGCTCAACATTTTACGTGACAGATCGAGCGAATCCAATGGACTCACACGCCAATCCGCCGTCCCATGAATCAACAAGAGGGGGGTCTTCTTACAAAACTTATCCACCCAATGCACCGCCGAACGTTTCTTCAGACTCTCTCGCTTGCCACCAAACATGGTTTTAAAATGCCCCTTCATCTCTGGACGCAGTTTCTCTTGCCGAAAGAGATCTGCTAGACCCGCCACGGAAACCGCCGCTTTCAACCACTTCACTCGCGCCAAGCAAAGGTATGTCATCATTCCCCCTCGACTGGCGCCATACATACCGATGCGAGAAATGTCTGCCAGAGGGTACTTTTTTAAGATCTGATACAACGTCAGTACATCTTCGATATCCCCTCCGCCCATCTCATCTTTTCCCTCGCTCCCATCATTCCCTGAATACTGAGAAGCGATCACGAGATAGCCCCAAGAGGCCATCACCGCAAGGTTTGAAAAGAGATTCTCTGACGTGATCTTTCCAAAATCTCCCGATCCACCACGATTGATGATGATACATGGAAGTTTTTCAGAAACGCGACGAGGCTCGATAAGAAAACCAACGACCAAATGCCCACCAGACAAGTACTTCATCCGGTAAATGCGCACCCGTTTACTATTTTTTTTAGCGGCTTCTAAAACACGGTCACCATTTTGGTGTTTCAAGTAACTTGTTTTAAGCCCCTCATCGAAAGGGACTTCCATCACTTCTTTGATCAGAGGGATGTTTTTTATTTCGGCGATGCGCATAAGGGCATGATAGATTCATGAGAAATTCTATGTTTTTCACAGTATATCATGGTAGACTTCTCACCATATGTCATCATCACTTCTTCTCAAAGTTACTATAGTGACTCTTGTTGCCGGATGCGTTACCTGGTTGCTGCTTGGCTTCTTTGGTGTCCAAGCTCTTTTTATGGATCGAACGGTCAATGAAGAGGTTCCTCTTCTCGTAGCTCCTCTCGAGGTCCCTCCCTCCTCCTCAACCACGACGCCCCAAACACCAACCGCATCCAACGACATTATCCACGCTACATCCACCCCTGCACTTCCTCCACCGATAGCGGCAAGGCTCCTCGCCCAGGGCTCATTTCAGGAGGGCGACCGTACATACACCATTCACGGTAAGGCAACGGTGAGTGAGCAAGACGGCATCCGTACTCTGGCCCTCACAGATTTTGATGTCACCAACGGTCCAGATCTCTTTGTCTACATTGTTTCCGCACAAGATGTGCAAAATGAAACCGTCAAAAATGCCGTAAGGGAAAAACGATTCATGAATTTGGGAGGCCTGAAAGGCAATCGTGGAAACCAAACCTACCTCATTCCGCCTGAAGTGACACTCGACGATCAATCCGTGATCAGCATCTGGTGCCGTCGTTTTTTTCGTAACTTTGGGTCGGCTGACCTTCGGCTCATTCGATAAAGTAAATCCCACTCGTTCGTTCCTGATTATCAAGGAGGATGCGCTCTATCAATCTGCATTCACTTGTTCAAAAAGTCCAGTAACACTAACTTTATTAAAACCCGTTGTATCAACCTCGATAATTTTTCCCTGTAAAGCCAATGGCTCGTAATGACCTGTGAGGAGAGCGCTCTTAAACTCATCATCAGAGGAGAGCGCTCTTAAACTCATCATCATTTGTTATGTCGACATGACCAGGATGCCTTGATCCCGATGCCGAACGATTCTTGAAGCGCTCAAACAAGACCTCTCCATCAGCCTTGCAGAGGATTTGAACTACCTCGAAACCATACTTCTCTTTCAAAGCCGCGACCTTCAGATTATCAAACTCTGGCTTAAAATTGCTCTCAAGGACAAAGGATGCGCTCGCCTTCAAAAGAGCTTCGACAAAATAGTAGAGTAGATCATAAGATATGAGGCCGACCTTTTTCGACCACTCCCGATCCTTCCAACCCAAACCATCGAATAGCGATTCCTTGATATCATCCTTCGAGATAAAGGGGATATTCATCCGCCCCGCCAACTCTTTTCCTATAGTTGTTTTTCCAGAAGCCGGTAATCCGGTGATGATAATAACCCGACCTTTCATATAGCATCAGATTAGCAAAACGGATCCCAACATCAAAATGAGAACCCTTGTAAGGGTCTCACCTTGCCCGGGTGCCGTCGCTGCGGACGTAAGAACTGTGTTTGTGAGGAGAAATGACAATAAATCATCATGTTATTAGAACTCCCAAAATTCGCTCAGCCCAAAACAAAAATCGAACCATTTCTAGTTCGATTGCTGTCGGGGTGCCGTGGTAGAGGATGTTAGAACTATTTTTGAGAGGAGGGGTGATACGATGATTTATATTCCAGATTTATCCCCTCTTACGTAGCCTTCCTTCTTCATACCGTGTGAGCGCCTCCATCGTCGTCACCCAATTGCGTCCGTCTTTATGAGCTTCGAGCCGACCAGTCCTTGCCAGAAGGTTAAGATATTTAGCCGAATATTCCGTACTAGAGCTCAATTTCGCGAGAGACACGTACTGCTCACTTTTTTTCGTGGTAGGTTCGAGAGCTCTGAGATACATATCCAACGATCGCTCAATTGTCTGCGCGATAAATTGAATGAGTGGAGCCAGATCTCCATCGTCTGCTCGTGACAAAACGCGATAATACTTCTTTCGATCGTTTTTTAAGATGATCGTGAGCGGAAAGCCCCTCCGCATAAGGAGAACATTCATCAACAAACGCGATGTTCGACCGTTTCCATCGAAGAATGGATGGATCGCTGCCAGGCTGTGATGTGCTTGCGAGGCGAGTTCGATTGGATGCATCTTCCGTTCATTTGCGTTCAACCATGCGACCAGTCCATGCATCTTTTTTGATACTTCAAGAGCTTCCGGCGGTCGATGTTTTGTCCCGGTAATCATCACGGGCCCATTTCGATACGCCCCAGCCCATTCTCGATCAACGTCCTGCATGACGAGCTGGTGGAGCTGACGAATGAGGCGCTCGGACAACGTGACACGATGATTATGCTCAATCAGTTCATACAGATACTCCAGCGCCGCTTGATGACTTTTTGCTTCAAGGTGATCCTTTAGGGGTTTTCCCTTAACCGTCAGCCCTTCATTCACAACCAAAAACGTTTCCCTCAAGGTGAGACTATTCCCCTCAATCGCATTCGTGTTATACGTCATCTCAATCTGAAACTGCTCGCGCAGTTTTTGAACGGCAGATGTGGGAAGTGGACGAAGTGCATTAAGACGCTTGAGTTTTTCATCAAGACGCTTGCGCATCACGGGCTGGAGGAGGGTCATAATCTTAATATGGTTTATAAGTTATTACTACTTATACCATATTAAGAAGGTGCCGTCAATCTGGCTATATTCCTACTTTAATATCTCTTCAAGGAGCTCCGGAAGCTCTGGAATCAAGAAAGAAAAATGACCTCTATTTTCGAGCGTAACGACTTTTGCGTTTAAGAGTGGTACGTACCCTTCGTACATTCGACCAGCAACCTCATCATCCTTTGAAACGATGATAACGACCTGTTCTTGTATCTGATCTTTCAAACTTGCGGCAATTTCACAGGCATAAAATTCATCCTCATAAGGCATTTTTACGCGATCTGGATCGTTAGCGATATTTTTCGATGCTGGTGCAATAAGAATAACTTTTTTCACTCGTTTTCCTGTTTCACTCAACCAACGAAGCAAGGCGTACCCACCAGCACTTAAGCCAACGAGGATTGTATTTTCATTGATCGTGAGTTGGTCGAGTATCTCTTTCCACTCCTCGTATCGTGCTTTCCAGACATTTTTCACAATCGGACAAGTCACATCAAAGTCTTTTGCCTCAAGACATTTTTTGGTCCATCCCATCCAATTACCCTCATTATTTGAATCACAGAGAGGAATTTCAGCGATCAACTGTCCATCAATCCTTTCCGGCCAGCGACCATGGAGCATCACAACTTTTGATTGTTTTTGTGTCATAACTTGCCCAGAGAGTAGCACTCAGTTCCAACTCTCGTTAGGGGTATACAAAATCACCACTTCGTCAGAACTTATAAAATTCGCTCGACCCAAAACAAAAATCGAACCCGTTTGAGTTCGATTCCTGTTGGGGTGCCGTGGTAGAGGAAGTGAGAACTATTTTTGCACGAATCAACGATGCGACGATCTATATCCCTGACGTTAGAGCACGAGAAATAGCATCGATAGCGTCATAACGACTATCCTGCGACTTGCCACTCCTTTCAATGCACCACGAAACGTGATGTTCTCAAAGGGATTCCCGTCTATTGTGACCCGACGGGATGGGAGTGCTGAAATTACATCGTATCAGGGGTCTCTACGAACCTTCCCTCTTCTTCCATGAAAGTGAGGATGTTCGTCGCCATTCCTGAAATGGTCAGGTATTCCGGCGGTTGAATGAAACCAGGAAAGCGCTCGCCACCGCCCAATACTGCGCACAAGCGCGAACCCTCGCGCATCTTCTGGCGAGACCATGCCAGGAGCTTATCCGGATCCACGCCGATACTACTCAAGAATGCGCGCAGGCTTTCACTATGGACATCCTGCCAGTATCCGTAGCCCGCAGGCCCATGACAGGATCCAGTGGAAGGAGGGTGGGAGTTGATGTGGTCCGCTCGATGCAGAGAGCCATTCGTCACCTCCACGAGAAAACCGACCACTGCGCAACGAACGATTTCCTTGTTCATACACATCCTCTTGCTTGAGGGAGCGAGATTGCTCCGTCTGAGAGACTGAGATATTCAGTAGCTCGGACGGAGATTCGAGGTTTTTATTCTCGAACAAACTACTATACCTATTTTTAATGAATATGTCAATGATTATGTTCTACTATTCATAAATATTCCAGTATTTTTCTTTATATTAGCCATATTGTATGTTGTACGTTTTTGTTGACATTTAACTATAATTATGCTATCATCATCTACATGACCTCTCCAAAAGAGCTTTTGACCCACTTCAATCTGAGCGAGCAAGAGGCTGAAATATACCTCGCCTCCCTCACGCTCGGAAAAGCCAGTGTCAATGATATTGCCAAAAAAATTGGAAAAAGCCGCACGGCTATTTATTTCCATGTTGATCATCTACTTCAAAAAGGCTTCCTGAAGGAGGCTCGACATGGCAAACTCACGCGACTTATCGCAACACCACCGACGGAAGTCGTTTCAACGCTCGACCAGCGAATGACAGAACTTAAAAGTCTGATACCGTTCCTCCAGTCACTCCATAAAGCAGACATCGAAACACCAATTATTGAAGTCACTGAATCAAAACGTGGATTCTGCAAAATATACGACGAAGTTGCAGCACTTCCCGTTGGCTCGGTGTTCCGTGTTCTGGAAGGCGCTGAATCATTAAACAATGAGTTATCCCTCCTCAGTCAGCGGCAATGGTTTGAGTTCTTCACACGTATCGTGGAGCGTAAGATTCATACAAAAGCGTTATTCACAGAATCTGGTCTTGCGTTGCCACAGACAAAGCTCGCTAAGAAAAATATCGAATTGCTGCGTAAACGCGTGTGGATGCTACGATCAATTCCAGATCGTATTCTTCCGTTGCAAAAAATGATTATGTTTTATGGAAATAAAATGGCCGTGCTCTTTCCCGATACGCAGCTTGTTATAACGATCCAGCACGAGGGTCTTATCAACCAATTCATACCGATGTTCGATGCGCTGTTCGAACAAGGAAAGCCGATAGAACAACCATGGGTGTAAGGGCGCTATCACACCCATGAATGACCTATGGTCCTATAATTTCGGGTCAGATCAAGACAAATCATCCAATATTGAATTCATAGTTAGTTCCAACTCTCGTTAGGGGTGCATGAAATCGCTATCTGGTTAGAACCGTTGAACGTCGCTTAAACAAAACAAAAATCGAACCGTTTCCAGTTCGATTTTTGGTGGGGTGCCGTCGTAGAGGACGTTAGAACTATTTTCGCGAGGAGAAACGACGCTACGATCCATATCCCACACCTGAAGGAGCAGTTAACAGCCTAACGAAGCACCGCCGAGAACTCAGAAACCGTACGTTGTCTCAATGCTTCGTGCATGACGTTGACCTCTTCATTTGTAAGCGTTCGATCGAGATGTCGATAGGTGATTCGAAAGGTGTAACTCACCATATCTTTACCAAACTTCTGTTCGTCTTGGTATGTATCGAGTAATTTCACTTCTTCAATATACTCGCCCCCAATGACCTCGCGTGCAATTTCGTAGTATCGATTGAGATTGAAAGATTTTTTATCCACCAAAAACGAGATGTCCCGTATAACTGATGGGTATTTGCTCACCGGTTGGAACAACGAATCAATACCCTTGAATTGTCGCAATACTCGTTCGTCCGTAGATCGAAGTAAGCGAATATCTGGAATTTTCATCTTGATCATGGCGAGCCGATCCGCACCAAAACCGAAAGCCCATCCATTGTAAACAGCTGGATCAAGTCCAAGATTGCGCATGACTTCTGGGTGCACAATCCCCGCTCCAAGAATCTCTACCCATTTGTCATCCCAAGCAATTTCCATTTCAAGGCTTGGATCGGTATATGGATAGTGTTCCACGTTGAAACGACCAACAATTTCTTGACCGAACAAAGATTGAGCTACCTCCCACAGGATCGTTTCAAGATCGGATTGCTGGAGAATACTCACTTCCTTTTTGCAGACGAACAATCCATCAATGTGATGTAAGACGTTGGAATGCTGCCAATCGATTTCATCTCTGCGATAAACCGTTCCGTAACAAATGGCCCCAACCGAACCATTTTTCTTCAATTTTTCTTGAACTTCTTGAATATCCAAATAGTATTTCCACATCAGACTCGTGTGGGGACGTAGGATATTGGTTGCATCCGCATAGTATGTATCACTTCTACTACGTGCCGGGTGGTCTTTCGGAAAATTAAACAGATCAAACACAACTTCTGCGGGGATAATCTCCGGCGTATCGATCACGTCAAAGCCCTTCAAAGTTGGGAGGTTGATAATTCTGTCCGTGATACCGTAGACCGGATTACCTTCAAGACGTGTCAGGTCTGGAAGAGCCAGATATCTTTGTAAGCGTTCAGCGTCTGGATCAAGTCGCGATGCGAGATCTTGGATGATCCGCTCTTGTTCTCCCAGAGAAGCGGCGTAGTGGGTTCGTTGGAGATGTTCGGCTTGATATAGGTCTTTCATAGAAGTCATAATAAGGGGATAATGGATATTGAACAAAATAAAGAGCCCACGTGTTGTGGGCTCTTTATTGCATCGCGTTTGCGTTTACGAAAAGAGTCCCACGTGTGGGCTAAAGAAGCTAAAGCAGAAATTAGCTTGTTTCGTACGTAAAATCGACATGCGCCTAATATAGGCCAGCTCTACCATCACGTCAACTCGTCCGATAAAAAACATTCCTGAGTTCCAACTCTCGTTAGGGGTATGTAAAATCACCGTTTGGTTAGAACCGTCGACCATCGCTAAGACAAAACAAAAATCGAACCGTTTCCAGTTCGATTTTTGGTGGGGTGGCTAATGGGAATCGAACCCATGATAACTGGACCACAACCCGCTGTGATAACCTCTTCACCATA
>CAYHOM010000027.1:0-11695 GCA_964358345.1 uncultured Gammaproteobacteria bacterium
ATAGGCTGGATCCCCGCCTTCGCGGGGATGACAAATGGAAACTCGTTTTTAGTTCTTTATTTAGATCGGCGCGAGAGAACGAAAAAGAAACACGATCGCCACTCCCAAAATGGTTAACGCAAATCCATGAGAGCGTGAAAGTCTTCCGGCGTGTGCCTGGGGTAAAAGTTCCGAGAGCGAAAGAAAGATGAACAGTCCCGAAAATCCTGCCAAGAGATAGGCAATCGCTTGCACGGAGGGAGCAAGGGCTAACCCCAGGAATGTCCCCACGAATGGGGCAAGCGCATCGACGACAAGGAGCGGGAGGATGCTGCGGTGTTCCTTACCAAAGGCATTCTTGAGAATGGTCACCGTACTCATCCCATCGGAAAAATCATGCAGGACGACCGCCATCGTCACCAGAATCCCAAGACGGACATCAGCCGCAAATCCCCCGCCAATCGCCAATCCATCGCATAGACTGTGAAATATCAACCCGCCCGTCCGCACCCAGGCCTGTGCATGATGGTGCCATTCGTTGCCACAACGCTCAGCGGGCTCCGCATACGACTCGGGCGATGCATCATGTGTATGTTCATGATGTCCATGAAAACGGAACAGCGTATCAATGATGTGTAGAAAGATAATGCTTCCCAACGTCACAGCTAAAACAGATTGATATTCCACCCCTGCCCGCTCCCCATATTCCAACGCCTCAGGAAGAAGGTCTAAAAATGCGACCCCTAACAGGACGCCTCCTGAAAGGGACAGCCAGGGATGGAGATCATGCTTCCAACGATAGACAACATATCCCCCAATAAACGTTGAGAAGACCGGGAGGATAGCAACCATCCATGGGGAGAGATGAACCATAGTGTCCATGATGGCAAGTTTTGGTGAGAATATCAACAAAACGAAAAAGAGCCGACGTAGACGAAGGCTCTTACAGGAGCGGCGGGCAGAGCTTCCTCACGCATCGCGGAAGCGGAGAACTTCAGGACGACTCGGATCACTCATGCGCTCCACAAAAGCTTTGAGATGAGTATTGAGCCGTGTTTCCAGATCCTCTTGATCGGTGAACACGATGACAGGTTGTCCACGACAGGCCGGGTTACCGCGCACAAGCCGCGAGATGACTCGCTTATGCAACAATTTCTCCGAAAAGACGAGCCAGACCGGCAGGTGCGCATGGTTAGCCATCTCGACCTCGATCCCGACTCCATGCGATGGATCATCGAGGTAAGCAATCACCAGCTCGGAACGCGTGACCGCAAACCTATCGAGTTCGTCGACCTGATCCGGGGTCAAATGCGCTTGTTTCACGGGGTCACTCACCATGTGCGGAATGTACGCGCCAAGACGGTTGCACGTGCACAAGGTCCCCAGAAACTCATACAGCTCTCGCAGCTCTTGGCGACGCTCTTCGGTCGCCACCGTGAGGGCTCCCGAGATGTAGACGTATGGAATCCGACGGTACAGTTCTATCATCACTTTCCTCCTTGCGGATGGCACCTTTTCAAACACGACTCTTTCTGTCAATGCACTGTACGCAAATGACGTTCCACCAAGGGTCCATTGATTTCTTCACGAATGCATGCCAGGATTTTGTCGCCAAAGGAGGTCTTTATGCAACCTTTCGCTGCCTTCGACATCGATGGGACCCTGTTCCGGCTCGCCCTCTTCACACATGTCTTCGAAGCCATGGTCACCCATGGCTCCGTTTCCCCCGAGACACTCGTCAAGGTTCGCAAAGCGGAAGCACTACGTCGAACCCGGAAGACCACGTACGATGAATACATGAATACCGTGATCCACGCCCTCGACCACTGGCTTCTGCAGAGGCATCCGAAGGACCTTCTTGAAACCTTGGCACACGAATCTCTCGCCCATCGTGTAGAAGAGGTGTACGTCTTCACACGTTCGCTTCTCCAATCCGTGCAGGAGCTGACGTATGCGACGCTCGCCGTCAGCTACACGCCTGTCGAGTCCGCTCGGGCATTCTGCACGCACTGGGGTTTCACCCACTTCGACGCCTCCATTCAAGAAGTGTGCGACGAAGGACGCTACACCGGGAAACGTCAGCTGCGTGCCAAGGATGAGACTCTGCGGGAGATCATCCGAACCCATGGCTATGATCTGGAAGGGTCGATCGGCGTCGGGGACACCGGCTCGGACATCCCCATGATCGCTATGACACAGTTCCCCGTCGCGTTCAATCCAAGCGCAGAGCTGCTACGGCAAGTCATCGCTCTCCCACATTGCCTGGTCGTGCAAGAGCGCAAGAACGTCTGCACGATCATGGGCTTTGAGTACGGGAAGCAGGTGCCCCTCAACCAAGAATGGCGTTCCCCGAACGGTACCCCTCATCTTCCCGATGCTGTTGTCCCTCGGCTTACTGCCCACATCGTCGAGGTCGATTACACCCTCCTTATCCTCTAACGCACGACTCCCCACGGGAGTCGTGTTTCTGTTCTTCTTTTTCTCCAATTCGATTTTTTTCCTTATTTCCTGCACACTGGCGGCACGTATGAGCGTTCTGTTGCATTTCCAGGAACTATCCAAAAGTTACGGGACGCATGTCTTATTGGACCAGGCGTCGTTAAGCGTGAGCGAAGGGCAGAAAATTGGATGCATCGGGCGCAATGGTGCCGGAAAAACGACCTTGCTCAAGATGCTCGTCAAAGAGTTGAAACCCGACAGCGGAGAAATTGTCCACCACCCGACACTTCGCTTAGGCTACCTTGATCAACATCAGCAGTTTGATGGAGAAGAGACGGGCATGACATTTCTTACACGTACAAGTGGGAAGCCCCGTTGGGAATGCGCGAAGCTCGCAAGCCAATTTCATGTCACGCCACCACAGCTCGATGTGCCTGCGACAACTCTCTCAGGAGGCTACCAAATGCGTCTAAAGCTCAGCGCGATTCTTCTTCGTGATCCTAATCTCCTCCTGCTCGATGAACCCACCAATTACCTTGATTTGAACACCTTGCTCCTTTTGGAACGTTTCCTGCAGAACTTTCGAGGAAGCTTCGTGATCGTTTCCCATGACCGCGAGTTCTTAAAAAACACCTGTACGCATACGCTCGAAGTTGAGCGCGGAAAGTTGACGCTTTACCCTCGTGCTATCGAGGAGTACCTGGCCTTCAAAGAGGAGCAGCTTATCTACCAACAAAACGAGAATAAAAACATCGAGGCCAAGCAAAAACATCTCCAAACATTTGTCGATCGATTCCGTGCGAAGGCATCTAAAGCCACGCAAGCACAATCAAAGCTGAAGCAACTCCAACGTCTCCAGAGCATTGAGATCGCCCATCCCTTGCGCCGCGTCCGTATCCATATTCCACAGGTTCTCCCAAAGAACAGTTTCGCCGTACGTACGAACCATTTAGGGATCGGCTACCCCGAACACCCCATCGCTCGAGGGATTGAGTTTGAGATTTTACGAGGAGACCATGTCGCGATTGTTGGCGAGAACGGCCAAGGGAAGTCGACGTTGTTACGAACCTTTGCTGGGTTGCTCGAGCCTATAGACGGATCCTTCTGCTGGGGCAATCGTATGACCTTTGCCTACTACGATCAGCATGTTCACCGGATGCTCCATGAACAAGATACCGTTGGAAATTACCTTGAGCGGATCGCCGCTCGGGAGCTTGGACGAGAGGACATTTTACGCATGGCCAGCAACTTTTTGTTTAGTATCGATGATCTCACCAAATCCATATCGATGTTGAGCGGCGGCGAACGGGCACGCCTCTGCCTTGCGGGGATCCTCCTCCAAAAGCATGACGTGCTGCTCTTGGATGAACCTACGAACCATCTCGATTTTGAAACGGTGGAAGCCCTCGGAGAGGCGTTGAACAAATTTCATGGAACGATTTTCTTTATTAGCCACAGCCGAACCTTTGTGCACCAAATCGCAAAGACTATTCTGGAAGTCCGTGCTGGTCAGGTTAAACGCTACCCCTTCACCTACGACGAATACGTCTATCATTTACAACAAGATCTTGGTGCTCTCACAACCGATGCGGAAACGGCTGAATTGCCTCAACTCTCTGAAAAACAACGTCTTCACCAGGAAATCACGGAGATCAAAAAACAGATCACGAAATTAGAAAAACATCTTGCGGAGTACGGGGTAGAAAAAGAGGCGATTTTAAAAGAGTTTTTGGCAAATCCGACAGGGTATTCGCGGGAACGGAACGAAAAATTGAACACCGTTGAAACAGTCCTTCGTCATGCGGAAGATCAGTGGGTGGAATTACAGACGAGACTACAGGCATTGCAGAATGAAATGATACAAACGTAGAACCTGAAAAAGAAAAACGCATCCTGAGGATGCGCGAGAGAGTTCCCTAGTGGCCGAAGAAGCCGCGACACACCTTGTCTGGGAGCTGCCAGAGGGTGATGCCCTTGGACTTCGCCGCTTCGCGGACGACCGCATCACGGACAGAACCGCTGGAGGCAAACACGGCCTTCACTCCGGCCTCTGCCAAAACCATGAGTCCATCGGCCTCAGGGAAGAAGCTGTCGCTATAGGCAACCGCTCCCGAGGGATCATGTCTCGACTCCCTGGCGATCATGAGCGCCAGCTTAGCCGCACGCACGCGAGCCTGCTGGCCCACGCCGTTGCCGATCAGCATCCCATTCTTCACGAGCGTCACCGTGTTGCTCACGCTCGTCGAACCGATGGCCCAGGCGAGGACCATGTCCATGCGCTGCTGCGGGGTGAGATCACCCTGGCGCTCCATCCGTTCATCATCCAGGAAGAGCACGAACGGCTCCCCCTCCTGCCGCAGGAAGCCACCCAGGGTCGAACGGTACTGCACTCGCGGCAACATCCGACGATTGAGATTGCCGAGCGACCTGTTCACGAGCACACGACATTTGCCTCCCTTGCGCTCGAGCACCTCGCACACTCCCGAGGAAACGGCCGGAGTGATCACCCCATCGAGCAGGCGGAACTTGCCCTCTTCCATCCCGTACTCACGCAGCATACGCGCCCTCTCTTCGGTGATGGGAAAGTTGGTCAGGACGACAGCGCCAAAAATGGCCATCCGGTCGCCGTCGATCATGCGCGTGAGAGCGTCGGCCATGTTACGGCCGACCCCCACCCCACAAGGGTTGCCATGCTTGACGGCGATCGCGATGTCCGTGTGATCCTGGAGACCGTTGTCTTCCAGTGCCATGGCGATGTTCACCATCGTCCGACAGGCACGATCGAGATCGGTCGCGTTGATGAAGCTAGGATCGGTTCCACCCACCTGGTGAAAGTGATGAAACGCGAGCGGATGATCGCCCACGGCGTAGAACGCTGCCTCTTGGAAGGGGTTCTCACCGTACCGCAGGATCTGCACACGCCGGCCAACCATTCCGTCGATCCCGCCAGCCGCGTGATATCTGGCCGAAGCCAAACCGTATTCCGCCACCCGAGCCTCGGCAATGGCACAGTGCTCCGTGATGAAGCGATCCTCTTCGGGGCACCCCGCTGCAAGCCAGGTGAGTACCCGCTGACGGCTCGGGACGTCGCAGACGACGATGCGCCGACCCTTGGCGGCCGCACGCAGCAGGGTCGGACCGCCGATGTCGGTCTTGTCGATCACGCTCTCCCGAGTCGCCTTGGGGTTCGCAATCTCTTCCTCGAGCGGGTAGAGATCGCAGCACACGAGATCGATCCAGGGGGCGCCCATGGCCGCGAGTTCGGCACGGTGAGCATGGGTGGGCAATGCCAGGAGACCACCGTGGATCTTGTGGTGCAACGTGACGACCCGGTGATCGAGCACCGGCTTCATCCCCGTCACCTCCGCGACATCCGTGACCGATACGCCTCCCTCCTGGAGACACCTTGCCGTTCCGCCCGAAGAAAGGACCTGGAACCCCTCGGCCAGGAGCCCACGAGCGAACTCGACAATCCCATCCTTGTTGTACACAGAGATGAGTGCGGTGCGTTGGCCTGCTACCATGTTTTCCCCTCTGACTGCGCCTTGATTGGCCGCCGCATCTTACCCAAAGAATCTAAAAAGGCAAATGAATGTACCCGCCCACATCATCCTTGTCCAACAGTCAAGTCTATGATAGGTTTTCTTTTTTTAGAGATCTTCTCTTTTTCCCATGTCCGCCTCTCAAGCAACCAAAAAACATCTTGCCGAGGGATACAAACCCTCGACACGCATCGTAGAGATGATCGCGGTGATGGTGTTTTTTGTGGCAGAAGCGTTCCTGCTCTCACGCGTTGTCATGGATCTGGTGCCCCACCCCCTCATCGTCTTGCCAGCTTTTTTGTTGGGGTATCTTGGGGCTGATTTTGTTTCTGGGTTTGTCCACTGGTTTGGGGATACCTGGGGAACCCCTGAAACGCCCTTCATCGGCGCGACCTTTATACGACCTTTTCGAGAACATCATGTCGACCAGACGGCCATTACACGACATGATTTTTTTCAGACCAATGGCAGTAACTGCCTTGCTTCTGCGGCTGTTCTTCTGCCAACGATTTTTATTCTTCTCGCCCTTCCACGGACAGAGCTCGTCATATTTCTGCTCAGCTTCATCCTTGCCTTAACACTAAGCGTGTTTGGGACAAACCAGTTCCACAAATGGGCTCATCAAACGCATCCTCCTCGTTTTGTCGCCTGGCTGCAAGAAAAACGGCTCGTCCTGTCTTCCTCACATCACGCTATTCATCACACCTATCCCCATGATCGATACTATTGCATCACCGTGGGCTGGTTGAACCCCTGGCTGGAACGCATTCGATTCTTTCCCCGGCTGGAACGCCTGATCACACACTACACGGGAGCGATTCCTCGTCAGGACGACATGACATTGGTGAACGAATAGATCTCAGAATGGCGCCGTACCACAATTTGATCTATCCTGTACCCATATGGGATTCATGGAAGGAATACAACGCGTCATGGGAGCCCTGAAAGGATTTGGGCGCGGCACGCAACCGAACGAGCAACGTCCGGCGAAACCCATTCATACCGAACATATCCCAGCCCATCAACCCGTGCCGATCACGGAACGATCAGTGTCAGCGAAAGCACGAAGGTCACGAAAGGAGCAACAGCGCCCCGCGGCCGCAAAGGAGGATCGGCGCGCTTTTTTCGATGCGATGGATCCGCAACAGATCTATAACGAGACGGGACAGATGCTTCAAGAATTGCAGGCCCTTGCCCCTCATCTTTCGGAAGAAGCTTGCAACTATCTTGAAGGGTACCGAAATGAGTTTGATAGCCTGAGCAAAGAACAGCTCAGCAACATCCAACATCATCTTGAAACCATCGCAAAAAACGAACGACAGATCGCCTCCTTCAAGAAGTTTCGTGAACAAACCGGCACAGATCTAGCTCGTCTTGAATCAACATTGGTCAGTCCAAAAGATCAGGAAGAGACACAGGAGATTATAGGCTTGGCTCAACATTACGGACTCTTTCTCGATGTCGCTCCTGGTACAATTGAGAATGCCTCTACAAGACTCAGACAGCTTGAAGCCCTCCATCAACATCTCCAAGCACACAAACAAAGCAGCATCAAGGTGAATATCCTGTTGGTCAAATGCCGCAAACAGGCCGAGGAAGATCACATCTTTGGCACTACCTTGCATACGATGCGAGAACGCTATGACACGCAGGGAGAAGAAATGGTGAAACTCAATAAGCAAAATGAACAGATCGATCAACAGGTTCTCTTTCTGAAACAGTCACTCCATCAAGCCCATGAGGAAGTAAGTCGTTTTCGTTCTCAGGTTGCTGGACATACATCCATACCTCCTTCGACCAACTAGAGGCTGTCTGCTATGAAAAATCTCCCGAGCATGGGAGATTTTGAAAAAGATGGACATGCGGACTATCCACGACGCGCCCGCCAACTGAGGTGCTCCGGCGGAATACGCTGATCCTCGATCGGCTTCAGCCCCGTGAAACAACTCGTACAGTATTCCGCTCCCGCCTTATCCTGTAGAGCCTCACGCAATTCCTCGAGCGTGAGGTAGTCCAAGGAGTCCGCCTCCATAAATGTACGAATCTCTTCGACGCTCTTTTCTGCAGCCGCAAGCTGCTCACGCTCAGGGGTGTCAATTCCCCAGTAGCAGGGGCTGATGACCGCCGGGGAACCGATACGAAGGTGCACCTCTTTCGCGCCCGCATGACGCAAGAGGGCGACCACCTTTTTCCCCGTCGTCCCGCGTACGAGAGAATCATCGACCACCGTCACGGTCTTATCATGCACAACTGAACGGACGGGATTCAGCTTCATCCTGACACCCAGCTCCCTAGCTGGCTGCCCAGGAGTGATGAAGGTACGCCCCGTATAGTGATTACGAATGAGGCCGAAACGGAACGGCAGGCCAGCCTCTTCTGCATAGGCCAGAGCAATCGTGTTAGACGAGTCTGGAACAGCGATCACCACGTCCGTTCGGATGACGTTGCGTCGCGCGAGTGCCTGACCAAGACGAACGCGCACGGCATCTACGGATTCATCGAACACCCACGAGTCTGGACGGGAAAAGTAGATGTGCTCGAAGCTGCAATGACGATGAATCGTCGACTGACTGAACTGCTCATAACGGATCCCCTCAGGACCCATCTCCGCCAATTGTCCTGGCAAGATATGAACGATGTCCCGAACATCAGAAAAAAGATCTAACGCACAGGTCTCGGAGGCGATAAGATATCCCCCATCCATCCGTCCCATGACGAGCGGCCGAAACCCATAAGGATCCACCGCCACAAAAATTCGCTCACCGTTCATCACGATCAGACTGTACGCCCCTTCGATCTGAGTAAACACTTGGCGTATCCGCTTATGGGTTTCATCCCCCAAGCTTCGTGCCAGCAGATGGAGGATGAGCTCGCTATCCCCGTTGGAACGGAACAGGACCCCGATCCGATCCAGCTCTTCGCGCAATGGTAGATCGTTGGTCAGGTTCCCGTTGTGCACAAGGGCCATCGGTCCATGATGGAGGGTGATAGCCGTGAGCGGCTGGATCGCCCCCGGCGAATGGACTTCACCGCTCGTGGGATATCGCAGATGGCCGATCGCCATCGTCCCTGGAAGATCTTGGCCAAAGTTCACCAGTGAAAATACTTCATCCGCAAGACCGAAGCCTCGTTTCTCGTAGAACTGTCGTTCATGTGATGACACGATCCCCGCCGCTTCTTGTCCACGATGCTGTAACGCTTTCAGCATGATCGAGACAACACGAGATGCATCGGGAATATCGAAAGCTCCTGCAATACCACACATGTCTCACCTCACCTTCACGTGGAAATGTTGAGAGACGGTGAGGTTGTAACATCCGTTCAAAGCTCTTGCAACCTCGTGCTAGAACCTAGAGTTATTTTCTGATATACTATTCTTGATTTTCTTCCCATTCACCTTATGTTTTCTGATGCAGAGACCATGCCCATACGGCAAAAATCTTCGCAGAAAAGCGGAGCAACGGAACGGCAAACAACGATCGGGGATCAACAGATTCTTCTTGATTTTCGTAAAAAAGTAGACCATGTTTTTGAAGCTATCCCCCTTTTCTTTACAGGGAAGCGTCCCGACGAATTGCAACAACGTGACGTCGTGCGTAAATGTTTTGAGAACTGGACACAAATGTCTAAAAAAGCCGTTGATGAGCTTCATCCCCCAACAGGACTAGGCATAGAGACACTCTATGCCGAGCTTCCAAAGAAATTGCATGAACGCGTCCAGAGCCTCCCCCAACACACACAAAGGATTATTGGCGAACTTCTGGTGGATGGGGTGGATGATAACGATGAAAAACTGGGTGTTCTCACTTTTTGGGATGTCGACTCCGTTTTTAGAGAGGAGCGTTTGCTCAGCATTGCCGCCAAAGAGCAAAGTCCCGTGTTAATCTGGAAGTACAGATCCCTGTATGAACGGCTTGGTATATATCCGTTGGCTGAGGCGTTATCCACGCATCAGTACAAACAGGCTCTTGAACATTGCCTCAGCCTCAATAATCATTCACGACTGATCGTTGCTACCTTTATTTGCAGCAAAGATCCTCGTCTCGCAGCTACGCTCCCAGAGGCCATCTTTCCCCTGGATGATCGCTTAACCATGGTCAAGCGTATGGCAAGAAATGCTTCACACGTCCTGCCTCAACTCATGCAGTACATCGATGTCCCATTAGGCGGAGATCGGCGGCTCGCCCTCACCAAAGAGGTGGCCATGACAAGCCCCCATGCTCTTGGCAACCTGGGTCGCGCTTTACGCTTGCCCAGAAAAGAGATCGAATGGATTCTCGAAGAAGCCGGAGATACGCCCGTACAGAAGACACAGATGGCATCCCTTGGCATTAAAGGGATTTTTGGTCGCCCCCCGGCAGAAGTGTTTGGCCCAGCATCCCTTGAACTAAACCCTCTCTATGCAAAAAGCATAGAAGAGGCAGGTCAACGTGCTGAGGATATCAGTCGACGTCTGACCGATGCCATCAAACGGAACCAACCCGAACGCTCTGCCAAAGAAGATGAGCGCACACGTGTAGAGCAAGTGATGCGACGCCCATTCAAAACCATTGCTGAACTTGGCACTCAATCTGCTACCGCCCCTCTTATCGTCACTATCGAAGGGAAATTGCTCCCATGTGTTTATAAGCCCGCTGTTCGAGAGCCGTTTGGGGCAAGGGTTGGCATTCGACAAGGAGAAGGTATCTTGCGCGAATGGCTAGCCGCACAGGTCGATAAGGCCTTAGGATTAGATCTTGTCCCTGCAACTATTTTACGTAACGGACCGGCCGGTGTGGGGTCGGTACAAGACTGGAAAATCGGCGATACGGGGATGACTGTTCCCCGTGAACAGATCTCTCTTTCTGCGCGGATGCGGATCAGCGTCTTTGACGCGCTTATCACACATAGTGACCGACACCACCAAAACTATCTCCTCTCTCCAGATGGAGAAATCCATGGCATTGACAACGGATACTCCCTTTCACGGACTCCTGATATGAAATATGAAGGGTTACGCTGTTTCCCAGCAGAAGGGCTAGAAAAGACCCCCATTCCAAAAGAGTTTCGTGACCGTCTTTACGCTTTACGCACTTCACCAGAAATTTTGTACAACCTCTATCAAGCCTTCCAATTCTGTTTTGGCCCCGATACAAATATGGTATGGAACGGATTCATGACGCGCCTTCACACGCTCGATCCGGACGATCCCTTCAAACCAAGCCATCTCCCTCCAGTCGCCTGGCATGCATTTACTCCGTTACCGTAATCGTTTTGACCTATGGCCCGCTCTCTACAAGCGACTCCCTTAAAACAAACATCCTTCCACTGGGTGCATCTTGTCGCCCTCGATGGAAAAACGCTCCAAAAACAGGGGCGTGCAACCTGCGTGCTGGATCAGACGGGACATATCACCTTTCAGGGTGACAAGACCCTTGTTGAACAACTCAAAATGGGGGTAGAGACCGCCGCCCATAAGACCATGCTTCCAAAAGATGGTCTGGCCTTTCTGGAAGTGCTTGGCGAAGCGTTCCAGTCCCCGTATCTCTTTGCAACCCCCATCCAGGCGGGGAAAAAGGTTGTTCCCTTTGTATCAACACCCCTGAATATAAAGTAGGGCTTTATGTTCTCACCTAAAACCCCACGCTGTTCGTGGGGTTTTAGGTGGTGCGCGCGGCAGGGATCGAACCCGCAACCCGGTGTGTATAAGACACCTGCTCTACCATTGAGCTACGCGCGCCTATTGCCGTAAGGCT
>CAYHOM010000028.1:0-11543 GCA_964358345.1 uncultured Gammaproteobacteria bacterium
TCAATCGTTGAATGTCCCAGGAGGTCTTGAACCGCCTTGAGGGGAGCACTCGCCGAGACGAGGTGGCTGGCGAAGGAATGCCGGAGATCGTGCCAACTTACGCGCGGGACGCTCGCAAAGTCGCAGATCTTCCGCAGATGTTGCCAAGCCGTGTCGTACCGGACGTATCGGCCATCGAACGTGAAGACGAGGGCATCGCTCGCAGTGTCGCACGATCTCAGCGCGGCGAGTTCCTCGGAGGCATCCTGCGCGAGTGGAATGACGCGACCACCTAAAATAGGACACATTGTCACGACTCTAAACGTGACACTCATGTCCTATGCCTATGTCTCTGCCAACGAGTCCAGAAGTGCGCTCAGAAATCTTAGCCTCGATCAAGGCCGGAACCTCAATTGTGGAAGCGGCTGCCACGCACAACATCACCGCAAGCACGGTTCGGAAGTGGATGAAGAAATTAGGAGGAAGTGGTGTGCCAACAAGTAGCGAAGTCCAACGACTCAAGAAACGCATTGAGTTCCTGGAGACAGTGATTCTCGATCTAGTTCTTGAACAAAAGGCTCGGACCTACAAAGGTTAGAGCATGTTTTGTTATTACCTCTCTGCTCATGGCCTTCCCATTGCTGTGCAAGCCCGTCTTTCAGGCAAGAGTCGTTCGTCTTTCTATTACAAACGCAAACAACCCACGAAGGATGCGGCCCTTCTCGAGGAGATCCGGGAGGTCCACGAGCGACATCCTTTCTATGGCTACAAGCGTATTGCACAAGAACTCGCCGTCAGTCACAAGCGCACCTATCGCCTTATGAGGCATCACAACATCCGTGCGCGTTCTTCGCGCAAGAGACATTCGAAAAATCAATATTCATCGAATAAAACGTCACTTCCCAACTTCCTTAAAGACCTCACAATTACCGAGCCCAACCAGGTGTGGGCAGGTGATTTCACACATTTCGCTTGGCATCGTCGCACCTTCTATCTCGCGACCGTGATCGATCAGTACACAAGGCAAGCCGTTGGTTGGCACGTGGCCTCGAATCACTCAACAGAACTCGTGATGGAAGCGCTTCGGATGGCGCTTGGTCGTCGCTCCAAAGCTCCTAAGATCTTCCACTCAGATCACGGCAGCGAATACATCGGAGAGGAGTTTGTGGCCAATCTCAAAGCCAACGGCATCACTCCATCGAACAGCGCCAAGGGAAAACCTTGGCAAAATGGGATTCAAGAGTCGTTTTACTTTCGTTTCAAGGAGGAGTTTGGAGACTTCAATCGCTTCGTCACATTCGATGGACTGTTTGAGGGATTGGCCCATCACTTCAAGACCTACAACACCAAGAGAATCCACAGTGCGCTCAAGATGCCACCTGATACGTTTTATGAAAAAGTCATGCGTGAGCAACAGGAGGAAAGGAATGTATCAAAACAGGGCTAGAAATGGGGAAGGAAAGATGTCCGAAAAAAGGTGGTCTTGCCAGCGCCTCGCTCAAGGCCGTCCAGGAGCTCCTCGGCCACGCCTCCATGAACATGACCCTGCGCTACGCGCACCTGGCCCCCGGGCACCTTCGGGAGGCAGTCGCGCTCCTCGAACCCGTCCCCGCCGATTCTTGGGCAACCCGCGGTCAACCGGAGCCCCTCTACCCCCTCTCAACCCTACTCACGACCCCTCCCTGGAAGCTCGATTCTCCGCTAGAACAAGCAAAAACACCGCCTTTGGTGGCGGTGCCTGTGCCTGGTGCACCCTGAGGGAGTCGAACCCCCATCAACAGCTTCGAAGGCTGCAGTTTTATCCGTTAAACTAAGGGCGCACGAAGTTGGTTGAGGATATCCCGTAATTGTTGTCGGAGCAAGCGTCTTCCTTCCGTCGTTTTCAAGAATTGCTCTCGTCGTGTCGCATCAGAAGTGCGTTTGTAACATTCGTAATGAATAAGTTGTGGATCTTGACCGGATGTCGAATCTACTGCACCACGTTGATGTTGTTGTAAACGTCTTTCCAGGTCCTTAGTCTCTCCCTTATAGAGATCTCCATTCTTTAAGTAAAGAACGTAAACGTAATGCATATAGGGTTTCTCTTCGAAGGCGTCAGGTCATCCGACCTGACGTCCGGTCGAATGACCGGACGCAGTTTTATCCGTTAAACTAAGGGCGCGCGAAGTCGGTTGAGGATATCGAGCAGGTATCCTTTAAGCAACCGGTTCTTTGGATCCTGCATTTGGCCGCGTCTTCCATCCTTTTGCCTCAAGCCCAGCATCCGCGGCGGCGACCTGCGCCTCTTGCTTGGAAGTCCCATGACCGACAGCTACCAATTCTTTATCCAGGTAGACGCCAATTTTGAACTCCTTTTGATGATCGGGTCCTTTCTCATCCAGCACTTTATAGGTTGGGGTAATTCCCATCATTTCCTGGGCAGTTTCTTGGAACTTACTCTTGGCATCCACGTACAACTCAAGCTCCAAAATCTTTGGGAGATGGCTCAAGATATGTTTATGGATAAACTTTTCCACTGCCTGCACCCCGTCATCCAGATAGATGGCCCCGATGATCGCCTCGATGGCATTGGCCAAAATGTACATGCGTGCCTTTGTGTCTTTGTCTCGAGCTTCACCTTTAGAGAGCAGCAAAAACTCTTCAAATTGAAGATCGCGGGAAATACCGGCCAATGTTTTGGCATTCACGAGCGCGGCACGCCAGTTGGTCAGATCACCTTCTGGATTGGCAAACTTTTTGTATAAATGTTCTGTAACGATGAGCTCCAACACTGCATCCCCCAAAAATTCCAGCCGTTCATTATGGGTGAGACTAAAGTCCGTGTGTTCGTTGAGGTAGGATCGATGTGTAAGTGCCTGCAGGAGGAGCGATCGGTCACGGAAGGTGTGGCCCAAGCGTTCTTCCAGCGGGCTGAAGTCTGGGATGTCGATAGTCATAGGATCAGGGAGAAGATGGTGATTCTTGTTTTTCTTCTTTGGGAACATCGGAAGGCTTAGCAATTCCTTGGGAAAGCTGATCGCGATAGATCGCCCCTAAGACGCCATTCACAAACTTGCCGCTCGATTCCCCTCCGTAGGTTTTTGCAAGCTCGATCGCCTCGTTAATGGCGACTTTACTGGGAATTTCGAAATTAAATAGGAGTTCATACGTTCCAATGCGGAGGACATTTCGATCAATCGTTGTGATCTTAGATAGTGGCCAGTCTGGAGCAAATTTAGTGATAGCAGCGTCCAGGACGCTCTGCTGCTCGACGATTCCTTTTGCAATTTGTTGAGCAAAGTCTTTTTCGTCAAGTTTTGGGGCAAGCTCCTCGAGATTACGCTCCATGATAGGCCCCAAATCTCTCGTGCCGCCATGAAAATCCCATTCATAGAGGGATTGCAGCGTGATAGCGCGTGCTTGATGGCGGTTAGACATAGAGGGGGCGAAAGAGCGAACGAAGGAAAGAAGTGGGACTAGGCCTTCACTTCGTCATGAGCATGATCGTGGCCTTGGTGGTTGTGATCGGTGGCGTTAGAGGGAGGTTCAGCCTTGGTTTTGTCAAGCATCTTTTGCATTTTTCGGTCGTGACCCTTACGGTGGATGGTGATCCCATTGTATTCCGTCGCACCCGGAGCGGCTCGATGGGGAAGATGGGTGAGACCCGTCTTTTTATCTACCGTGAGAACTTGGCTTTTCAACGCAAAATGTGAGGCGCGGCGGCGTTTATGTGAGGAGGTACGACGATGACCGGGAAGACTCATAATGACGGCAGTTCAGAGGAATAAGCCTCTATAGCATATCATGTTCATACCCATTTGACAAGACCGCTGCAGACTTGCTTTATCAAAAAATGGCTGCTATATTTAGACAAATTTTATGGAAAAATCCCTTGTCCTGATTAAACCGGATGGTGTCCAGCGTGGGTTGATTGGCGAAATTATTGGGAGATTTGAGCGCGTTGGGCTCAAATTAGTCGCTCTCAAGATGGTCCATCCTTCCCATGAAGACGTGGATAAGCACTATGCTCTTACGGAAGAGTGGATGCTAGGAGTTTACAATAAGGCGAAGACAAAATATGAGGCAAATGGAGAAACTTTTCCCTTTGCGGACCATATTGCCTATGGGACAGAAATCAAACGCGGACTCGTCACCTTTCTTAAGTCTGCCCCCATCGTGGCTATGGTATTGGAAGGGGAGCAGGCGGTGAGCCTCATTCGGAAACTGGTAGGAGCAACGGAGCCAGCTTCTTCGTTACCAGGGACGATTCGTGGTGATCTGACCCATGACACGTACGCTCTCTCCAATGCCCAAAATCGTCCCATTCGGAATCTGATTCATGCATCCGGAAATGTCGAAGAGGCAAATCAGGAAATTCCTGTATGGTTCTCAGACATAGAGCTCTACAAGTACGAGCATGTGAATGATCGTGTGCAGTACGACCCAAGTTGGTTCCTCGGTTAAAATCTGGATATTGAGCACGTAGAAAAATGAGTTCTTATCCGGCTCATTTTTTTATGGCATACTAACGCCATGTTCTCTCAATTTCGTGCCTATGCTCGTCGATTCGGACCGGGGATCGTAACCGGTGCATCAGACGACGATCCGGCCGGGATTGCGACCTACTCTCAAGCGGGGGTCCTGTTCGGTCTATCAACCCTCTGGATGTGTCTTGTAACCATCCCCCTCATGATTTCTGTACAAGAAATGTCCGCGCGGATTTCATTGGTGACTGGACGTGGGTTGGTGGCAAACATGTTAAGCCGGTATTCCCGGCGATGTGTGACGGTCATGGTCGTTCTCCTTGCTTTTGCGAATGTCATTAATCTGGGAGCGGATCTTGGGATGATGGCCGCCGCCGCGAAGCTGATTATCCCATTGCCATTTTTCACACTGCTGATTGCGTTTACACTGCTGACTCTTTTGTTGCAACTGTTAGCGGGGTATAGGGTATATGCAAAATACTTAAAATGGCTCACGCTGTCTTTGCTCGCCTATATTATCGTGGCGGCATATGTACGGATTCAGTGGTCAGAGGCCCTCCTCTATACCCTGGTTCCGACGTTCCACTCGTCGAAAGATTACTGGCTCATGTTTGTGGCCATCTTGGGGACGACCATCTCACACTATTTGTATTTTTGGGAAGCGAATCAAACCGTTGAAGAAGAGAAGGCTCACCATCATGCGCATACGAAGTCATCATCATCCCAGGCACTTTTAGTTCAGGATATCACCGCCATGCGGGCAGACGTCTCCATTGGGATGATTGCCTCCAATGTCGTGGCTTGGTTCATTATCCTGACAGCGGGGGTGGTTTTGTACGGAGCGGGTATTACCAACATTGTCTCTGCGGATCAGGCGGCGGGTGCTTTAGCTCCTTTGGCGGGGCAGTATGCCTCACTGCTATTTGTCATCGGCATTGTTGGAACCGGTCTCCTTACTCTACCCATTCTATCAGGTGGAGTGGCTTACGCTGTGAGCGAACTGTTCCATCAAACAGAGGGACTTGGGAAGTCGTGGCATAAGGCACCCGTCTTTTACCTAACCATGGTGATCGCGACCCTCATCGGATTGGGGATGAACGCGTTTGGGATCAATCCTGTACGAGCATTGATTATTTCGTCCGTAGGGAATGCCATCATTGCGGCACCGATTCTTTACATCATCTTACGAATTGGGAATGACCAAAAAATCATGGGAAAACAGGTGAATGGATTCTGGTCTAATCTCTTTGGAACGGTTACCTGTCTTGTGATGGGGGGATCTTCCCTGGTGTGGTTGTTTACAGCCTGGATATAAGGACTTTTCTTTGGGTTGACCTTTTGTTTTGACGGAGGCATGCTAGGGATAGGTCGGTGTGAGGATTCGGGCTATTGTTTGGCTCTTGAGATCCGGTCTGTGGCATCTGCCGTGGCAGAGCGGCGACGATCTCGGCGGCATAACTCTGTTGATGAGAAAGATCGATCGGTTTACTCTGATCGTATCGTCTCATGAGCAGTTACGGCCCACTTTCGTTGAGCCGAATACCTCCACTGGCCTGTGCAATGGACGATAGAACCCCCGCATATGCGAGGGTTTTTATGACAGAATCATCGGCACTTTCTTGTAGAGCCTCTCTACCTTGTTGCTTGCTTTCGTTCCCTGGGTTTGGTACGCTCATCGCCGTTTAAAGCCTTTTTGCCGAGGTAGCTCAGTGGTAGAGCGAAGGACTGAAAATCCTTGCGTCGCCAGTTCAATCCTGGCCCTCGGCACCATCACACAACTTAACGGTTTTTCAGAGACCTGAGTACGGGCGGCCCACAAGGCCGCCCAGTGTATTTTTAGAGATGTTGAAATATACTCACATAATTGCTAGCATCTGGCCGACACTAAAACGTCCTTAGTGTTCATAGGGTTCGGGAGGTCTATCATGGGGAAGAAACGATATGCCAAAAAGAGGCAGGATCAGGGCGACGTGACGGTGGATGGAGAGTTCACCGACGTGGGGATGGTCGCTGCGGCGATCGACGCATTGGCCGAAGAAACCGGGATGGGATCGCGGCGCGAGCCGCTCGAGGACCATCCGGAGCTCCAAGCACTCTACGCTGAAGAGGGCCGGAAAGCCTTCTACGAGCGACTCGATAGGTACGTGGGGAAGATCGAGCACCGTGAAAGCAATACGGGGCCTCAGAAGCCGCCGGATGCTTGTTTAGATTCATCATCACTCCGTCGTCATCGTGTGGCTAGGGCGTTAGTACGCGTTATGTTGGAGTCAGATGGAATTGTATCTGAGATCGACGCAGACGCGGATGGTTACTCGGTCGAGAGTCTGATCGGTTTGCCCTTCCGTAAGTAGCTCTTTCGGAGATGCTCCATCCTGAATCAATGCTTCCTGTCAGCCGGTAATGAGCTGATACGTGGTTGTCAAAATCTCTTATCAAAACAGCCTTATATGGGGCTGTTTTCATGTGCAAATAATCCTGAAAGAAGACGTAGTATCTCAATATATGGTGAAGAACTTCCTACGATGGATGAAGGGGCACCTACTCCTCTCTGGGATCATGGTGGTGGGACTGGGGTTTGGTGGATATGTTGGATATCAAAAACTTGCTCCCTCATCCACCGAGGCCGTCCGTTACGTCACGGCCCCTGCTACGAAAGAGATGCTTGTGGTTGCCGTTGGTGCAAGCGGTCAGGTATTAACGCAAGACCAGTTGGATGTGAAGCCACTTGTTTCTGGAAAGATCGTCAAGGTAATGGTGAAGCATGGAGAGACGGTTACAGAAGGGCAGCTTATTGCGGAGATCGATCAGATAGAAGCGTTGAAAGCGGTGCGTGACACATCCCAATCCGTGCGTGATGCGCAGAACAGCCTTGCTGCTGCCCGACTTTCTTTGGCAAAGCTCAAACAGCCCCCAGACACCTCGACGATCCTTCAAGCACAGGATGCATTCAATCAGGCCAAGCGAGAATGGGACGCCTTGCGAGAACCCCCTGATCCTCTTCAGATCCAATCCGCTGAAGCGGATGTGGCTTCCGCGGAACATACGGCGCGACTCTCGGGGGATGGAATGACGCCACAAATGGTTCGTGATGAGTACGATCAGATCGTCCCTCTATTGAATGCCACATTATTGTTTTTGCAGAACGCCTTGGTTAACGCGGACAATGTGCTAGGGATAGATAATCCCGCTGCTAACGCGAAGTTTCAGTCACAGCTTTCCTCCTTTAACAAAGGGTATCGTCAACAGGCCGAGTCGGACTACGCTGCTGCCAAGAGTGCCACGAAGACAGCACAAACGTTGATTATGGGCATTCGTCCAAAAAACGAAAGCGTAGAAGTATTGGCCAGAGCGGAAACGGTTTCGCGCGATGCGCTACGGGCTCTCACGTTGGTCCTGAGAGACGTGCGAAATGCCCTTCTCCATACGCCGCCATCACCGACGTTCTCTCAGTCAGAGATTGACGGACTGCGTTCAGGTATTCAGTCGGATCTTTCAAGCGTAGATACGAGAACCACCGCATTTGTGACACAGGAGCAGGCCATTGATCAAGCGAAGTCTTCTTATGCTTCGGCCAGGATCGCCCTACAAAAGGTGCAGTTGGCTTTAGAGACCTTGAAAAAGGGTCCAGACCGTCGTGATCTTGAGGCTGCACAAGAGAAAGTAAAAGAACGTGAACAGATATTGATGGATGTGAAAGCGGGAGCGCATCCCACCGATGTCGCCCTCGCCCAGAATACCGTGGATCAGCGAGCTGCTTCTGTCTTGTCTGCCCAGAACAAGTTCAGCGATGCACAACGAGCTCTGGAGGACTATCACGTGCTTTCCCCCCTTGCGGGAATTGTTTTGAGCACTACGGCTCGTAAAGGGGAAAGCGTGTCTCCTGCTACAGCACTTGTCACCTTGGCGACGCAGCAAAAGGTGGCTCAGATTTCTTTGAATGAAGTGGATGTTACAAAGATAAAGGTTGGACAACGAGCGACGCTGACCTTTGACGCCATTGAGGACCTGGCCATCACAGGAACGGTTTTCCAGATCGACCAAGCTGCGACGGTTTCTCAGGGGGTGGTGAGCTATGGGGTAAAATTAACATTAGATGCTCCCGATGAACGTGTGCGTTCTGGGATGAGCGCAACGGCTTCCATCATTGTACAAAGTAAAGCTGACGTACTTGTTGTTCCAAATGCAGCTGTGAAACAAGAGCAGAACCGGCGATACGTAGAAATCCTTCCGGCGGGAAAACAGACGCCGATCTCTGCAACGGTGCAAGTTGGACTCAGTAACGACATGCATGCGGAGATCATCGAAGGATTGCATGAAGGTGACCAGGTTGTGACGCAGACCATCCGCTCCACCCCAGTGCCATCGGCGGCCCCAGCAAATACGGGGTTGCGGATTCCTGGGATGACCGGCGGGTTTGGCGGCGGAGCTGGTGGAGGTTTCCGGGCCGGAGGTGGGGGAACGAGCGGGCGATGACCGTGACGGTATGATCGATGTTGAACACGTCTCAAAAGAGTATCGCAACGATACGGTGAACTATGTCGCCTTACGCGATGTGTCCTTTCATATTGGTCGTGGAGAATTTGTCGCGATTATGGGCCCTTCGGGGTCAGGAAAATCAACGTTGATGCATATTTTGGGGGCATTAGATGTGCCAACCCTTGGAACGTACCGTTTAGATGATAAGGATGTGGCGAATATGACCGAGCGCGAGCTGGCGGTGATTCGAAGCCAAAAAATTGGGTACGTCTTTCAATCCTTCAATCTATTGCCTCGTGCCACCGTGCTACGGAACGTCATGCTACCCCTCATGTATGCCAACGTTCCACGCGCGCTCCGCCGCGAAAAGGCAGAGCGTGCCTTGTCCGCTGCAGGGTTTAGTGAGACCCATTTTGGTCACCTGTCGAACCAGCTCAGCGGTGGTCAGATGCAACGTGTGGCCATTGCTCGGGCACTCGTGAACGATCCCGTGCTGCTGCTCGCGGATGAGCCAACCGGAAATCTGGACACCAAGACGGGGGAGTTTGTTTTGCAAACGTTTCAACGATTGAACGCGAGCGGTCACACGATCATTCTGATTACACACGAACGTGAAGTAGCGGAATACGCGAAGCGTATTTTGGTTATCCGCGATGGGGAGATCCAGCGTGAAGAAGGAAAAAATGTATGACAACACTCGACTTTATTGACGAAACATTTATTGCCTTATCTGCGAATAAGGTGCGCTCAGGGTTAACCATCCTGGGAATTGTGATTGGGATCGGTTCGGTGATTGCCATGATCTCCGTGGGCCAGGGAGCGAAACGAAGCATTGAACAGAGTATCCAGTCCATCGGATCGAACCTGTTGATCGTAACCCCTGGAGCCCAACGTGGTGTGGGGTTACAGGTGAGCGCAGGGCGTGGTTGTGCACAAACGCTTACCCAAGCAGATGCGGATGCCATCAAGGGGACGGTCGTTGCTCGTGCGGTGGCCCCCGAGCTCACGCGTCGCTACCAGGTCACGAGTAAAGGCAAAAATACCAACACGCAAGGGATCGGCACCACGCCAGACTATCCTGAGGTGAGAAACATTCAGATCGATCAGGGATCGTTCATTTCCTCTCAAGATGTGCGTTCTGCGACAAAAGTGGTGGTGTTGGGCCCCACCATGCGTGACGATCTCTTTGGAGAAGGAACGAGTCCCATTGGGAGTATGGTGCGTATCAGTAACGTCGAGTTTCGGGTGGTCGGCGTCACAAAAGCGAAGGGTGGCAGTGGATTTGCGAATCCAGACGATGCCTTCTATCTCCCCCTCTCTACGGTTCAACGTTATCTTGCCGGTGACACCTATGTCACGATGATCAGCGTTGCCGCTCAGGATGCCGGTTCTATGTCTATCCTCCAACAACAGATAACGCAATTGTTGTTGGAACGTCATAAAATACCTCATCCACAGCTCGCAGATTTTACGGTCATTAATCAAGCGGACATCGTGTCTACGGCTTCCAGTATCACGGGAACATTTACGACCTTGTTGGCATCGATTGCGGCGATCTCCCTTCTTGTCGGAGGGATTGGGATCATGAACATGATGTTAACGACCGTTACCGAGCGTACGCGGGAAATAGGTCTCAGAAAAGCTATTGGGGCCCAGCGTGAAGATATCAGCTGGCAGTTTTTGTTGGAGGCGGTATCGCTGACGTTTTTAGGGGGTCTGATGGGAGTTGCCCTTGGATGGATCGCCTCGCAACTTATGACGCGGTTCACGGGGATCTCGACCGTTGTGACGTGGCAATCGGTGCTGCTGGCGTTCGGGGTTTCAGCCGGGATCGGTATTGTGTTCGGGTTCTACCCGGCACGAAGAGCATCAAAACTAAATCCTATCGAAGCATTAAGGTATGAATAAAAATATGAAACGCATCTCTCTCATCGTTTTCGTTGCGTTCGTCATCGCCAGCCTATCTTTCTATGCCGGTACGGCGTATCAAAAAAGGAAAACCCCAAATATCGCGAATAACTCCCTCGAGCAACGGATGCAACAGTTTGGGGGGCGTGGGGGAAATGGCGGTGGCCCTCTTGGTCGAGGCGGGATGGGAGGGGGGATACGTAATGGCGGGCTCGTGAATGGCGAAGTGATGTTGAAAGACGCGCAGAGCATGGTATTGAAGCTCCGTGATGGAGGTTCACGTATCGTCTTTTTCTCTGCTTCGACGACCATTGGAAAAATGACGGAAGGATCTTGGCAGGATGTTGTGGCGGGGAGCCAGGTGATGGTGGCAGGAAGCACAAACGCAGATGGAAGTATGACGGCACAGTCCATCCAAATGCGTCCGAACATTCCCACGACTGCATCAACAAGCGGTGGTGCCATGGCAACAAGCTCTCGCTAAAAAAAGTCCCGACTTTACAGTCGGGACTTTTTTTGGAGCGGGTGAGGGGAATCGCTCTCGCTAAACGCTCGAGTCCTGGGCTCGGACACGTGAACACGCATCGCGTGTTCTATCCTCGCCCGTTCGATTCCCAGACATCCATGCCAAACATAAACACCACCTGTCGGTGGCGTTCATGTTTGGAGCGGGTGAGGGGAATCGCTCTCGCTAAACGCTCGAGTCCTGGGCTCGGA
>CAYHOM010000029.1:0-11417 GCA_964358345.1 uncultured Gammaproteobacteria bacterium
CGCTTGGGCTCTCGAGAGCAAATTTGGAGGAGCTTGGTGTCGCTGATGAGGTGGGAAAGATTTATACGGAGGCTGTTCAGGCATTACGTGGAAAAATATCAGCAGAACGGCTAGATAAGATGGATTATAGTAAAATCGTCTCACTTGTTTTTCAAGAAGAGTTGAATCGTGGATAGGTTCAGTGGTTTAACGATACAATCCATCCAATGGTTACCCCCTTTCCTCGCCCATCATCGGTCCAACCTCTTCCCCCGCATGCGACCCGTGTCTTTCAAGGGGTGATCTTTGATGTGTATCAGTGGGAGCAGAAAGATTTCGATGGCAACACCCGGATTTTTGAAAAGCTGAAACGAGCGGATACGGTCATCATTCTTCCTGTGACGTTGGAGGGAAAGATTCTCTATGCATGGGAGGAGCAACCCAGGCGGGCTCCTTATTTTAGCACCATTGGTGGACGCGTGGATAACGGGGAAGATATCCTAGATGCAGCCAAGCGTGAACTGCTTGAAGAAACGGGATATACGTCGACGGATTGGATATCGCTGGATGCTGCGCACCCGACGACGAAGATGGATTGGTGTATTTTTACTTTGGTTGCCCGAGGGTGCGAGCGTATAGCGGAGCAGGATTTGGACGGAGGGGAGCGAATGGATGTCCGTCAAGCGTCGTTTGAGGAGTTTATCCAGCTCATTATTCGTGAGGATTTTCATGAAGAGCGTTTGAAGATTCGCTTTTTGGAAGCGTTGTCAGATGCAAAAAAGATGGAGGTGTTGCGTGCGCAGATCATGGGGTAGATCTATCGGCGTTCTTCGATTAGGATGGGGAGCATCTCTATGCCTACCCCTCTTCCCCCTCGTTGGGGCCTATCTGATCTGTTTCAAGGGATCGACGACCCTGCCATTGAACGCCATCAGGCCGTATGTCGACGACGTGCCGAAACGTTTGCCAAAACCTATCGTGGCAAGGTGGTGACATTATCGGACCGCCAACTCCTGTCTGCCTTGAAAATGTACGAACGTCTTTTACAGGATGCAGGGGTGCCGGAAACCTATGCCTATCTCGTCTTTTCGGTGAATGGGAAAAACCCACGCCATGGAGCCTTCTTGCAAAAAACAAAAGAAGCCTATGTGGCCATTTATCAAACGGTTCTGTTCTTTGAACTCGCTCTGGTAGAGGCAAAGACGTCGATGTTACGCCGTTGGATGGGTTCTCCTGTGTTAAAAAACTACGCTCATTTTTTAGAGGAGTTGTTGCGCGGCAAGCCACATCGTTTACCTGAACGAGAGGAGGCGTTGATGAGCGATTTACGTTTAACAGGAAGTGCCGCCTTTACGCGTTTGTTTGATGAAGAGCTGGCTAACAAAACGTTTCTCTGGACGCGTGGCAAGCGACGTGTCTGCACCATGACGGAAATATTGGATCTCTTGCATGACGCTGATCGAGCGGTGCGGAAAGAGGCCGCGGCCGTGTTTACAAAAGGGTTACGGGAAGAATCGCGACGGTTGGCCTATATGCTGAATGTCATCGTTCAAGAGAAGCGGACGGAGGATCGATATCGTCGCTACGCATCGTCGGAAGCTTCACGTCATCAAGATAACCAGACCACGCAAGCGGTTGTTGACGTGATGACGAAGGTTGTCGAGAAACACTACCCTTTCGTGCAGGAGTTCTATACGTGGAAGCGCCAACTCTTGGGGGTGAAAGAACTCTTTGATTATGATCGTTACGCACCGCTTCAAGAGAGCAAGCAGCGGTGTTCGTTTGAGGAGGCACAATCGATCGTCTTAAAAACATTTTCGGCCTTCTCCCCTCAGTTTGGAGCGTATGCCAAGGAATTTTTTGACAAGGGTTGGATCGATGCGCGCCCTGGTTCGGGAAAAATGCATGGAGCCTACTGTATGCCGGTACACCCCAACCTCCATCCCTACTTGCACATGAATTTTGAGGGAAGCGTGAAAGACGTCCGTACCCTGGCTCATGAGTTGGGTCACTGCATCCACTATCGGTTTGCGCGTAAGCAAACCTATCTTAACTTTCATGCCCCCCTTACGATCGCAGAGACGGCGAGTGTGTTCGCCGAAATGCTGACATTTGATCACTTACGTTCACGGGTGGAGAGCGACAAGGAGCGTTTGGCCCTGTATGTAGGGATGATCGAAGATATTTTTGCGACGGTGTTTCGTCAGACGGCGATGTACCGGTTCGAGCAGGATCTTCATGAGGCTGTTCGTAAAGGGGGAGAGCAGTCGGTCGAGGCGATTAATGCCCTATGGCGAAAACGGACCGTGCAAATGTTTGGAAACTCCATGACGATCACCCACGGGTACGATCTGTGGTGGAGCTACATCTCCCACATCTTTGATCGTCCATTTTATGTCTACGCCTACGCCTTCGGTGAGCTTCTCACGCTGTCATTATTCGCAAAATACCAAAAAGAAGGTCAAAAGATGTTGACACCGTATCGGGACTTGCTAACGGCGGGTGGTTCGGTGGCCCCCGATGTTTTGTGCAAGCGTCTCGGCTTTGATCTCCATGATCCGGCATTTTGGGAACAGGGAATGCAGGTTGTCTCTGACCTGATGTCTGAGGTCAAAACGATCCATCGTCGCCTCATCACTTCCCGGTGATCTGCCAAAACCGAAAACGATAAAAAAAATTGCGGACGAGCGGGGCGAAACGTGTTTTGAGAGAAAACCACTTCAGGTCCAGGCTGCCTATGTTGCCAACCACCAACACGTTTCCTTTCGAGCGATAGTGAAAAGGTTTGAGGGACAGATGACGTAACGATCGGGCTATGTTTTCCGCCAAGGCCTGTCCCATAAGAATCGCTGTCTGAGCATTCCGGGGAATGACTTGGTTGTGCTCGCGATACAGAATGGCGTCTCCGGCGGCAAATATGGATGATTCTACCTGAAGATGGCGGTCCACAATCAGATAGCCGCTCGGGTCACAATGCGCTTCGGGATCTACCGTTAACCTGTTGGGTTGAATGCCCGCCGTCCAGAGGACGAGAGAAGCGGGAAGCGTATGTTTGAGATTGGTTGTGAGTGCCTCGTTGGTCACCTCCGTTACGGCTTCACCAACAAACAGACGGATCCGATGTTTGTGAAGTTCCTTGCCCAGATCGTGTACCATCTTGGGAGGAAAACCCGGCAAGATTTGGGGTCCAGCCTGTATGAGGGAAAAGGTTGCAACATCAAAGAGGGTCGCTGCTCCCTGCTTCTCGCACCAGGAACGGACATAGTGGAGAAGAGAAAAGATTCCCTCAACGCCACTCGGTCCCGCTCCAACCACGATGAAGGAGAGGAGTCGTCGTTTGGTTGCGACCGCTTCCTCCTGTTGAGCTTGGCGAAGAAGCTCGTTTATACGGTCATGAACTCGCTTAACGTCGTCTAGACTCTTCAGGGTATAGGTATGTTCTGCGGCACCTGGAATGCGGTAGTGGCACGCCTTGGCTCCGGGTGTGAGAACAAGGGTGTCATAGGGAACGGTTTTTGTTCCCAGATCTTCGGTGTAGACGGTGAGCGTTTTTTGTTCTCGATTCACATGCTCAACCGTTCCTCGCAAGAAGCGAAAACCAAACCGTGCGGCCAGCTCATGAAGAGGTGCGGACCACCCGTTACCGTGTGCGTCATGGGATGCCAGAGCATCGACCAATCGAGGAGTGAACAAAAAATCTGCCTGTTTATCTATGAGGAGAACATCCGTGTCTGGGAGGTGTTGCTCCATCAAACGGCGAGCGGCAAGGGCTCCTGCAAAACCTCCTCCAACGATCACGATGTGATGAGACATGCCTGTAGTATACGTGAACTTACCACTCGTAGGGAATGTCTTGGGGTGCGAGGAGTTTTCCTTCGTCCGGACGATGTGGCTCGGTAGCGCAGTTGATGATGTAGGCTGTTTCTGACAAAAGGTTCTTCCAACCGTAAGCAACCCCAGGGGGAATATGGAGGAGCTGGTAGGTATTCTCACCCAAGAACACTACTTGAGTTTGGCTGTGGGTGGGGGAGTCGAGTCGTTTATCGTGGAGGACAAACTTCACCCGTCCATGGGGAACGGCTATGTTCGCGGCGCAGCTCGTGTGGAGTTTCCACGCTTTGAGGGTATGGCCGTACACACTGGAAACATAGACCTCTCCAAACGCTGTAAAGTGAGGAGCGTCTGCACGGAGGATATGCATCACCTGACCGCGTTCATCGGGAATAATTTTGAGAGAGGTGAGAAGCACGCCATCAAGCGAAGGCATATTAGAGCACGTTATCTGGGAAGGCATTCGCTAGAGAGCTTGCTTGTTTCTTCACGAAGTAATTTTTGTACCACTCTGTCGTTTCGGCAAGGCCTTCTTCAAGCGTATAGGCTGGTTTCCAGCCCAATAAGCGAAACGCTTTTTCACTCGAGAGGGTTTGTTCCAGAATTTCTGATTTTGCCTCGTTTAAAATAATGGGTTCAAGGGGACTTTGCATTGCGGAGAGAACTTTTTGAACGATCGTGAGAGCAGACAGGCCATTGCCGGTGCTAAAGTTGAACGCCTGGCCTACGATTTCTGGGCGATCCATGTTTTCCGCCAATAGGATGTAGGCGTTAGCGGCGTCACGTATAAAGAAATAATCACGAATAAATTTACCATCACTGCGGATGAGTGGCTGTTCGCTGTGAATGACATGACGGATTGTTTGTGGAACGATACGTTGCCAGTTGAGGTCTCCTGGGCCGTACAAGTTGCCACAACGGGTCACGCATACGGGGAGCTTGTAGGTAGTAAAATACATCTGTGCAATCAGGTCCGTGCAGGATTTTGAGACATCGTACGGATGTGTCCCCTTCAAAGGTGCTTCCTCAGTGTAGGGGAGAACGGGCTGTGGGCCATACGCTTTATCCGAGGAAGCGACGACAATACGTTTCACCGTAGGATTGTTCCGTGTGGCTTCGAGAACATTCGCTGTTCCCATGATGTTCGCGCGCAAGGTTGGAAGGGGCGCGCGGTTGCCAACGGGGGCAATCGGTTGAGCACCGACATGAAAAACGGTATCGATTTCATATTCCGCAAGAGCGCGGTACACCGTGTCATAGTTTTCAAAATCGCCATACACCATGTTGGCATGGTCGGCAGCCTTGGTTTCAAATAGGCGGCTGGATGGTACGTGGTCGCGCTTGAGGAGAACGATGCGCGCACCCAGATCATGGAGCATCTCGGCTAGAGTCGATCCAAGGAGGCCGAAGCCGCCCGTGATAAATACGTTGCGATTCTTCCAAAATTGTTGTCGTTCCGGCGTATAGACGAGGGTTTTCATAGCAAAAAGAAGTACGGCGACTTTACTCTGCCAGGGCTTCCATCGTCAATTTTACGCCCACAGCTTCCACTTTGGGTTTTGTTTCCAGAGCACTTCTAAATCTTCCTTGTCTTTGTAGGTATCCATGCAGTGCCAGAACCCTTCGTGGGGGTACATCGAAATTTTGTGATCCTGGCTGGCTGCAATCAACGCTTCTTCCACCATCTGTCCGGGCTGACAATAGGCGAGAAACTCTTTACGCAATACCATGAATCCACCATTCGTATAGTCAGGCAGACGGGGTTTCTCCGTGAAGTTGGTGATCAGATGGTTTTCATTATGGTTCACCAATCCATATTTTGATTTTGGGTGGATGCCAGTGACGGTGCCAATCGCTCCGAGGCGCGTCACTTTTTCATCATGAAAGGCGCGTAAGCGGTTGAGATCAATATCCGAGACGCCATCTCCGTAGGTCAGCATGAACTCTTCGTTATTGATGTATTTCGCGGCTTTGAGGAGACGTTCGCCCGTCAATGTTTCGAGTCCCGTTTCGGCAAAGGTGATCCGAAAATCATCAATGCCATTCGCGTCAAGCACGGTCGTGATATTTGTAGAGAGATCAAGGTGAAAGTCTCGTGAAAGAAGTTGGTGGTTCAAAAAATAGTCCTTAATCTGTTGACCACGATAGCCAAGGCAGAGGATAAAATCCTTATAGCCATAATGACTATAAATCTTCATGATATGCCATAACATCGGCCGACCGCCCACCTCAACCATGGGTTTCGGTTTAAACTCGGTTTCCTCCCGCAAACGTGTGCCGGTTCCTCCGCAGAGAATGACAACCGGCAGGGTTTGACGAATCATGACAGTATTCATAGGATGGGGCTGTTTCTGGAATGGTTGGCATTCTAGGAAGATGACCCCTGTATGTCAAACATACCTCATTCCAACCCCCCTCTTCCTGTGTCATCATCCACCTCACAACCCCAGCTCAGCATCATTATTGTGACCTGGAACGTTCGTGAACTCCTGCGAGCGAATCTGGCACGCCTTTTTTCGTTATCGAGCGCCTGTTCGTTTGAGGTCTTTATCATCGACAATGCCTCACATGACGGGACAGCTTACATGGTGCGCAACGAGTTTCCCCGGGCGACACTCATCACCAATGCATGGGATGCGGGGTTTGCCGGGCCAAATAACCAGGCACTTCGTCTGGCGAAAGGGGAGGTCGTTATCCTGCTCAATCCAGACATGCTCGTCGAGGAAGGAGCGTTGGACGTTACCTACAAGACGCTGATGGAAGATCCGTCTATTGGTGTCATGGGGATTAAGCTCCTTGGTCAAAACGGAAAGCCGATTAATTCTGTGCGACGTGATCCAGATGTGTGGTCGCAGCTCGGCATCCTCTTGAAGCTTCCGCATCTTTTTCCTCATCTCAATCAACGTTACCTGTACACAGACTTTGATTATGAGCGCACGCAGGACGTCGATCATGTCCGTGGATCATTCTTTGCGTTTCGTCGAGAACTTCTTCGTACCGTTGGATATCTTGATGCAGGGTATCATTTATGGTTTGAGGAAGTGGACTATTGCAAGCGTGTCCGTCAGACGGGGATGCGTATTCGTTACGTAGCCGATGCGTTTGCCCATGATTATGTGGGAAAGGGATTTGAGCAGATGAAGCGTTTGGAAACACAGCGGATATTTAGCAAAAGTATGATTCGTTACTTCCATAAGTGGCAGCCAGGCTGGCGCCCGATCTTGCTCACACTGGCCCGTCCGATCGGGCTAGTAGCAGCCGCCGGGGCGGATGTTTGGAACGCTTGGAAATCTGAACATCTATGAAACTTGCCTTACAGCTTTCTTGCTACAACGGTGCACGGTATCTTCCGTTCCTGTTCGCCTCTTTGAAGCAACAGACGCGACGAGGGTGGCATCTTTATATTTTGGACAATGCCTCGCATCCACAGGATGCCTTAGCGATCGCGCAGGAGGTGGCGATCTCTGGGCTCCCGATTTCTTTGTCGCGCGTCGAGAAAAATATTGGTTTTGCCGGGGCGCATAATTTTTTATATGCCCAACATCGAGAGGTCTATGATGCGGTTCAGTTGCTGAACGATGATGCCATTCTTGAACCTGACTTTTTAGAGACCTGCATGCGTTATTTGGAACAGCATCCCATGTGCGGAGCGGTGACGGGAAAGGTGTTACGCTGGAACTTTGATGAACGGAACACTCCTTCGTTTGGCAAGACGACGATCATAGACACGTTGGGGATGCGGATGGATTGGAAGGGATTTGTGAAGGATTGGGGGATGGGAAAGGATGGTCGTACGCTCACTATTCCTCACAAACCCTATCGGGTCCTTGGTGTGAGCGGATGTTTGCCGATGTATCGTCTCTCAGCGGTGCGTCAGGTGAGTTTTGATGGCGGATTATTTGACACGATGTACGTGATTTACAAAGAAGACGTGGATATGGCGTTACGATTGCGTGCCGCCGGGTTTTGGTCTGTGGTTGTTCCGACGGCGGTGGCATATCACCGCCGCACGTTTGGGGTAAAGACGTTCAGTTTGGGCAGTCTTTTGCGTCCATGTAATGAGAATAGTTTCTATTCCTACCGCAACCATTTGTGGATGCTGAAAGCACACCTCACCTGGTTTGATGCGTGTACCCATCGCATGGGGGTGATTCCCGCAGAGATCTTAAAGGTCCTTTACTGGTTGGTCCGTCAACCGTCCTTTGTGATGCGCACCGTGTGTGATACATGGCATGCCCGTCATCATCTGGGTGGAAAACGACGGTTTATCCAACAGCTTCGTCGTCAGTCACCACGTAACATGGACATGCTTAAACCCAAAGCCCATCTGGCGGTGGTGATGGTTGGCCATAACGATCTAAATGAGGACTGCCTGGCGTCGCTGGCAGAAGCGCGTCAACAAACGGCACTCAACGTCGAGATCATTGTGGTCGACAATAACTCCCAGAATCTACATGCGAATGAACTGGTTGCGCGATTTTTTCCAGACGCCTGGTGTTTGTTGCGAGAAGGGGATTATGGGTTTGGCCGATCCTGTAATCTTGGTGCCAATGTTGTTGATGCCGAATACTATTTTTTCTTGAATCCAGACACCAAGCTTGTCGATCCTCACATCTTCGACAAGTTGTACGGTTACATGCAGAGTCATGATGAAGTTGGGATCATCGCTCCGAAGATCCTCTATTTTGACGGGCGTCTTCAAGAAACCTGCCGTCGTTACCCTCGTTGGTTCGTGCCCTTTGCTCAACGCACGTTCTTGCAGCACACCACCTTTGGTCAGGAGTATGCGGCCTCTTTTGGGATGCGTGATTACGATCATGCCACGCCACGGGATGTGGACTGGGTACAGGGGTCTGCGCTTTTTATCAGAGGATCACTGTGGAAGGAGTTGGGTGGGTTCGATCATCGCTATTTTATGTACTTTGAAGATGTCGATTTGTGTCGTCGCGTTCACCTGCGTGGTAAGCAGGTTCTCTATTTTCCGGAGACGGTTATCCAACATGCCCATGGTAAGGAGTCGGCACGTATCCCCGGGTTGTTTAAAAATCTTCTCTATAACGAAATGGCTCGCGCCCACCTTATGAGCTGGGGAAAATATTTTCTCAAGTGGGCCTTTATGCCATCAACGACCTCTCTTATGTCTTCCCCTCCTACCTCCCTCGGTCCTGATCTTGCCTGTTCTTCGGCGATGTTTGGAGAAGATCCGACCTCTTGGCCCAAAGTGGCCGTGATTTATCTCACCTACAACACCAAAGATTCCTCCGAGGAAATCCCACGCTGTCTCGCTTCCCTCGAAAGGGTGAACTATCCGTGTGATCGTTGGGAAATTATCTGTGTGGAAAACCCTTCCAACCATGGGGCAAGCTGGCCGTTCATTGAAAAAGATTGGATGCCAAAATGTGGCACAACGTTGCCGCCTATGACGGTTCGTAAGAATGAACATGACCTTGGTTATGCTGGTGCGAACAATGTCGGAGTGGGAATCGCGCAAGAGCATGGAGCTGCATATGTCTTTTTGTTGAACCAGGACACGGAAGTTGATCCAGATTTTTTGAAGCATGCCGTCATGCGTGCGGAGCGTGATCCTGCTGTTGGGTTCGTCCAGTCACTCGTCTTATTGGGACAGAATAAAGAGAGGGTAAACAGCATGGGGAATCGCTATCATTTCTTAGGGTATGGATACGCGGGTGGCTATCAGTGGTCACGTGAACGTGCGTTAAAAGCGTTTGAGGCACAAAAAATGAATGATCCGGATCTGAACGTTCCGACGTTTAGCGGATCCGCTGTGCTTGCGCGTGTTGATATGGTGAAGAAGATCGGCCTCTTTGACGCCCCTTTCTACATGTATCATGAAGATATCGATGCGGCGTTTAATGGACGCGTGCATGGCTGGAAGTCGGTTATTGAACCGACAAGCATTGTCTATCATTACTACGCTTTTTCAAAGAGCATCAAAAAGTTTTACTGGATGGAACGTAACCGCTTCTTGTTTCTGTTGAGCTACTACAAGATAGGAACGTGGCTCCTCATTCTCCCAACGTTTTTGTGCGTCGAAATCGCCTCGCTCCTGTTCGCGATCCGTGGAGGGTGGTGGCGTGAGAAATTACGTGCCTGGGCGTTCTTCTATCGTCCAAGTACCTGGCACTGGGTGTGGGAGCGACGTCGTCGTATTCAGCGGGAGCGTATCATCTCTGATCGAGAACTCTTGTCTATCGCAGAAAGCCAGATCTTATTTCAAGAAGGTGGAGCTGATGACGCGGGGATTCAAAAAGATGTGAATAGCCCACTGGTCACAAAGATCGCCAATCCAGGTCTTACCTTCCTGTGGCGTATCATTTATTCACTTGTTCGTTGGTAAGGGTAAATCCAATCTTGTTTAAGATTTTCTGCATCCCAGGAACGTCTTCTGGTTTTGGATAGCGATAGTCTTCTTTGTCGTAAGCTGTTGAGCCGATCGCGACGGTGGTGATGCGTTCGTCCGTGAGAGGAAAGACGGCGTGATAGACCCCGGCGGGGACGCGTAAACGAGGGAATGTGCCATCTTCAAGGGCGTAGACGGGGAAGTCGTGCGTTTCCAGTGGTTTATCGATGCTCAAAATGAGGGCGTAGGTCGTCCCCTGCGTCGATGATCCTTCTCGGAAGTCTGACAGAATCCACAGGGCTGTTCCGGTCAACGTGAAGAAAAGCTCGTTCAGCTTTGGATGATAGTGTCCACCACGGAAGACGTTTTTGCCTTTGGCGGTGAACCCATAAACATCGAGCGTGTCTTGTCCAAACCCCTCAGGATTCTGAACGCCGCCGGGCATCATATGAATGACACTCCCTTGAAAGGTGCCGATCATCGGTTGAAGTTCTACGGTGACGCCTTCGATAGGTGTCGGAATTACTTGTTTTGTTGCCATACGGGGTTGAAAGGCCAGGGCTTGGTAGCGAGGAACTCTTGAAGAGCTTCTTGCCAAGGGCGCATGGGAGGGAGTTTTTTGCTTAAGAGAATAGAGTATTGAGGGCGTTTTGCGGCACGGATGAGAGTAGGGAGATCGCGAGGTACGATAGTCACGGGAAGATTCAAGTTCTTCACAATTTCTTGTGCCCATTCCATCCACGATCCACTGCCAGTATTCGCCATGTGGTAGATGCCTGGTGCTGGAAAGGAGAAGAGGTGCCGTTCGATGTGACGCACGAGGTCATCGCTATAGGTTGGGGAGGACACTTCTGTTGGATTTACGGGAACGGTCTGCATCTTTGTGGCATCATCGAGAATCAGTTCGATGAAGCTACGTTTGGCGTTGGGTGACGCGGCATTTGGGCCGTACACACGTGACGTACGAATGATATACGTGCGTGGATTCTCGCGCTGTGCACCCTGTTCGCCCAGGTGTTTTGACTCTCCGTAAAGACTGATGGGATTTGGAAGGTCTTGTTCGGTGTATCCCTCCGGATGACCTCCCTCAAACACGTAGTCGGTAGAAAAGTGAAAAAAAGGAAGGTGGTGAGCTGCGCTTACCGTTGCGAGACGGGTAGGAAGTCCAAAGTTGAGGGTGAACGTCAGGTCTCGATCGTCCTGTTCGGCCCTGTCTACATTATTATAGGCGACGGCATTGATGAGG
>CAYHOM010000030.1:0-11207 GCA_964358345.1 uncultured Gammaproteobacteria bacterium
AGCGTGCTTTTATGGCCACCCCTCCCGAAAACTCGTTGTCATTGGGGTCACGGGGACGAATGGGAAGACAACAACAAGTTATCTGATTGCGAAGGCATTAGAAGCATCGGGCCATCCAACGGGGATGACGTCTACCGCTGTGTTGAAAATTGGCCCTCGCGAGTGGATCAACGATACCAAGATGACTATGCCGGGGAGGTTCTTTTTGCAGAAAATGTTGCGTCAGATGGTTGATACCGGGTGTGCCTATGCCGTTGTTGAGACGTCTTCCCAGGGTCTGATTCAGTCTCGCCATTTGGGAATCAACTATGACATTGTCGTATTTACAAACCTCACTCCTGAACACCTTGAGGCGCATGGAGGGTTTGAGCCTTACAAACAAGCCAAAAGCCTCCTGTTTACCCACACCGCCAGCTTGCCCAAAAAACGGATTGGCGGCGTCCTTATCCCCCGGGCTGCCATTCTGAATGCAGATGACCCTCATGCGACGTTTTATGCCGGAATACCGGGTTTCTCCCAGGTCGCATGGTATGGGATCGATCATGGCCAGGGACTTCTTGCCAAAGAGATGGTTTTATCCGATCGAGGATCACGGTTTGTCGTTGATGGTATCCCGGTCATCCTTTCGTTGCCCGGTCGATACAATGTCGAAAATGCGCTAGCTGCTTTGTCCGTGGCACATGTCCTCGGTATTACGTTGACATCTGCCATCGCCTTATTGGCAAAGGTTACTCACGTTCCTGGCCGCTTTGAGCGTATTGAGATGGGACAGCCATGGACGGTCATCATCGACTACGCCTACGAGCCAGAATCTTTGCGTAGGTTATATGAGGCCCTTCGTCTTATCCCACGCAAACGATTGATCCATGTCTGTGGTTCCTGTGGAGGTGGTCGCGACCAGGCTCGTCAACCCGTGATGGGTAAGCTTGCTGGTCAAGAGGCAGACATCGTGATTGTGACGAATGAAGATCCGTATGACGACCCTCCCGACGAGATTATACGACGTATTGCCGAAGGTGCAGAGACCGTTGGGAAGCGCGAGAACGAAACCCTCTTTTGCATTGAGGACCGACAACAGGCCATTGATCTGGCGATGAAGATGGCCGGTCCGGGGGACGTAGTTCTCTTAACCGGGAAAGGAGCGGAGCCATGGATTTGCGTCGCGAACGAAAGAAAGGTTCCCTGGAATGAGGCAGAGGCGGCCCGCACAGCCATTCAACGAGTTCTCTCAGGTAGGTAGCCCTTCTAGTCGATCAGGACCTTTGCTATGCTACACCACGACTATGTTTCATGTTCATGACGTCGCACCCCTGCGCGAGGGGGAGCGCATTCAGGGGATGATCCGTCGACACGTTGTGACGCTCCTACCCATGTTGAGTCTAAGCGCACTCTTCATCATTACCCCCTTCTTTTTCTTATTCCCCCTGCTCCGAGCTGGGAGTATCGGGGCGATCACCCTCGTCCTGTCCGTTGCGATCGGACTCAGTCTCGCGTTACGCGCTATCCATCTTTGGGATGCGGACGTGCTCATCGTCACAACGGAACGGGTGATCGACGTTGACCAATCTGGCGTCTGGGCACGACAGGTGGCGGAAATCCCTCTAGGGGCTATCCACGACATTCGTTGGGAACGGCGGGGATTTCATGAAGCTCTCTTTCGATTGGGGACGGTGCGGTTATCGGCAGCCATGCCACCTTCCGAAGTCGTTGTTTCCCACATTGCACATCCAGAACGGGTAGAGGCGTGGTTACAAGAACTGTGCCATCCAAAACTGGCGTCCACGGGGAAAGATGGGGTATCGCATGACACATCCTTGTCCAGGCGAGAACACATCCAATGGCTCCTTGTCCAGGCGAGTGAACCGACGTTGGTGGAGGTAGAGGCGTTATTAGCCAATCAGTCTAAGGCTGACGACGAACGGGGGGCGTGATACGATCGACCCGAACATATGGTCGGTTCATCTTTAGGCAAGCAGCCATCAAGTGCGTTACGTTGGCCACTCCTCTTGGCTGGGTGTGTGGTACTTTTGGCCATGGTGGCTCTTTCAACGGCCCGTGAGACATATCAGGAGTGGAAAGTTGATGAGGAGATGCATGGGTTACGAACGCAAGTAGAGGCTATGGAGGGAAAGAAACTACATCTGACCCAATTCATCCAACAGTTGCAAGCCCCGGATGCCTTAGACAAAGAGGCTCGGATGCGGTTCGGGTTGCGTAAGCCAGGTGAACGACTCATTGTATTACGTGGAGGAGATGGCAAAGACCCTGCCCGTGTGGAGGCAGAAGGAACGGCATCATCCACCATACGCGCTTCCTCATCCAATCCGCAGAAATGGCTGTCCTATTTTTTTGTAGGTCCTCATTAGTTTGTTTTTATGCTGTCTATGCGCCTGTACTATCGATTATTGGTTGCGTGTATTCTCCTCATGGTGGTCGGCGCCTCTGTCGCGGCCGTTTCGTATCAGATGCTTGTCCGCCAATCTGAAGCGCGGTGGATCAGTCGTCTTGCGCATAGACTTCCCTTCCCAGCTGCGCGGGTTGGATCTCGGTGGGTTTCCTATGCGCAATATCTCGATCATGTGGATGCCGAGCGTCGGTTTTTAAAGAGTCAAGCAGGGCAGGCTCCAAACGTTCCGCGTCTTACAGAAGCTCAAATAAAAGTAAATGCCTTTGAACAGGTCATACGTTCCGCTGCCGTTGAGGAGTTTGCAGACCAGGAACACATTGTCCTTACCCCGCTCGATATCGATCGGGTCTACGGAACCTTTAGGCAACAAACCGGAACCTCAACCACCCCCGCGGAGTTTCGTGACATTCTACAAAAGCAGTTTGGGTGGTCGGAGGAAGAGTTTAAACGGTTTAACGTTCGTCCAATCTTGCTAGAGGACGAGCTTGCCAAAAAAATGCCGGGTGACAAAGACCGTCCGTCATTTGCGATACAGCTGACTGACCGTCTTCTGCGTTCGGATGTCGTTCGCTATTTGAGGATAAGTGACCCATAGAAAAACGCCCCGTAGAGGGGCGTTTTTCTATGGAGCCAGTTCCGGGATTAGAACCCGGGACCTCTGCTTTACGAAAGCATTGCTCTACCAACTGAGCTAAACTGGCCTGTCACGCCACGGGAAAGTGGCGTGACGTGAGACACCGCCTCGTGAGCGGTGTCTCCTCATGTCCGAACCTACATTGCAACCTCTGTTCGCGTTTGCGAACGTCAGTGGATGGAGCGGGTAGCGGGAATCGAACCCGCTTTTCATGCTTGGGAAGCATGCATAATGACCATTATACGATACCCGCCTGGAGCAACAGAAAAGTGAGGGAAGGATACCGGGATCGAAGAAAAAACTCAAGATCCCCGTCTTCGGAGGGCGATGCTCTCGGCCATCCCGACGCTGGTAAACGCAATAACGATGGATGAGGCAGCGGCCGAGATAAAGGGGAGGGGAATACCCGTGATAGGCATCATTCCCAAATTCATCCCGGCATTGACAATCACGTGAATCAGAAAAATGGCCCCCAGCCCTATCGTGAGAAGCGTGGCAAAGTCATTTTCCGATTCCATGGCAATTTTTGTATAGCGATAGAAGAGCAGAAAAAATAACCCAATCACAAGGGCAATGCCTAAAAATCCGAGCTCTTCTCCCAAGACGGCAAAAAGGAAGTCCGTAGCTGCTTCTGGGAGAAATCGTAAACGCGCTTGAGAGCCTTCGCCAATCCCTTTTCCAAAAACCCCCCCTGAACCTACGGCGATACGTGCTTGTATGGCGTTATATCCATCTCCTCTTAGGTCCAGCTCTGGGTGGATGAATGTAGCAATACGAGCTTTTTGGTACGGTTTCAATCCAACGGTCCACAAGAGGGTGCCGCTCACAAGCAGAAGGAGGGGGAGAATGAGCCAGGCTCGTCTGGGAAGGCCTACGAATAGGCAAAGACATGCCCATGCCGCAACCATGACAAGAGCTGAACCAAAATCCGGCTGGAGCATCACCAGCCCCGCATACAATGCTGTTGCGCATCCTGTGAGAGCCATCGTTTTCCAACGTAATCGTCCGTGACCGAAACGGGTTAGTAGGCTGGCAAGATACACCACCAAAATAATTTTTGCCGTTTCGACTGGTTGAAAGGACAGGCTGCCAATGCGGAACCAACCCTGAGTGCTATTCACACTGTGTCCGAACAAAACGACAAGAAGGAGCATGGCAGCACCGGCTAGGTAAAGGGGGAGGCTGATCGAGCGAAGATGACGATAATCCCAGATAGCGAGGACTAACACGATGGCTGTGCCAAGCCCTGCCGCGACCAATTGTTTATGGAAGGTAAACAGCTCTGGTGGTTCATGAGAAACGCAGATGCCATAGAGGGCGACAAGGCCAATGGCCGAAAGGGTGAGGGCGGTAAGGAGGAGGATCCAGTCAAACCGCTCGATCCAAGCAAAGATTTTAGACATAATGAGGACTTATGGGTTTCCCCCTTGTCATCCTGAGTGAAACGAAGGATCTGGGCGACTATGCTCCCTGCTTACTCCGGGGTTGCCTGGAGAGGAGGTTCAGAACCGTTGGCCTGGGAGGTAGACGGTAGGATTGAGCACATTTACATCGGCATACACCTCTGTCTTTGTAATGCTGCTCAGATTCTCAAACCAATTGACGGTAATGGGTCGCGTCTCCCCGGGGCGTAGTTCTTTGATGTTGATCGTCGTGAAGGCGATTTTTGTATCCAGGCGATACAGAATGATCGTGAGATCTGTCGACCAAAACCCATATCCGCTGGGATTATGAAGCAAAAAGGTCGTTTGTCCAACTGATTGATTGCCAATGATAAGATCTTTCTTATACGTGATCTCGTCGAAGGTGAGTTGGAACCGCTTTTGGAAAAAGGCTTTGTAGTCATGTTCGACGGTCTTCGGTTGAAGGCGATGCCAACGAACCTCTAACAGACTTAGTTGTGGCTGAAGGACGCCGTTTGTATCAGACCACCCAAGTTCGGTGAGATAGCGTTGTTGCTCGGGGAGGATATAGCTTGTTCGCGTGGCTGAACGTTGGCCATTCGAATCAAATAGGTAGTCAAACTCCGCCCACCACTGTGCGTTGACATTACTGAGTTGTACGAGCACATCCTGACGTCCGTCCGTGCCGGCGGCAACGGTGACATCGGAGGGGAGAAGCGGTTGAGGTGTGGCGGTATTGAGGGCCTCCATCGCGATCCCTTGTTGAACGATATGCTGAATGATGCGCGATTCACGTGGTTCAGAGATAAGGTATGCGTCAACGACAGACCAAGTGGTGAACCCCCAAAGACAGAGGCTGAGTCCTGCGAGTGCTCCATAGCCTACACGTTTGAGGCCGATGCCATGACGCACCCACCAGGAGGCAAGAGCTAACTCTTGTTCGCTCAATCCACTACCGATAGTATACGGCTCTGGCATGTTGACAGTATAGCACAATTTCTTCTTACCCTGACCTTTCCTTCCGAACCCTCCCTTGCTAGGATGGACCCGCGAATTCTATGCCAAAACAACCTTCTTCCAAGAAAATGGGTGCCTATGGAGCGGAACAAATATCCGTTCTGGAAGGGCTGGAGCCGGTGCGAAAGCGCCCAGGCATGTACATCGGATCAACGGGTCCCGAGGGGCTATTCCACCTGCTTCGTGAAATCGTTGATAATTGCTTTGATGAAGCTATGGCCGGTCGTGCCGATGAGATTACGATTCGGCTTCTTCCGGATGACAAGGTGTCCGTATCTGATAACGGTGCGGGTATCCCTGTTGAAATACACAAGCAGTACAAAGTTTCTGCCCTGGAGCTCGTTCTCACAAAACTGCATGCCGGAGGGAAATTCGGTGGCGCGGAGAGCGGGTATAAAATTTCGGGAGGACTGCATGGGGTGGGTGCATCGGTGGTAAACGCCCTCTCCATTTGGTTGGAAGCGATTGTCGAACGCGACGGGGAAATGTGGCGACAGGAGTTTTCGTGTGGCATCCCAAAGTATAAAGCGAAAAAAGTGGGGACCAGTCGTCGCCACGGGACGACCATTGTCTTTAAGCCGGACGCCACGATTTTTACGGAAGGCACGGCTTTCGACTATCAACGCGTGTTAGATCACTATCGCCAACAGTGTTATTTAACGAAGGGAATCAAACTCCACGTTATTGATGAACGGGAAGAGGGCCGGCACGATGCGTATGGATTTTATTTTGAAGGAGGTGTCTCTTCCTATGTGCGTTTTTTGAACCACAAAAAACAGGTTAAACACGAGAACGTCTTTTTTGTCGAGAAACAGGTCGATAAATCAGAGATCTCTGTGAGCTTGCAATATAGTGATGAATATCAGGAAACGCTCTACGCGTTTACCAATAACATTATCAATCCAGAAGGTGGAACGCATGTGCAGGGATTCCGCGCAGCATTAACCAGGGTGTTAAACGCCTATGCACGTGACAAGGGGTATCTCAAAGAAAAAGATGACAACTTGTCTGGTGAGGATGTACGCGAAGGGCTGACGGCAGTCATCTCCGTACGTTATCCCGAGCCGCAATTTGAAGGACAGACAAAAGCTAAGCTTGGAACGCCGGAAGTGCGTGGTGCCGTTGAAACGGTCATGAGCGAAGCACTGGCTACGTTTCTCGAGGAACACCCACGGGATGCCGAGGGGATCGTGGGGAAGTGTGTTTTGGCGCAACGTGCGCGTGCTGCTGCGCGTGCTGCTCGTGATACGGTGTTGCGTAAAGGCGCGTTGGAAGGACTCACCTTGCCTGGGAAACTCGCAGATTGTTCCAATAAGGATCCGGCATCGTGTGAACTTTACATCGTTGAGGGAGATTCGGCTGGTGGCTCAGCGAAGCAGGGGCGTAATCGTGATTTTCAAGCGATTCTGCCGTTGCGTGGCAAAATTTTGAATGTTGAACGAGCGCGATTGGATAAGATGTTGAGCAATAACGAGATCAAAAATTTGGTAATTGCCCTTGGGACCAGCATCGGTGAGACCTTCGATCTATCCAAGCTCCGATACGCACGCGTCATCATCATGACCGATGCAGATGTGGATGGTGCCCATATCCGTACATTGCTCCTGACCTTGTTTTATCGTTATTTCCCGGAGTTGATTAACCGTGGACACATCTATATTGCACAGCCACCATTATATCGGGTCGCAAAAGGAAAGGACGTCCGCTATGCCTTTAGCGATGCGGAGCGGGATACGCTGATCGAAGAAATGAAAAAGATAAAAGAAGAAAAGATGAAAGAACGGAAAGGAAAGGGGGCGGAAGAGTCGGTCGAGGAGGGGGCGGGGGAGCCTATGGAGGGAAATGAAGAAGTACAAAAGATCTCCGGTTTAGCCATCCAACGCTACAAAGGACTGGGAGAAATGAACGCGGAACAGCTTTGGGAAACAACGATGGATCCCGAGCAGCGGATGATGAAGCTGGTAACCGTGGAAGATGCAAATAAGGCCAACGAGGTGTTTGAAATTCTCATGGGGTCAGAAGTCGCCCCACGTAAGAAATTCATTCAAACCAATGCAAAGCACGTGCAGAATTTAGATGTTTGATGAAGGGAGCATTCTTGGTTATGATAGAAGTCTATGGATGTCCACCCGTCAAAATTGATTGCCCATTGTCCGGTCTGTCAAGCGAGTTATGGGGATCGGGCTATTTGTTTGGTCGGTGAGCGGGGATCCAGCCGCCTATTTCACTGTACCTGCGCCAGCTGTGGACATGCCATGTTAGCCGTTATCTTGGAGAATGCGGGATGGATAAGTTCCATTGGCATGATAACGGATCTTGAGGTGCATGACGCCGTCCGCTTTGAAAAAGCGGAGATGATCAGTGCTAACGAATGCGTTCAGGTTCACCAATGCCTTGAACGACAAAGCAGAGAACTTTGTCAGGAGCTCATCGGTATGATGAACCCTTGACGAATCTTCAGATTTTTCCTACGCTGAGGGCACTTCTTTGGTGTTTTTTACCAGACTTTCTCTCTTATGCCCCACGCCATTACTGTTACTACACGCACAAAATTAGGAAAACGATCACGCGATGAACGGGAAGCTCGTCGTGTTCCCGGTGTCATCTATGGAGGCGAGATTCAGCCAAAACCCATTTCTGTGGAACAGGGTGCTTTCGTGAAGCTTTGGAAAGCCGCCGGTTTTTCCTCCCTCATTGATTTAACTTGCGACCAAGGTCCGGCAGTAAAAGTTCTTATAAAAGATATCCAGCTCGATCATCTCTCCATGAGCCCGATGCACGTCGACTTCCATCAGATCCGTATGGACCAGGAACTGACCGCTAAGATCCCTCTCAAATTTGTTGGAGAAGCCCCAGCGGTAAAAGTCTTGGCGGGAACCCTGGTGAAATCATTGGACGAAATAGAAATCCGTTGTTTGCCGGCCAATTTACCACATGAGATTCAAATAGACTTGGGATCATTGGTCACCTTTGATGATGCGATTGTCGTTTCAGGGTTGACACTGCCTCAGGGCGTCGTGGCTATGACTGATGGAACCGTGACGATAGCCACGGTCGCTCGTCCGTTAACGGAGGAAGAGTTGAAGAAGATGGAGGAATCAAGCACGACCGATCTTTCGTCCATTAAAACGGAAGGCGAAGAAAAGCGTGCTGCCGACGAGGCAAAGAAGGCATCGGAAGCCGCTGCCGACGAGGCTGCTAAAAAATAATCATCACCATGCGTATCGCCGCAATCATCACCTGGATGGATGGGCGGTTCAAACGATCCCGCGAGCCTTTGGTTATCGGGGTCGTTTTGCTTTTCGTCGCGTCGATCATTCTTGGATATCTGATCATTACGGAGCGGATTCGTCGCCCTGATGTGAGCCCGTCACTGCCTTCCGTGTCCACCACGTCCACGACGTCAACGATTTTGTTGCTGCCACGGAGATTGGATGGGATCCTTGTCCCTGCGGGAGAAGATGCGTTCATGGTGCGTGCCGTCATGGTTGAGAATCATCCAGATGCCCGACCACTATCGGGTCCTGCCAAAGCACAAGTGGTCATTGAGGCACCTGTTGAAGGAGGGATCACGCGTTTCCTCTTGTTGTTTGATGCTACCTCAACCGTTGAGGAGATTGGTCCTGTCCGGAGTGCACGTCCTTATTTTGTCGATTGGGCAAAGGGTTGGAGTGCCCTGTACGTTCATGTGGGCGGGAGTCCCGAGGCGTTGCAGCAGATCCATCAATCGGCGTCCTTTGCAAACCTGGATGAAATGTCTTCACGGGGCGGAGTGTTCTGGCGCTCGAAGACTCGTTATGCACCGCATAACACCTATATTTCTAGCGAAGCCATGAAGCAGATCCTTGAGGGCGGAGCTCTGCCAACCTCCACGGCACCCATGAGTTGGCACGTTCAGGATATGGCGACGACGACCGAACGTGGTGACGTACGTTCCCTCTCCATTCCCTATGGAGGTGCGTACAACGTCGTATGGAAATATGATTTAGAGACAAATGTGTATAAACGGTCTCAAGCCGGTCGACAGCAGGCGGATCGTGATGGAACGTTTGTCCAATCAGAAAATGTGGTCCTCATAAAAACGGACAGTCAGGTGTTGGATGAGGTTGGCCGTTTACGACTGCGTACGGTCGGCAGCGGGGAAGCGATCGCGTATCGCGATGGAAAGAAGTTTGCCGTGCGTTGGCGTCGAAGCGCGGGTGAACCAATCCAGTTTGAGACAACGGAGGGAGCGGAGTTTTTGTTGAACCGTGGTCGGACCTGGATTGAGGTCGTCACCGATGATCGGATATTTGCCGGACTGGAGGTGGATCCATAAAAGAGAACGCTTCACGCTCCTATGACCAAGGCTCGCCTCGTTTTTTACATCACTGCACCCCTCCAACTCGCGGCGAGCTGGTTCATGCTTATTAGTCTCGTCATCGCTGATGACGAGATATCCTTGCCACTTTTGGCCTGCCTGATCTTCCTGTTGACTCCGCTGTTCTTTCATCTAGGTACGCTACTCATTCTTGAACGTCGCCACCAACTTCGTTCGGCACTCACCTTCTGTCTCGTGGGTCACGTCGCTCTTCTTGCTTTCTGGTGGTTCGGATTCCAGCCCTTTGGAACCCAAACACTTCCTCAGCTCGCGCTCACGCTCTTGGCTCTGTTCATCGCCACCGAAAGGGAGATTGGTAAGGACCGAGCCACTTTTTTTGGTTTAATGATCTCTGTCGCTTCCTTCCTTCTCACCCTATCGCTGATTGGCTTTTATCAATTGATCAGTAACCATTTTCAAGGGACTCGGTACGATGCCAACGGGATCAATCTCGTGGGTTTGCTTGATCTCCAAGATGTCGTTGCGGTTGCTGCCTCGTCACTTTCTGGGGGCTTGATATGGTTCGTCCTCTTTGGCTCGGTATATTCCATCTGTTTTTTTATTAGCTTGTTTATTTTTCGAAGGTATCTTCCTCGTACATTTCTCCTTGCTAAACTTGCACTTGCCTTCTTTTTGCTCCCCTTTGGTGCTTTTGTCGTTAAACTCCTTCCGCACCAAAACAACATCTCCCAACTCTTCTTCCCCACAAAGCTCGTCTGGAACTACTATGCTGCTGCCCCAGTTTATCATCACCCTCTCGGAAATACCTTGGTCCATCTTCCCTGCGATACCACTATCGTTTCGGTGACCAAGGATCATCTGAGCTGCGATCATGGTCGTCTTCAGATACGCTTTTCTAAAACCGTCTTTCCGGCTCCACAATCGTATCCGGATTGGCATACACTTATTCTTCGATTCGATCATCAACCAACCACTAGTCCCTTGTCCAACGAAGCTCATTTCTATGTAGATGAACGAACCTCTTGCGTCAGAATCGTCAAAGATCTTCCTACGAAGGATGGGTATCTGCGTTTTGAAGCGCAACGCTGTGAAGCGACAAACTTTCCCTATAACGCCGAGCAACATCTTGAGGCTATCGAGCTGCCCCTTCTTCAACGGGTTCGCCTTGAAAACCTTGGCGAATAATTTTTCATAGTGGACGTTGCAGGATGCTTCGCTCTGCTCAGTGGTCTGCGTCGCTCGGCATCAAGAACGTTTCGTTCTTGTTCGCTCGCTTTCCTCGACCATCGAACCTACGGTTCTCATCTGTCATCTTCCACCACATAAAAACCCTCGTTGTGCGAGAGTTTTTATGTGGTGGACGTTGCAGGATTCGAACCTGCGACCTTTCGAATGTGAATCGAACGCTCTAACCAACTGAGCTAA
>CAYHOM010000031.1:0-10699 GCA_964358345.1 uncultured Gammaproteobacteria bacterium
CGGTTTTCGTGAGAACCTCTCCTTTCCTGAAATCCGTCCCGATGAAGTGGAGCGTGTTCATGGATTTCAGATTACGGTAACGACAACGGCAGGATCCTATCCCCAGGGACTCGCCCTGTTTAAGGCGTTGGGGTTCCCTTTCCAATCATAATCTATGGCTACTGAAGCACAAATCGCGAAATCTCTTCGTCGTCCTAAGTTCTCTACCCGTCTTGTCCGGCGCTGTTGGCGCTGTGGCCGTAAACATGCGTTCATCCGTGACTTTGGTCTGTGTCGTATCTGTTTTCGTGAATTGGCTAACCGCGGTGAACTTCCGGGAGTGAAAAAATCTAGTTGGTAATTTCTTCCTATGTATACTGACCCTATTAGCGACTTTCTGACCCGCATTCGTAATGCCCAGGAAGCGCATCATCTCTCCCTTCTGGTTCCGGGTTCTCGGATGAAATTTGCCTTGGCCAAAATTCTGGAACGTGAAGGCTATGTGGCATCGGTGATGTCGCATCAAGATGGCCACCGGTCTTCGATAGAGGTTGTGCTCAAGTATGTCGATAAGGTTCCGATGATTCGTTCCATTAAACGCATCTCCACACCGGGACGTCGTGTATATCGTAAGTCCAGTGAATTGTCCCCCGTGTTGTCAGGGCAGGGCATTTCGATTATCTCTACCTCTGCTGGGTTGATGACAAATAAAGAAGCGCGTAAGCGAAAACTTGGGGGGGAAGTGGTATGTGACATCTATTAATTCTTTCCGTCAACCGTTGTTATACCCATATGTCTCGTATTGGAAAAAAACCCGTGCTACTCCCCGTGGGAGTTGAGGCGGTCCTCGAGGATCGGACGGTCGTCGTGAAGAACGCCAAGATCCGTCTTCAAGTCCCCCTTCCTCCACACGCTCTCGTGCGTTTGCAGGAACAACCAAGATCTTTGTTGGTTTCTGTTGAAGATGGGGAAATCGTTCATCAGCGTGCTCTGTGGGGGCTCACGCGTCAGCTCTTGCAGAATGCGGTGGATGGATTGGAGAAGCCATTTGAAAAATCTCTCGAGTTTGTGGGTGTTGGGTTCAAGGTAAATTTGGAAGGGAGAAACTTAATGTTAGATGTGGGATTCTCTCAACGTGTGACCTTTTCTGTTCCTGAAGGGGTCGATGTGAAGGTGGAGAAACAGATGGTGACTTTTACGAGTCCGGATAAGTATCTCCTTGGAGAGACGGCTGCCCGTCTGCGCCGCATAAAACCGCCAGAACCCTATAAGGGAAAGGGGATTAAATATGTTAATGAAGTTATCCGTCGCAAGGCAGGAAAGACGGCGAAGACAGCGGGCTAATCTTCCATACGTATGACACACACCCAGCAAGAACAACAAAAACGTCGTATCCGTCGCATTGCGCGTGTACGCGCTACGATAAAGGGCACAACTGACCGTCCCCGTTTATGCGTTCGTCGAAGTTTACTCCATATCTATGCGCAGATGGTGGATGACGGATCGGGCACAACGTTGGTGGCTACATCAGATAAGGACATTCCGGAGGTTGATCGCAAAGGGAAGAAAAAAACAGAGGTAGCCTCCCTGGTGGGGTCCTTGATCGCAGAGCGCGCTAAGGCAAAAGGGATTATGACCGTTGTATTTGATCGCCGAGATAAACAATATCATGGTCGTGTGCGTGCCGTTGCAGACGCTGCGCGTGAGGCCGGATTGAAATTTTAGCACTATGATTGAAGACACAGTAGGATCAGTGGCAGGAAGTCAGGGTACCGTTCCGGCTCAAGGAGCCTCACCGGCACCAGGAGCGCAACCCTTTCGACCACGTGGTGGGATGGGTGGCCGTGGAGGTGGTCCACGCGGGATGAACCAACGAGGTGGTGGCGGCCGCGGTGGTCACGGTCGAGGTGGTTCGCGTGGGCCAGGTGGTGAGCAGGTTGAAGTGGAATATGAGGAAAAGAATTTGGAGATTGCTCGCGTGACCCGTGTAACGAAGGGTGGAAAGCGTATGCGCTTCCGTGCCTTGACGGTGATTGGTAACCGAAAAGGTCGTGTGGGTTTCGGTGTTGCGAAAGGTGTTGATGTTGCCATGGCGACATCGAAGGCTACGGCCCAAGCACGCAAGTCGTTGCTCACCGTGCCACTCGTACGTGAGACGTTGCCGCATGCTGTCGAAACGAAATTTAAAGCGGCTCGTGTTTTGATAAAGCCCGCACCCAAAGGAACAGGTATTAAGGCGGGTGGAGCTGTGCGTGTTGTTCTTGAGTTGGCCGGTATCCCAAACGTTGTTTCTAAGGTCCTTGGGTCATCAAATAAAATTAACAATGTGAAGGCGACTTTTGCCGCCTTAAAAAAACTTCGTGTGTCTGATAAGCGCTCTGAGCCGGTAGGGGTGGCGTCTGTTGAGCAAGAGCTGCCCGGTGTGACCCCAGTCGTTTGATGTCTATATTATTTCTTCTATGTCTCTTACCCTTCATACCCTGGCGCCACGCAAGGGTGCTCGTACCGCTTCGTTTCGCATTGGGCGTGGCATTAGTTCTGGTCGTGGAAAGACGGCTGGCCGTGGCACAAAAGGTCAACGTGCCCGTACCGGTGGACGCAAGGGCCTGGCATTGAAGGGAATGAAACAGATGTTGCTCAGCTTTCCGAAACTACGAGGTTTTCAAAGCCGGTTTCCTTCCATTGCAACCGTTCCCTTGCGAGCCCTCGAATCGTTCCCTGAAGGTGCGGTGGTTACGTTGGAGACTTTGCGTAAGGCGGGTCTCATTCACCGCGCTGATCGAGGAGCGAAAATTGTTGGTAACGGCGTCTATGCAAAAAAAGTGACCCTTAGAGGCATTATGATTTCCGCTGGAGCTCGTGCAGCCATTGAAAAGGCTGGTGGCTCGGTGATAGCTACCGCGCGTTCACAATCTTAATCGTGTTCATCCGCGTTTTCTTATGTGGGATAAACTGATTCGAGCCTGGCAGGTCAAAGAAGTTCGTCAGGGACTCCTCTTTGTTTTGGTTATGATGGTGCTTTTTCGCGTTGTCGCCAACATGCCTCTGCCAGGAATTGACCTGGTTGCCTTACGTCGGTTATTCGATGCGAATCAGGTGCTTGGATTATTGAACCTCTTTTCCGGTGGGACGATCAGAAATTTCAGCATCGTGGCGTTGGGCGTTGCCCCGTACATTACTTCCTCGATTATCTTCCAGTTGCTCACGATGATCGTTCCCCGTCTAGAAGAGATTCAAAAAGAAGGTGAGTCCGGACAGCGTCGTATCAACCAGTGGACGCGGCTCCTCACGGTGCCGCTCGCGGTCATTCAGTCGTTTAGTCTGTTTGCCCTCATGCGTCAATCACAGGTTCCGATCTTGACGAATACGAATCCCATTCATCTCTTGGCTATCATTTGTACGGTCACAGCTGGCAGTATGTTCTTGGTATGGATGGGGGAGTTGATATCTGAGAAGAAGGTTGGAAATGGGATCTCGCTCTTGATCTTTGCCGGAATCGTTGCGAGTTTACCTGAACATTTGACGCAGTTTGCTTCCACCTATGATGCGACTCAGCTGCCGACCGTCCTTATCTATGCGGCTGTAGCTCTCCTCACGATCGTTGGTGTCGTTTTTGTCACAGAAGGTCAGCGCAACGTCCCTGTTCAGTATGCCCGTCAAACGCGCGGATCTGGAATGGGTGCGGGGGGTGTGGTATCGCAGCTTCCTTTGCGCGTGAATATGGTGGGAGTCATCCCTATTATCTTTGCAATTTCCTTGCTCCTTTTTCCAACCATCATCGCGCAGTTCTTGACACAGGCTCGCGTGGCCTGGATCGCTCAGGCGGCAAGTTGGGTTATCGTCACGCTGCAAAATCAGTTGGTCTATGGTGCTTTGTACTTTTTGTTGGTCGTTGGATTTACCTACTTCTATACCTCCATCGTGTTTCACCCTGATAGAATTGCAGAAAACTTGCAGAAGCAAGGGGGATTTATTCCAGGCATTCGTCCTGGCAAGGCCACAGCAGAATATCTCCAGCACGTGATCACCCGCATTACCCTAGGAGGGGCATTGTTTCTTGGCATCATTGCCGTTCTGCCTATTGCCGTTCAGGGATTCACCGGTACGCGCACCTTAGCACTGGGAGGCACTTCGCTCCTGATTGCCGTTTCTGTTGTCATTGAATCGGTGAAGCAAATTGAATCGCAAATTACCATGCGAGAGTACGATCGCTACTAGGCGATCGCTATGGAGGAGAGGGTGTCTATGTTATGCTCCTGCCATGGTGCCGTTTTCTTTCTGATGACACGCATGTGTCCATTGAGGTATGACCCGTAAACATGTTCGAGCCATTCTTTTCGGACCACAGGGTTCCGGAAAGGGTACCCAAGGCGAACTCTTGGCAGAACGTTTTGATATCCCCCTCATTGGTTCTGGTGAATTGTGCCGAGCGGAGATTGCAGAAGGAAGCGCTTTGGGAAATCTCGTTGGAGAATACGTCGCGCGTGGAATGTTGGCCCCTGATGAATTGGTCAATGCGATTATCCAAAAACGTTTGCTCGAGATCGATACAGACAGAGGTTTTCTGCTTGATGGGTACCCACGTAATGTGGAACAGGCGGAGACATTGGATCGGTTCTTAAAAGTGAATCTTGCGATTCAGCTCAAGCTTCCGGATGATGAAGCGGTAAGGCGGCTCATGGGCCGTCAGCAATGCACCGGCTGTCGTTCCATTTTTCATGTGGACGACGCCCCGCCTGTTGTTTCTGGAGAATGTACCTATTGTCGTAAGTCGTTGATGCATCGTGATGATGATCGTGAGGAGATCATCCGTACGCGGTTGTCTGCCTACCACTTTATGACAGAGCCGCTGGCATCCTACTATCGTCAGCGGGGAGTCCTTTTGGCGGTACGCGCCGGTCAGCCGCTGCCGCTCCTGTTTCAAGAATTGGTGAGAAAGATAGCTAAACTAGGGTTCGTTTCCTGATGTTATTATGTCCATGATTAAAACGGCGGAAGAGATTCTACGATTGAAAGAAGGGGGTGAACATCTCTCTCGTCTATTGCGTGAAGTCCGTGGGAAATGTGTTGTTGGGGCTTCTACCGAGGCATTAGATGCACTTGCTCGTCAACGGATGGCGGATGTGGGGGGGAGACCATCCTTTTTGGGCTACCGCATTGGGCCGGATGTTCCGCCATTTCCGGGGGCACTTTGTGTGTCGATCAATGACGAAGTGGTGCATGGATTACCTATTCCGGATCGGACGATCCAATCGGGGGACATCGTGGGTTTGGATATTGGGATGTGGTATCAGGACTTGGCGACGGATATGGCGACGACTGTTATGGTGGGTCAGGTGGATGTTCGAGTGGAGCGGTTAGTTCAAGACACGCGTCGGGCCTTAGAGGTGGGACTGTCTGCCATTCGTTCTGGGAGATGGGTGTCGGATATCGGTGCCGCCATAGAAGATTTTTTAAAGCCGAAGCGCTACGGCATTGTGAAAGATCTTGTGGGCCATGGAGTTGGACATGCGGTTCATGAAGATCCACAGGTTCCAAATTATCGTGAACCACGTGCGCCACAGGTCGCGCTACGAGAGGGGATGGTGCTTGCCATTGAGCCCATGATTACTCTTGGAACCTGGCGCGTCCAAGTGAAGCCTGATCAATGGACGATTGTGACGGAGGATCATCGTCCGTGTGCGCATTTTGAAGTCACGATCGTTGTTACAAAAGAGGGATATGATCTCATCACCCCTTGGCCGGATACCTAAATATCCAGGCCATATCCAAAAAAATGATGGAACAAAGCCGAATATCTTTCGAAAACAATCCTTTTCGAGCATTCATCGGGTTGACAATTGTGCCTTTTATTGCTAGTCTTTCAAAACCATGAAATACATTCCCTTTTCATTCTTTGATCGCGGTGACGCGGCATCTGTCTGATTTTTTCATCCCTTACCTCTTAACGGCGAAATCAGACGGAGTCGACCTTACCCGGTCTTCCGTTCTGGTGATGGTCCTGACACGTGTTGTGCCAGGCCGCGCCGTTCGTTCGCTGGTTGCTCTCGTACTCTCACAACCCATCGGAGGAACATCACATGCAGGAAGTGGAAATGCCGCGTGCGAGCTGGCTCCATGCATTGGCGTCGTATAGGCGTTTGTTGCGCCCCTACCGTCGTCCGTTACTTTGGGCCGTCCTCTGGACGCTCATCATTCAGGGGACTGCTCTCGTCGAACCTTCGGTGATCATGCTCATTGTGAACCAGGTCCAGTCCCATATGCATGAAGCGCGGGCACGCCTGCCGCTCCTGGGTTTCGTGTCGATCACGGGGCTCGCCGTCATCTCCATCCTCAAGATCAAACAGTTCACGCGAGCACGTGATGTGGAAGCCGATATTGAGCGAGATCTTCCGGCACTGTGTCTGAAGAAGCTCCTGGCTCTGCCGCTTTCCTATCACCAGTCGGAGAACACCGGTGTCGTAGTTGGCAAAGTGGTACGGGGGAACGGTAAGATCGTTGATCTTACCTGGAACATGCTCTTTGAGTTTGTGCCGATGGTGATCATGATCGGTATCACGTTCACCGTCCTGTGCTGGATCAAGTTCGGCTACGCACTCCTCGTCTTTCTTGCCACCATTCTCTACATGATGGTCATGGTGTATTCGCGCCATGCGTACCGGAAGCTGCATGACGAGCGCCATAATTTGTACGAGAAGGCGGATGAGATGCTGGGGGAGGCGGTCGAAAACGCTCTGACCGTGAAGTCTTTTGCACAGGAAGGGCGCTTCATCCTGGAGGCACAGCAGATCCGTGCAAAGATCCGAAGGATCATCGATATCGAATTCGCGAAGTACGACCGGTTCGGCATGTACCGGAGTGTCTTGTCGAATACGGCTCGCGTCGGGGTTATCCTTATGGCCGCGTACGATGTCCTCGCTGGGCGGATGCAAATCGGCGGCCTTGTCTTCCTGGCGATGATCGTCGAGCGATACTTCAACAACCTTACCCATATGGGCGGTGCTTACGATCGTTTCGTGGAATGTCTGGATCCGCTCCAGCGGGTCACGAATCTCCTCGTTGAGCCTGAGGGGGTGACGGACCCTCTTGATCCTGTGACGTTTTCACACCGCCCACAGGGAAGACTTGAAGTTCGTGAGGTGACGTATCGTCACAAGGTACGTTCCTTGGGTGCCCTCGTCCCGGTTGAGGAAATGGCCTTGAAGAACATCTCCCTTCAGATTGAAGCGGGGGAGATGATCGGCATCGTAGGAGAATCTGGGGCCGGTAAGTCCACGCTTATCGACATGCTGCTGCGTACGGATGATCCGGAAACAGGTGGCGTGTATCTGGACGGTGTAGACATTCGCCAGCTTCGTCTCTCGGAGCTGCATACCCACATTGCGTATGTGGCGCAGGAGGTGCAGATGCTGAATCGAACCGTCCTCGATAACATCCGCTTGGCGCGTCCAGACGCTTCTATGGAAGAGGTGGTGATAGCGGCAAAGATCGCGGGTGCTCATGAGTTCATCCTTAAGCGCTTGCCTAAGGGATACGAAACTTTGGTGGGCAATGGAGGGAAGAAGCTTTCCGGCGGCCAGTGTCAGCGTTTGAGCATCGCTCGTGCGGTACTCGCCCGTGCCCCGGTGATCATTCTGGATGAACCTACTTCCAGCATCGATCCGGTCCATATCGAGCACATCATGCGTGGTCTTCGCACCCTGCGTGGATCCTGCACGATCATTGTCATCTCTCACCAGCTTTCCACAATCCAGCATGCGGACCGTATCGTGGTCATTCAGGAAGGAAAGATTGCGGAGGTAGGGACGCATGAACAGTTGGTCCGTCAAAATGGTCTCTACCATCGCCTGGTCCAGATTCAGCAGACGATCGACGCCAGCTCCTGACAGCGAACACTCTTTTCACGTACGAAAACACACCCGGCTGGGCGTGTGATCGTATGTGTTTTCTTTTTTATGGTCGTTGTTTGGAGTACCGATGAGGCCGTGTGTGCGTACTCCCTCTTGGGCTCATGGCACGTGGACCGCGTGATGGGCGTGATGGTTCATATTGTCGTGCCATTGGGGCCATCTTGATGGTGGGAAGAGTTGGGAGAGCGGGGAGCTTGGTTAATGGAAGGACATTACGGGTGAGTCGTTCTATGTCGCGCACGTCGCGTCCTTGATCGGGCGTTGCAAACGAGATGGCGTGGCCAGCGCGCCCGGCACGACCCGTCCGACCGATGCGGTGTACGTAGTCTTCTGCTTGGTCTGGAAGGTCAAAGTTGATGACGCGTTCAATGCCGGTGACGTCAATGCCACGAGCGGCGATGTCGGTTGCAACAAGGATGCGATACTTCCCACGTTTGAACCCTTCGAGAGCTTCTTTGCGTTGGGCAAGGGAGCGATTGGAGTGAATCTCTGCGGCGGTGAACTTATATCCGCACAGGGCATGAGTAATGCGCTTCGCCCCATGTTTCGTGCGTGAGAAAACGAGTGTGGATCCCTGTGTTTCTTCCAGGATCTTGTGGAGTAGACGAATCTTGTCGTCTTTGGAAACCATGAATAGCTCTTGCGTAATGTTGTCTGCCATGGTTCCTGCACGTGCTACTTCGATGCGTACCGGAAGCTTCATGTAGGAGCTGGCAATCCCTACGATTGCGCTTGGCATCGTGGCAGAAAAGAGGAGTGTCTGACGATCTTGTGGAACAGATTGTAGAATACGTTTGATCTGGGGAGCAAAGCCCATGTCGAGCATGCGGTCGGCTTCGTCGAGGACAAGGATGCGCACCTCTTTGAGATGCAAGGTCTTTTGTTCTAGATGATCGATGAGTCGTCCCGGCGTCACAATGAGAACATGTGCGCCCTTGCGGATGGCTTGCGTCTGGAGATACATGGAGGCGCCGCCAATTAAGACAGCGGTGCGTAAACCGATGCGTCCACCAATCTTCTGCAATGTCTCATCAACCTGAAGGGCGAGCTCGCGTGTTGGTAAAATGATCAGAGCTTGTCCTTTGGTTTGCGCTAAACGTTGAATGACAGGAATCCCAAAGGCGAGGGTCTTTCCGGTTCCGGTCTGAGCTATCCCGATGACATCTTTGCCCTCGATGGCGATGGGGATGGATTTTTGCTGAATGGGGGTTGGAATGGTATACCCATGATTATCTAAAATATCTAACAATTTTGGGGCAATCCCGAGGCCATAAAAGCCTTGAGGGAGTGGAGTCGTGTTGATCATAGAAGTGTCTCTGTCGGACGAACGTCCGGGGTGACCCGAGGTCTCACGAGGTCACTTTCTATGACGCACGCTGAATCGAGTCGTGTTGCCGAATAGCAACAGTTAGTTTTAAGGCTAAAATATAACAAAAATTATCGGTTTTGTCAAGCGGTAAGGAGTTGAGTCCTGCCCTATTTTGCTTCAACACATTGAAAAAACGACAATAGTTCCCTTATCCCGCTGGGAGCTTGGTTGGTATGGTTGGGAATGATGGAGGGTTTGTCTTAGAAGAGAAGATTCGTTAATCTGTGTATGTATGCCAAAAATCGGAATGACCCGTGAAGAAATCCATAAACAGATATATGAGATGGGGGTCTGCAAGTCCTCCTCACAGCGGCATGCAGTAACGGATTGCATCGTCGATCTGTCCCACCGTGATCGCTGGCAGGCCCAGGATCTTCGCCATGCCTTAAAGGAAATGGAGGAAAGGGACGAGTTGACTCGTGATACGCGCTATAAATTGCAAAAAGAGTTTTTTCCTGAATGATGAAGGCGAGATGGGGGTGAGGAAAAGGTTCGGGGCCACGAACGAGAAAACCCCCGGTCATTTGACCGGGGGTTTTCTTTATTTTACCTGAACGTGAAGAGTGAACAGGATGGATGGCATGGTACAGGCTGGAAGGTTCTGGAGACAAACAGGCGTACCTGTCGCCACAATGTCACTATTGCCACTCGCTAAGGTGGCAAAGAGCCCTTGCACACCTGTGAGATTCAGGTCGCTGCTCAAGATCCGGACGACGTCTGCATGGGTTGAGCTGACGGTCCACCCATATCCCTCCCCCAGGCGGAGGAAGAAGAGGGAGCGTTGATCCATGCTCAGCGTTTGGTTGTTGTTTGCCATCGTGGCGACACGGACGGTGATATTTTGCCCATCGACAATGGGACGCTCAGGCAAGCTCAGATCACGCACGTGGCTCGCCATGATCAGGGTGGATCCAAAGGCATGCTTTCCCTTGATCTCAAGTTTATCGCCCAGGCGTAAGGTGCTCAGGGTTGTTGTAGATCCATCACGCAAGGTCACGCTCGCGCGCGCCGCATCCACACGATAGCTTACGCCATTTGCTCCTTGGACATTGAGAACAGTCCCGCTTACCGTCTGACTCAGCGTCCCTTGAATGGCGATGGATAAGGGAAAGGAGTTTAGGCGAATACGTTTAGCCGCAACATTGTTGTTGGTCCGATTCCAGACTCCCTGGACTTCGGCAGATGCGCCCACGGTGATTCCGGCGAAGGAAGAGGTGGCTCCGTCGAGCATGATCACCGTGTCATTGGTTACGTTGATGGTCTGTGTTCCGCGGTTAGACGTTTGGAGGATAAAGCTTGTCGTTCCGCTCACGGAGACGACTGTTCCTTTAAAGTCCCCATTGCGTGCTTGGAGGGACTGATCCTCGATCGAACTTGCGAGAAGGAGGTTTGCTGTCCCAGAAGCGACCACTCCCTGGATTTTTAGCATATCGTTGACTTG
>CAYHOM010000032.1:0-10544 GCA_964358345.1 uncultured Gammaproteobacteria bacterium
CATCATTTCGGGCATCGGCCGTTCAGTATTTTCATCAACATCATAACGACAGGCGCCTGACCTCTGAGGAGATTGGGGAGCAGGTAGATTATGCGATGGGTCTCTTGGATGACGGAGGGACAGACTTTGAACAGGTTCGTGGGCAGGTCATCCATGTGACCCAGGAGATTGAGCAGGACTATCTCCTTTATCGGTATCAGCGAGGTGTCATTGATCACATGCAAGATCCGTCCATGCGTGGCCTTCTTACAGAACCATTGGTCTCAGATCATCCAGAGTGGTCACGAGGACAGCAACTGATTATGGATCACCATGCCCGTCCGACAGCCGCCACGAGCCAAGCGGTGGAGGTGGTGCGGGGAGTTCAACGACGTGAGCTTGCGCAGATGGAAAGCCGTCTCAGTTCTCGCTTCTCCCATCATCCAGAGGCTATCGTGGCCTATGCTGCCTGGCGAGATGGGCTGCATGTAGTTCTTGGTCTCAATATGGAGGTGCGTGCAGGCATTCCGATTGACGTTATGGGTCTGAGCGGAAATGCAATGGATGATTTTACAAGAAATTGGAATGTGCTTGATGCACAGACGAAACGGGACCTGACCCCTTTTTTGCAAGAATCTGTGCGCATTGAACGAGGGGATGTTCCCCTACCCACCCCATCAGCCCGCCATCAACCTACTCGCGCTCACCACTAGATTATGACAACCATCCTATTTGATGCGCACGATCGCTCGTTAGGGCAGTTCACTTTTCATGAAGGAGCCCTTGTTCGATCTGTTCTATCTCCTCGAGGAGACCGCTCTCTAAAAAAGACCGTGTCTTTGTGGCCGAAGGAGGGGATTCCCGTTCCTGTGCGACAGATAACGGTTCGTGATCGGAAGAGAACGGTGGCGGTAGGGGCAAAAGTTGTCGGTGCTAAAGATAAAACGGCTCATCAAGCCTTTCTGGCATGGGCATCTGGAAATGGCTATGTGACATTTGAGTTGCTTCCAGAATTGACCAGTCGTTGGGAGCAGCTCTTGTCGCTCCCGCTTACATCGGGGGAGCGGTTGATGATCCTTCAATCGATGTCCAGCATTTCGAAGCCCCTCATGCAAACATGGGCAAAAGCCTTAGATAAGGTGATGACACGTATTACTTCCATGTCCACTCGGTCTTGATGTACCAGTCCGCGCTTTGGAGGAGACGGTCGGATGGAGTACTGATATGCATGGGCCGGATACCACGTACGTGTTTATTGAGAAGATACGCATAAGCGGGCCTGAGGAGAAAAAGCGCCGGAGCATGATTTGTAACCGCTTTAGCTACCTGTACACGTCCGCGTAGCAAGGCATCCGTGGAAGTGGCCCGCTTCACTTCCAACAGGGCTTTATCAACATCGCGGTCCGTTAAATTGGCTAAGTTTAACCCGCGGCCTGTGGCATACTCACTCGACCAGAAGAGAGAGATATCTTGGTTTGGCGAGAGCAGGATGTTCCAAATCAAAAGTTGATAGTCGCGTTGATCAACGGCTTGCCGTAGGAGGGTCTCGGAGTCGTCTGTACGAATATCTACGCGGACGCCAATGAGTGACCAGCGTCGTTTAAGAAAGTCAGCGACCTTCAAAAGATCCGTCTGGTCTGGGACGCTGATGGTAAGATGGAGTTTGGTGGTTGTCACGGTGCTATCGGCACGAGGTTGCGTCCGACTTTTTTTGTTCGATGTTCCTTGTGGTGCCTGATAGCTACGCACACTCTCTCCCTCCCGAAGAGTCCATCCGAGGGCCGTGAGAGCATCGCGGGAAGCGGTAAGATTTCCCCGGGAGCTGGTTGATAATTCGTGCTGCAAGAAGGGGAAAGGGCCATCGATGAGGGTGGCATGTCCGTTCGCGAGTTGCTCCAGTTCTGCGGGATCGACCGCTAGGGCAAGGGCTTTACGGACCCCCTCGTCTTTCAGAAGAACGTCGTTTGTGTTAAAGAAAGCGACCGTTTCTTGAGGAAGCTCTAAAGAAATACGTTGGACATTTTCATTTTTCACTTGAGATGCTTCACCCCATGGAACAAAGGCGAGGCTATCAACCTGGTTTGTTTGAAGGGCGTAAAGAGCTTGTTCACGATCTGGGTAAAACCGGAACACCCACTCATGGATATGGGGCTTCATCCCATAGTAGTCAGGATTGACCCGTAGATGGTACTTCAAAATCTGTCCGCGTGTATCTCGTGTAAACGAGCTCACACGGTAGGGGCCGGAACCAATCGGTTTTAGATTGACATCGGCTAAGTAGGCATTGGTGTTCCGCACGTCTTCCCAGGCGTGTGCGGGGAGAATGCCAAGGGTGAGGTCGTATAAAAAGGCACTATTTTTGGTAGGCAGCTGGAATTGTACGGTTTGGTCATCCACGCGTATGACGGTGATATCGCGGAAGGCATTCCCTAGGGCACTGCGCCAGCTCGGATCTTTAGCCGCTTGATAGGTGAAGACGACGTCGTTTGCCGTGACCTGCAATCCATCATGAAAACGAATGTCTTTTCGTAGGCGCACTTCCAGTGTTCGGTCATCCTCCAGCCAATGATAGGAGGTGGCCAGGTCTGGTTGTGGGTTGAGATCGGCGTCAATACGAAACAGGCCGGAGTAGATGAGGGCTACCAAATCGCGATCCACATCATTTTGTGGCGCATAAAGGGGGTTGAGCAATTTTGGAGAACCTACTAAGGCTTCGGTTAATATTCCTCCTTCGCCTGGGATTGCGTGAAGATGCGGTTGTATGAACGCTCCGATACCGACAAGGATGCTAAAGACCCCAACCAGCCCGGCAGCAACCAACATTCCCCGTTCTTGCTTGTTCAAGACGCGGAACAAAAAACGGAGCTGTGATAGCCCGGGAAAAAGATTCTTTTTTGTGACGGCCAAAACCAGGGCATGGTCATGTCCGACATCTGGTTTAAATTGGCGTGAGCCTTCCTCTTTTGACTGCCAGAAAAAAATTCGGTGCCACCACGCTTTGACTCGACGGAGCCAGGCGTTCATGTGCATGGTCATTAGACCAACAACAGGTTCAGCAGGGCGGTTCCAAAAAACAAGCCAGAGAGGGCGATCGTGACGTAAAACAACCCCTTTTCTAATCCACGTTTTGTACGGAACACATTTCCATCTCCACCAAAAGCAATACCTAAACCGGAACCACGCTGTTGGAGGAGGATCGAAGTTGTGAGTAATACCGACAGAATGATGAGAGCGAGGGAAAGAATCAGTTGGCGCATATCCCTAGGAGCGTAGCGTATTGCCGCCCCCCGGTCAACCAGAATGACTCCCTCATGTTATACTTTTGTCATGTCTATTCTTTGGGGCGGCAAGCGTCATGAACTATCCATGATGAAATTGATAGGGATGGGTATTGCCTTGGCGTTTTGTGTGGGGATGGTTCTTTTTATTCATCGAGTCTACCTGAACTACATCGAAATTCGTCGCCAAGGTGCCCAACCGTTATGGCAACGGCAGATGAAGGCGAGTTTAAGCCACGCCGTCGCTAATCCGGATGTCTCTGCCCAAGACGTTGCGCGCGTCGCTTCATCGGCTGCTCCTCGGATGGGAAATCCTTCCGGCACCTTGGCCATCGTAGAGTTTTTAGACTTTGATTGCCCGTATTGTGGTGCCTCCTTCATGCCGGTTCGTGAGTTGGCAGAAAAATATAAAGACCAGATCTCTCTCACGATTCGTGATTTTCCTGTTACGGAACTGCACCCAAGAGCGGTTCCGGCGGCCCTCGCCGCTCACTGCGCGCAGGAACAAGAGAAGTTTTGGGTGTATCATGACACGCTGTTTGCGGATCAAGAACATCACGAGGATGTCGATTTTGTGCGCATTGCTCGTGAAGTTGGGATGGATGTGCAAGCGTTCATGACGTGTTATCAATCAGGGCGATATCGTGATCAGGTGAATCAGGACATCACGGACGGATTGCGTGCAGGCGTCCAAGGAACACCAACGTTTTTCTTTAATGGGTTACGTGTGGAAGGGGCACTTGATCGGAGTATGCTTGAGACGATCATTCAAGAATTTGTACAAGCAAAAGCATCTTAGGAGCGACTCTTGTCAGAGGGCAAAATACATGATAGCCTCGGCGGCAACCTGTCCAAACCTTTGTTGGACACCTGTCCTGAGATTACATGCCCGCTTCCTCTCTTCATCAGCGCATCTCCATCCGAGGCGCGCGCGTGCATAACCTGAAGAATGTCTCGATTGATCTCCCGAAAAATACCTTTATTGTGATGACCGGCTTGTCCGGTTCCGGCAAATCCTCGTTAGCGTTTGATACTATTCATGCGGAAGGACAGCGACGGTACATGGAGAGCATGTCGTCGTATGCACGTCAGTTTTTAGAACTCCAGGACAAGCCCGACGTTGACGAGATTACCGGATTGTCCCCGACCATTGCCATCGACCAAAAATCCTCATCACATAACCCACGTTCTACCGTGGGAACGGTGACGGAGATTTATGATTTTTTACGCATTCTGTTTTCGCGTGCTGGTCGAGCGCACTGCGTCCAATGTCATCGGATCGTAACGGAGCAGACGCCACGCGAGATCGCTGAGAAAATTCTGGAACAAACAAAGAGATCTTCTATCCGTCTGCTCGCCCCGATTGTTCATGAGCAGCGTGGAGAACATAAAGTTTCCCTTCAGGTAGCCCATCATGCGCATTATCAGGAAGTACGGTTTGATGGTACGACGGTTGATATTGAGGAGTTGTTGGCGACGCGGATTGATAAACAAAAAGAACACTCGATCGAAGTGGTGATCACGACGTTTGAAAAACAAGGGGGAGTAGGTCTTGAAACGATGATAGAGTGGGTGAAAAAAGCTCTTGATCTTGGGCATGGCCTCCTCCTTACCATCGCAGAAGGATCACAAGGGGAGACGCTCTTTTCCCAATCCCTGCACTGCTCCTATTGTCATCTTTCATTGCCCAGCCTGGAGCCACGCCTATTTTCCTTTAACTCGCCCCACGGTGCTTGTACCGCCTGTACGGGCTTAGGAACAAAGATGGTGCTAGAGCCGGACTTCGTGATTCCGAATAAGCGTCTCACCTTAGCTCAAGGGGCCATTAAGCCCTGGACCAGAATCGCTGGTAACCAGGCCTCGTATCTCAATCTTCTTGAGGCGGTGGGCATAGGTCATGGATTCACCATTCAGGATCAAGTTGCGACATTCTCTTCCGAAGCCATAAAGAAATTATTTGAAGGAACGGGTGAGCAGACGTATGACGTTGATGGGAAAACGATGATTTTTCCGGGCATCTTGCACATGTTGGAAGAAAAGCACCGTGAAACGGATTCTGAATATGTGCAGAAGGAGATTGAGGCATATATGCGTGTCCTCACCTGTCCAGCCTGTGGGGGCAAGCGATTGCGTCCTGAAGCATTAAACGTCCGTCTGGCAGAGCGATCAGTGGCCGACATCGTGTCTATCCCGCTTGATGAAGCGTTACGGTTCTTTGAAAGCCTCGGTCAACGAACAAAAAAAGCCAAGCCTTCTAAAATCCACCGTCTTAAAGCGGACAAATCAACGGATCCCCTTGGGTTCACCGATCGAGAGCGACTTATTGTGGATCAGGTATCGGTAGAGATCAAACGTCGTTTGCGACATCTCCTGGATGTGGGCCTGAACTACCTCACGCTTGACCGTTCAGCGATGTCTCTCTCTGGCGGAGAGGCCCAGCGGGTACGTTTAGCAGCCCAGCTCGGTTCTGAGCTTTCAGGAGTGATCTATATTTTAGATGAACCATCAATTGGGTTGCACCAGCGCGACAACGATAAACTGATTCAGACGGTGAAGCGTTTACGTGACTTGGGTAACACGGTGATTGTGGTCGAGCATGACCAAGCGGTGATGGAAGCTGCGGACTATTTGGTTGATGTGGGTCCAGGAGCAGGAGAATATGGTGGAGAGATTGTGGCCGCCGGGACATTGGCAGAGGTAAAGAAAAACAAAGAATCTATTACAGGCGCTTACCTTGCCCATAAAAAGTCGGTGGAAATCCCCACGACGCGTCGCAAGGGGAATGGAAAGTGCGTGACGATCCGTGAGGCCACGGCGTTTAACCTGAAGGGGGTGAATCTTGCCCTTCCTTTGGGGAAGTTCGTCTGTGTGAGTGGGGTCTCTGGTTCCGGAAAGTCCACATTAATCTTGGACATCTTGGGTCGTGCCTTGTCCAATCACTTTTACGGGTCCAAAGATCCCATTGGGGCACATAAAACCATTGATGGTATGGACTACCTTGATAAAGTGGTTACGGTAGACCAATCCCCCATTGGCCGTACGCCACGTTCCAATCCCGCCACCTATACGGGCGTGTTTACGGCTATTCGTGATCTGTTTACCGCCATTCCGGAAGCGAAGATGCGTGGCTTTGATGCAGGAAAGTTTTCGTTCAACGTCAAAGGGGGTGGACGGTGTGAGGCCTGCAGCGGGGATGGCTATGTCCAGATCTCCATGCAGTTTTTACCGGATGTGTATGTGGAATGCGCTGAGTGCCATGGCAAGCGCTACAATAGTGAGGCATTAGAAATCCATTGGCGTGGCAAACATATTGCTGACATTTTGGACATGACGGTAGAAGAGGCGCGACGATTCTTTGTGGATCAGCCCCTCATTTATGAAAAGCTCTCTGTCCTGCATGAAGTTGGGCTCGGATATGTCCGTCTCGGTCAACCGGCGACCACCTTATCCGGGGGCGAAGCACAGCGTGTGAAACTGGCCACGGAGCTGGCTCGACGCGCTACCGGCAAAACCCTCTACATTCTTGATGAGCCAACAACGGGACTACATTTTGATGACATTAAACGCCTCTTGGGTGTCTTGAATGCCCTGGTAGACAAAGGAAATACGGTACTCGTGATCGAACACAATTTGGACGTCGTAAAATCTGCAGATTGGGTGATTGATATGGGTCCAGAGGGTGGGAGTTACGGGGGAGAGGTGGTTGCTCAAGGTCGACCGGAAGATATCGTGAAGGTAAAGCGTAGTTGGACAGCGAAATATCTAAAAGGATTGCTCTAAGCCCCGATCTTGACGTGATCATTATTTTTCCCTATCCTGCGCCCATCTATGTCTGATGCCATCACGCTTCCTGCGGTTATTCAACCCTCTCAGATCGAGACAGGGATGACCTTGCGGATTCACCAAAAAATTAAAGATATTACGCCGAAAGGGGAAGAGAAGGAACGTATCCAGATCTACGAGGGACTCGTGATGGCCGTTCGCGGTGCAGGGGTAAGCAAAACCATGACGGTCCGCAAAATTTCCAATGCCATTGGGGTAGAAAAGATCTTTCCCCTTACCTTGCCCAGCTTGGTAAAAATTGAGATCGTAAAAAAGATCCGTGTGCGTCGTAACAACATCAACTTTGTTCGAGGTTCAAAGAAACGGTTGCACGAAGTGAAATCGATTAAACTTCGAAACGTTTAAAAAATCCCCCGGTCACATGACTGGGGGATTTTTATCACGGAAAGGGTACTTGATTAATCCCCTTATCCTGATCAATGGAAATCGTATTCTCCCGTACCACGTCGATATCCAAATCCATCGGGCTTTCAACCGGCTGACCGAATGTGTAGTTCACATAAAATGCTTCTGTGATGTCGTCTACATGCTGGTTCCAGTGGGTCCCGAACCAACCGCGTGCCACCGCCTCCGTTTTAGCCCATCGAAGAACCCCTCCACGCGTCACAAGATAAGTCTTGGGGTCTGTTTGAAATTTCACCAATCGCGAACCTGGGCGATACGTGATGTTCCCCCCAATAGGGATCAAGGACATTTGATTGTTTGGAATAATCTTGACCTTGCTGAAATCAGGATACCAACTAAAGTAAACTTTCTCATTGGAAAAGACATATCGCTTTCCATTAGAGGCGTAGTAGTAGACGGCGGTGTCACTCAGCGTTTTTGTGTTGCCATCATCAGGGATTTTAATCAGGTCACCCACGTTGATAGGGTAAGCAATCCCATTTTGAAAGGTGAGGAAGACGCTTTTTTGAATGTTCACGTTTAAGGCAGTAGCTGAAAGAATCGCATTCCCGTTCTTCAGGGAACGGACAAGAAAGCTGGCTTTTCCAAGGAGATCCGTCGTGGGTCTTTCTGCGATGATCTCATCAAGGGGGCCTCGTGAGGAACTCAACGTCACGGTTGCTCCTTCTATAGCATTAAGATTTTGGTCACGAATGGTCACCACCACGCGCGCGTTATCAATTCCATCGGCTGTTAAGGTCGTTTTTGTCGCGCCCATGTTACAGGAGAGGGGATCGGGAAGAGATGCGGCAAAGGAACGAACCGGCGTCAGAAGAAAGCTTGTGACCGTCATCATGACGAGTGAATAATGGGAAAAGGAATGGGACATGGAGGCATTATACATCATCTGGTAACGCCTGGAGGATAGCCTCGGCGGTTTCTTCGGGTCCCTTCATGGTTGTGGTGTCGATGACGAGGTCGTAGTGGGTGGGATCTTGGTAGTTGATCCCGTAGTAGGTTTGATAACGAAGTCGGTCGGATGCCATGCGTTTATCCAACTCCGTGCGGGTATGTTCGAGGGTGGCATAGGCGGGCTCGTCGGCACGTTCGTCGGTGTTATGCCGAGCCTGGTACACGCGTCTGGCCGATTCTTGTAGGTCGCACTGCAAAAACACTTTGAAAGAATGTGGGATGAAAAACCACGAGAGACGTCCTTCTACGATGAAATGGTCAGACGTTTGTCCCAGGTGCTTTTGATAATCATCGACGCTGGTATCGGTCGTCCTGTCCTTTTCACCAAGAGCATTCAGCTCATCAATGGTGAGTCCACGTTCGGTGGCCATTTTGGCTCGCAGCCCACCCATGGAGTAAAACGCCATGGAAAGACGTTGACCCAAGATCTTCGCAACGGATGTTTTGCCAGAACCAGGCACGCCACCAATGGAGATAATCATAGAGTGAGCGTTAGAATGTCGACATAAGCATCGCGAAGGCTGGATCGGGGTCGAGGTGAAACGACTGACGCACCCACGATGCAGGATCATCAAATGCAAGGCCTACGCTCTGGAGCATGAGCCTTTGAGGGATCACGTTTCGATCCGTTTTTTTCAATTGGTAGAGGGGGTCACCCATGATCGGTGCGCGCATGGCAAGAAGGTGCGCGCGAATTTGGTGTGTTCGTCCTGAGAGAATCTCTAGTTCAAGGAGGGTGGCTCCGGTGAAGCGTTGCTTCACGCGGTAGTGCGTCCATGCGGCTTGGCCCTCCTCTTCTTGAGAGGGTCGTGCAGCCATACGGGCTTTTGTCGATGAGCGAGCAATGCGGAATTTTATATCGCCTTCTTCGTTCGGAACGGTGTGATGGATAAGGGCGAGGTAGGTTTTTTTCACGCGACGTTCGGCGAACTGGTGTTGGAGATTTTCGTAGGCAGCTTGCGTCTTTGCGATCACCATGAGGCCGCTCACCTCTTTATCAAGGCGGTGGACGATGCCGGGACGTTCTGGTGAGGCACCGACATGGGCGATCGTCGGGCAATGGTCCACGAGGAGATCAACCAAGGTCCTTTCGGTTTGAACCGTATCCGGATGGACAAGGAGTCCTACGGGTTTATTGATAACAAGCCAATCGGGTGTCTCCTGGATGATCGCAAGAGGGGAGAGGGTCTCTGATGGTATCACCGTGGATGGGGAGGAATGAGAAGGCGCAGAAGGTGCCAATACTTCTTCCACCACATCACCCTGCTTTAAGAAATGATGGACACTGGCTGGTTTGTGGTTAACCAGGATCGCTCCTTGCTTGATCCGCTTTTGGATCTGGGAACGCGAAAAACCCACCAATCGAGATTGTAAAAAGAGGTCAAGTCGTGAGCCATGGTCTGTGGGTTCTACCGCGAAGGTTTGTGGGACAGGTGTCATGAATGGGCGTATCATAGCTGAGACGATGCGGGACCACAATCGTTGACGAGAAGGAAGAAATATGGTTCGCTGATAAGGGAGAAATGAACCATGGAAGAAGGAGCCTGGTGCGGGTTTCTGCATTCGTTCATGCAGGATCTTATGGGGGAACTTGATGGATGTGAAGTCCCTCTTGATAAGAAGTTTGTAGTCCGCTTGCTCACCGCTTTGGATGAGAATAACTGCTGTCTGACCGTATCGAATATGCAGCGGGTCTTGCCTGCGGCAGTGGCCCAGCTCTACCCTCTCTGCGATCCAGCAGAGGTTCTGGCTACAAACCTTTCTCACGGTCCACGTAGGTTGGCCACCGTCCTCACGAGTGCCTTGGGAATTAATCGACTGGATGATGAAGGTGGAAGGTCTGTCGAACGATTTCTGTGTATTTTTGCGAACGAAGTCGTAGGGAAAACCATCTGCCCGCCTCCGCGCCCTTCTCGTCGCCGTCACCTTTCATCGGCACCTCCGGTGGTGGAACGGGAAGGAATCCGGTGCATCAGGCCCCCGCCGCTTACACCGTCTCGTCCGCCTACCTAGTCATCCATTTCGGGTGACTTTTCTTTTTCATCAAGAGCGTTTTTGACACGAGGAGGCATTCTCTCGTATTTTAAG
>CAYHOM010000033.1:0-9453 GCA_964358345.1 uncultured Gammaproteobacteria bacterium
CCGCGCCCAGCGTCGTGAACAAGGTGAACAGGGCAAGAAGACCAAGGATGAGTCCGTTCAGCGTGACGTACCAGTAGAACAGAAAGTCGGCCGAGTCGTGGTAGCCGGAGAGCGGTGTGTCATTCCTTATAAAGACGACGAATGCGAACCAGATGAGTGCCAGGGCGAATCCGAACATTTGAAAACTCTTTCTCCACGATCAGAGCAAGCCGAAAGGCTGGTTTCTGACGGGTATCTAAGCCAGAGATGGGCTCAGATATCCACGAGAAACACTTGATATGGAAGCTTTTTATGGTGTTTTTGTCAAATCGATCTTCTTTATCACGCGGAGGTGATGGGTTCTTTGCCGCTTAGTACGGCAATAATGTTATTTGCAGCTAACAAGCTCATGGCTTGGCGAGCCTCGTTGGTCGCACTTGCCGTATGTGGAGTGAGAATAACATTCGGGAAGTTGCGGAGCTCGAGACGATCGGTGAGATCGCAGTCGATCGAAGGCTCACATTCATACACATCTAAAGCGGCACCGGCGATACGTTCGGTCTTGAGGGCGCGGAGGAGTGCTTTTTCGTCGACGACGGGTCCTCGAGAGGTATTGATCAAAAACGCCCCCTTTTTCATCAAACTAAATGCTTCTGTGGAAATGAGATGTCGAGTCGCGGGAAGGAGGGGTACATGCAAGGAAATAAAATCAGTCGTCTCCAGTAAGGAATCAAAAGAAAGAAATTGGGCGTCATATGTTTTTTCGAATGCCGTATCACGTTTGATGTCACTGTATACGCAAGACATGTGAAACCCCTTTACGGCACGTTCGGCAACGGCGGACCCGATCCGTCCTGAGCCAATAATGCCCAGTGTTTTGTGGTGAACATCAACACCCAGGAGAAGATTTGGCGACCAGCCGGTATAGTTCCCTGAGCGAGTAAAAGCATCCGCTTCCGGGATGCGATGGGCAAGAGCTAAAAGAAGGCCGAACGTGTGTTCAGCAACCGCTTCAACGGCTTCCGGTGCAGGGGTATTCGTAACGGTAATATGGCGTTTGCGCGCTTCTTCAAGATCCACATTATCGAATCCAACGGCATAATTGGCGATAATCTTAAGCTTTGGTCCGGCGGCTTCCATCACCTCAGCGTCAATCTTGTCGGTGAGAAGAGAGAGGAGTGCGTCACACCCGAAAACTCCCTGTAACAGAGCTGAGCGTGAGATGATGGCATCATGAGGATGCATACGAACCTCATATCCCTCTGCCTCAAGTGCCAAGATGCCGGCATTGGGAATTGGTCGGGTGACAAAAATAAGAGATTTGGTCATAGACTTATTGAGCGATCGTGTAGTGAGTAACCCGCTTGGCTGCTATGCGTAGGGGTGGAAGAAAAATGTTGATGACAAGGAGAAGGAACAGAATTTTTGGTACCACATTGAAGGAACGGAAGAACTTGTCTCCAATGAATAATGCCAGAGTATTGTTTAGATAGAGAACGCAGAGAGCGATGGTGATTCGTTCTGAAGGGAGACGCCAACGTACAACGTAATAGGATCCCCATACGAGTGCTCCAAACCATGTCAGCATCAACAAGAGAAAGGGGAGATCATGAAGAGCGAGGAGGGTCGAATGGTCGCGTGCACTGTCGGCTACGATGCCGGCGATAAGCAAACTGAATGCGATTAAAGAAATTTCACGGAACCAGCTCTCTCGTTTTTCTATCCATTCTGGAACGGCGCGTTTAACGAGCAGGGCAAAAAAACAAGGGATCACGATAGTTAAAAATAACGACCAGAACATGTGAAAGACGGGGATGTTAATCTCTTGACCAAGGGTGATTTTGAAGAGGAGGGGGAGAGTAAACGGAGCTAAGAGAGAGCTGGTTGCGGTCATGACAAGGGCTAAAGCTGTTTTACCACCAAAATAATCAGCAATAAGGGCGATCGTCATTCCGGCCGGCACGCTTCCCACAATCAGAAAAGCGATGGCCCACGTACGATCAAAGAACACGGCGGGGAGATATAGGGCGAGGGGGAGAATGACCAACATGTAGAGATTCACGATGAGGAGCATCCGCCAATCTCTACCGTAGGTGATAATCTCTTTTAGGGTTAAGCGAAGGCTGGAGGTGAAGAACACCAAAATCAGAAGGGGCGTCGCGATGGCATTGAGATGATGAAGGGCGGTGGGAAAAAGGATACCGGCCATGATGGCCAGTAAGATCATGAGAATTTGGTTCTCAGCGAACATCTGACGAAGAGATCGCCCAGTGAGACTCATAGCGTTCGTGTGGTCACTCGTGAAATAGCAACGGCGTGACATTCGGCATCGGATGGAAACCGTCGCAAGATACCTGTTTTTGGCCCCATGTGACTCACGACGCCAGTTGCATTTAAGGTCGCGATTTGGAGAGCGGTCTTTGGGGATTTTCCTCGAATGATGGCGGCGACATATCCACTCCCAAATGCATCCCCTGCTCCTGTCGTATTAATACGTTGCGCGGGCAGCGTTGGAGCAAACAAGACATCCTTTTCTTGACGTTGCTGGGCAAAAGCACCACGTTGTCCATCGGTGATGATGGTGGTATTGAGAGGGTAACGTCCAAGTTTTTGAAAAAGTTGACTGAGGTGACGAGAGGGTAATTCCGTGATCAGGGCTGCTTCTTCACGGTTCAAGATCAACGTTTCGGTTTGTTTAAGGAGTGGGGAAAGTTTACGTAATCCTTGCTCCAACTCAGCTGTGCCCGGATTCCAGGCAACGTGAACATTGTGTGTGCGAGCAAAGCCAAACACGTGTTTTAAAAGGGCTAAATCCCCACCCACGGAAGTCAAATAAAGCCAGGTAGTACGTAGGGATGGCCATGGGATGTGTTTTGTGCTGAGGTGAGAGGACGCGCCACGGTAAGTCAAAATAGCTCGATGGCCACTCCCAGAAAGAAGAATCACGGAGGAAGCTGTTTTATGAGTTGGATCGTATTGAATGCATTGTGTTTGAATGTGCTCGCGTTTAAGTTCATCTAAGATATTTGCACCAATCTGGTCCTTGCCAATGCGGGTGATACATGCGGTTTTGAGTCCGTATCGTGCAAACGTGACAGCGGTATTCGTTGCTCCTCCGCCACTCGTGGTGTGCATCTCTTCAACATTGAGTTTTGTGCCAAAAGGAATACAGGCACGCCAGCCATCAGGAGCATCCGCACTCGGCATTTCTTCGAGGGCGGAGCTACGTAAAAAAAGATCCTGGGTTGCGGCTCCCAGAGTGACGACATCAAAGGACGAACGCCAGACAAACGGCATGGATACATTCTATCATGCTTTGACAAAAAGGCATTTTTTCACTATATTTCGTCACGCTCAGGCAAGACAGATGACCGCCCTTCAGTAATGTTGGGAGGAAAGTCCGAGCACCGAACCTTATAGCAATGTAGGGGGAAAGCGAGAGCGGTTAACGACCGCCAGGATATGGTGAAGAGATGGAAGGACACGTGCCCGACGTCTCTCATAAACCTAGGGAAAGTACCACAGAGACAATACTACCCCGGTCATCCGACCGGGCAAAAGGTGAAAAGTGGGTGGAGGTGGCTATCTACGGTGCAAACCGGAGCAATACGCTGCCACCATTCTCCTCCATTGGTAACAATGGAGTGTGGCAAACCCTCTCCGGTGCAAGAGCAAACCCCGCCTCGGTGGGGAAGGTCGCTCGCAGGACGTTGCAAGCAATTGTAGCGCAAGAGAGATGGTCATCCCTTTTCTGTCGCAAGATGGGATTGAGACAAAACTCGGCTTACCGTCTCGCCTGAACATCAAAAAACCCTGTGCGAATGGCACAGGGTTTTTTGATTAGTTTCTCCCAATCCCCATTCTCTCTCGTACCAGTTTCATCTTTTCCTGCGCGATCTCTCGAGCGTTATTTCTTCCTTCATTAAGAATTCGGTTCAGTTCTCCTGGATCCGCCTTGAATTCCTTCATCTTTTTCGAGATAGGGGCAAAGTGATCTATGACGACTTCGGCAAGATCTTTCTTAAAGTCGCCGTACCCTTTGCCGACATAGCGGTCCTCGATGATTTTCATGGTCTCACCGGTCAGTTGATGGTAGATGGTCAATAAATTGGATATGGCGGGTTTTTTATCTGGATCATACACGACGCCGGCTTCTGAGTCGGTGACCGCTTTCAGGATCTTCTTGCGTATGGTATCCACATCATCCGTGAGGGCGATATAATTGTAGGTCGAGTTCGCGCTTTTGCTCATTTTTATGGCAGGTTCGTCGAGTGCCATGATGCGCGCGCCCATTTTTTGAATCAGTGCTTGAGGGACGGTAAAGGTTGGACCAAACGTGTCGTTAAAGCGGCGGGCGAGGACGCGTGTCAGCTCTAGGTGCTGCATTTGATCCTCTCCAACGGGGACCACGGTCGTGTCATATAATAGGATATCTGCAGCCATGAGGACGGGGTAACTGAACAACCCAAGTCCAACTTTTTCACCATACTTCGCTGACTTATCTTTGTACTGAGTCATGCGTTCTAATTCTCCCATCTTTGCAATCGTATTGAGCATCCACGCCAACTCAAGGTGCTCCGGCACTTCACTCTGGATAAAGAGCGAACATCGCTTCGGATCGATACCGATTGCAAGATAGGTCGCGGCCACATCCGTGATGTTTTCACGGAGCAGTTTTGGATCTTGAGGAACCGTAATCGCATGCAAATCAACAATGAAAAAAAGGCAGCGATACAGATGTTGCAAATCCACCCACTGCTTCAGCGCGCCAATATAGTTGCCGATATGGAGGTTATTGGTTGGCTGAACACCAGAAACAAGGAGATCTTGCATATGAAAGGAGAATAGAGGAGGAGAAAGGAAATGTCGAATATGAAAAACGCTTCCTGAAAGGAAGACGTTGTGGGAAGAGATCAGATGTCGCGGACCTTGCTTCAGGACTTGCCGATGGCGTAGGCGTCACGATCTGGGTTGAACCGCTTGACCATGACCTCCACACCCCATCCCTTGTCCATGAATGGGAGTGCGTTGGTGACGAGGTCGTTCGCCAGAGCTCGTCGGACCTCCAGGGTACGCTCCAGGGTGTCGAAAAGCCCCTCCACGATGATCACCAGGGTCTTCGAGTTTGGGAGGATGTTCTGCCCGCCAAGGACGAGGGTAACCTTGCTCGGGTGGTCGATCCCTGGAAACTTGGTGCGCAGGACCGCTTCCCGCAGAGCGGAGCACAGCTCGTCCATGCGGGTGTTCTGCTCGGTCTTACCGGGCCAGTTCTCGATACGAATGAGGGGCATTGTCGATCCTTTCGTTTGAATGACGGACGGTCGAAAAGGTAGACTGATGTAAGCAGAAAGTCAATCAGATTCCAAAACCCCCAGCTTGCGCCGGGGGTTCGTTGTTTATACGATCTTACGTTTGGATTTTTAAATCTGTTTAAAATGGATGAGATGCGACGGGCTGGAGTGAAAAAATACCGGAAACGTATGTCTGATACGGTGAGGATATTTTTTCATGAAGCCCTAGCAGATCGCCGTTTTTAAGAGATTTAGACTTCGATGATCACGGGGACCACCATAGGGCGAAGAGCTGTTTTGATAAACAAGAATTCGCCCAGTTCATCGCGTAGTTTGTCTTTGAGGTAACTCCCGGTGGCACCGATCTTGGGGTCGTGATCTTTGAGAATCGCGGACGCTTTTTGTCGGGCCTGCATAATGAGTTCTTGGTGTTCCTTCATATAGACGAATCCACGGGAGATCACATCGGGAAGGGCTTGTGATTTGCCTGTTTTGCCGTCGATGACGGCAACTGCGATGACAACGCCATCACCTGCGAGTTGTTGGCGATCGCGTAATACGATTTGGTTGGTGTTCCCGACCCCGAGTCCGTCAACGAACACATAGTCGGTCACCACTTTTTTGTTGGTCAACATGCCATTGCCTTGTTTGTCGAATTCCATGATCTGGCCGTTGTCGGCGATGAAGATATTTTTTGGATTGAAGCCATTGGCAATAGCGGTTTTGGCGTGATCACACAAAAAGGAATAGTGCCCCTCAATAGGAATAATGTATTTGGGCTTTACCATATTGTGCATCTCGACCAAGTCTTCTTGTTGGGCATGTCCTCCGGCATGCACGTCCATCATCTTATAGTGCACGACTTCAGCGCCTTCGCGATACAACGTGTCTTTGACGCGTTGAACAGAGCGCTCATTTCCCGGAATAACGGATGAGGAGAACACGACGGTGTCTCCTGGTTCAATCGCGATCATGGGATGTTCACGATTCGCGATGCGCATGAGCACCGCCCGTTCCTCACCTTGGGCACCGGTACACACGACCGCGATTTTTTCGCGCGGATATTTGTTGACGTCGCGTGTATCAATGAGCGTCCCTTTTTGCACGTGCATGTAGCCCAATTGCTGAGCAATCATGACGTTTGAGCGCATAGAAAAGCCTTCGATCGCCACCTTTCGTCCCTGCCGTTCACAGGCAATAATGATTTGTTGGACGCGGGCGATCATGGATGCGAATGTTCCAATAATGACCTTTCCTTTCGCATTTTTGATGATGTCATCAATATTGTGCTGAATCTCCATCTCAGCCATCTGTTTTCCAGGTTTTGACGCATTCGTCGAATCGATCATGAGAGCGAGAACATGGCGTTCGCCAAGCTGCTTGATCTTTTCGGTTTCTTGGACGGATTGCGAACCAGGTCCAGGGTCGAGTTTGAAATCACCGGTATGAACCACGACACCGCATGGAGTATTGACGATAACGCCGAGAGAGGAAGGAACGGAATGCGCGACCCCAAAGAATTCAACTTTGAAAACTCCGAGTTGTAGAACATCATGTGAGTTGATGCTGAACAAATTGAGGCGAGGCGCATCACGATGGTCCTCTTGGCGTTTGGCAATAATGCCGCAGGTCAGATCACTGGCGAAAATAGGTGGGTTGCCGAGCATGGGGGCAAGGTGCGGAATGCCACCGATGTGATCGTAATGTCCGTGAGTGATGATGACCCCACGAATATTTTTCTCTTTGCCTTTTAAGCTAGAGATGTTGGGAACAATGTAATCGACGCCTGGCATGTCTTCGTCAGGGAACTGAAGTCCCATGTCGATGAGAAGAATGTCGTTGCCAAACTCCAACATGGACATGTTGCGTCCCACCTCTTCGTTGCCGCCTAAGACGGTGACGCGTAGCCTGTCGCCTTCGTTCACAAGCACATCGGTGTCCGTTCCCGTTTTATGGAACGGTTTGTGCTTGAACGTGCTCATGCGGGGCACGGAGGTAAAAGCACCTCCCATAGGTCCGCGCTTTTTCTTTTGGACCTCATGTTTATCGCTTGGGCCACGCTTGGCCTCGTCACGTGCAAACCCTTGCTTTAAAGGGCCGTGAGTATTGTATGAGGCGTGACTGGCGATAGGTCCACCCGGGCGGCGATGTTGAGCCCCAAACGGCTGAACTCCTGGTGGGAGCATTGGTTTAGGGGTAGCAGATTGGTATCCACCGCCCATGGGACGACGCATGGGGCGCTTCCCAAAACCTGAAGGACGAGGCGTATATCCGCCGGCACGAGGGGGTCTTGTATTGTTCACAGCATCCATAGCTGATGAAGATCATTGCGTGCTGATATCCCGATGAAAAAACGAGACCTCAAACACGAAAAATGGATTAAGACAGTCGTCTAAAAATGGAAACGGAAGAAACGGTTTATGTTCTTTCTTTACTTTTTGTCACGACTTTCTTTAGGGTCCAAAAGCCTTAGACCCTACCTGAAAAACGTTACTCAATGCATACATCCTAGCATCGAATGTCTTCTTTGTCAAAGAACGCCTCCGTTCCTTTTGGATTTTTTTGCTCAGCAAAGCCGTATTCTACGGAAAAATGTGGGCACCATGCTTGTGCAAGATGATTGCTCAAACAGAGGACATCCGTTATACATACTACCTATATGCTGCACGCCTCTTCCTATGACGTTGTTATTATTGGTGCCAGTTTTTCTGGACTTACCTTAGCACATCATCTTCCTTCTTCGTTGCGGATCCTCATCGTTGATGTGAAGCCCGAGGCCGGTTCTACCGTAGAGTCAACGGGGTTGATCACCACAAGAACACGTGCAGAATTCGCTGAATTTTTCCCTATCGATCGATTTATCACCAACCCAATCACAAAAATCTGCGTGATTGCCCCACAATATGCAGATTACTTTGTCTCTGAAACCTCCTCCCCTTGGATTTTTCAAACCGATACCCGTGCCCTCATCCGGGAACTGGCTGCTACGTTGCCCCCTAACGTGACTTTCTCGCCGGGGACGATGTTCCATGGGATCAAGAACCTTGGATCAATGATGCGGATAGAAATGCAGTCTCAGGCGGAAGGAAAATGTGATGTAGAGACACGCTTTTTAGTCGGAGCAGATGGCGGAAGGTCAAAGGTGGCGGAACGGGTTCCTGGACTGGATCGGAATAAACGCTTTCTTTTTGGATTTGAACAGGTGATGTTTTGATGCGCCCTTCTTGGTCCCCATCCAGAAGAGACGATCTATCATGTCTGGTTTGGGGAGTTCTCGCTTGGATATGGCGGATGGTTATCGCCTACTATATTGGATGGGAAGCCAGCCATACGTCTTGGATTGGCTAAGCTTCCGGGGGATCGGGGAGAGGTCGCTTCGCTCATCCGTCAATTTCGTGCGGATTTAGTCGCCCATGGGGTGGTTCGTTTTGAACAGGATGAGCCAGCCTATCAATTTGGCAGTTTGATTCCTATTGGGGGTGCTCTGCGTGAGGTCCAAAAAGATAATATCCTCCTCATTGGGGATGCGGCGGGCCTGTGCGGAGCGTTCGCTGCGGACGGGATCAAGGGTTCTGTCGTATCCGGAAAGGAAGCTGCCAAGTTAATTCCGCGTTTTTTAGAAGGCAAAGCCGCGTCGTTTCAGAAGAATTTCTGGTTAGCGGTCGATCATCATGGGCATCTCTTGGAGTACTATCGTCGTCAGCGTTTCTATCGCTGGGTATGGGATCTCTTGAAATGTGATCGGACGTTTCGTGCCCTTTATGACATCATTAAGGGGGAGAAGGCGACATTTTTGGAACAGTTTTGTGATAGTAAAGATAAACGCAAGCATTTGTCGCACGTTGTATTAAAGCCGAAATATATCGGCAAGCTCTTAAAAGCAGGGATATTTGTCCTGGTAGATATATTGTTCGGGAAACGAATGCATTCTTGACCCAGTATGTTGTCATAAGGCATGATGCGGTCGACAAACTTATAAGCCGTGGTGGCGAAATTGGCAGACGCACTAGCTTCAGGTGCTAGCGAGAGCAATCTCATGAGGGTTCAAGTCCCTCCCACGGCACCATGGAAAAACAACCCTCACCAAGGTTGTTTTTCTGTTCAAAGAGGGGAACTGAAAAACACCAACCTTCGTTGGTGTTTGAGAGAGGGGCCAGGCTGTGGGAGGGTTCTATACCCCTAC
>CAYHOM010000034.1:0-9407 GCA_964358345.1 uncultured Gammaproteobacteria bacterium
CCGTCTGGTTCCTAAAATGCTGCATGTTCAAACGATGCGCTCGGGATCTTTATCAATCCACAGGATATTCGCGCCCACCTTACACGTCGGAGTGGATCGGCTAGCAGCCCAGATGTTCTTGTTCTCGATCTGACGAGTCCAGATGTACCAACCCTCCTTGGAACAAGCCTCCTCGCTACAGACGTGAATGCGGTCTTTGCTGCCGATACCCTTGCCTTCTTTGCGACATCTGCCTCAAACGAGGAATTCAAGATAGTTGAAGCAAGTGATCCCGCCGCCCTCACCCCGTATGGTGGCTTAAATTTCCCACAAGTAGCCGCAGACCTGAAGTTTGAAAATAATATTATCTATGCAGCCGTACGTTCAAATGATGCGTTGCGTATCATCACCGCTCAATAGTATGTCCATTCTACGCATGCTACTGAGGAGGCGACCTGGTTTTACCTTAATGGAAACCATCCTTTATACCTTAATCGTGACAATGGCATTGTCCAGTTTTCTCTTCATCATGCAAGCGACCTTTCATACACAAAAAAAATTCAATGCCCATACGCTCCTCCATGAAAACATCCGCTTCACGGTTCAAAAAATCGAATCACGTACACATGCGGCAACGGCCATCACGTTGCCTACTGCAGGAAATACCAGCACGAGGCTTATCTTATCTATGAGTGAATCTAGCAAGGACCCGACGATCTTCGAATTAAGTAACGGCCTACTCCTATTTAGCGAAGGAAACACTTCCCGTACGAGCCTCTTCACGGGAGGAACGATTATTCGTGAGTTCACGGTAGCACACGTTGCATCAAGTCCTCCCTCTATCAGAATGACACTGACGGCTCTGACTGCCAATGAATTAATCGCATTAGGGACTGCTACGACGGTTCAAGAAACGATCTCACTCCGACGATGATATGTTTGCGCAACAACCCCTCACGCAACGTCGTGGCTCCGTCATGCTTCTGAGCGTGTTAATCATGGGTGCCATTCTCTTGTCCGTTGCGATCGCTGGCTTCGATGCCCTTTTTTACGAACGACGTGCGAACGCCGTGTATGAACAGCAAGCCCAAGCACTCGCCCTCGCAACCGGCTGCATGGAATACGCCATGCAACGTTTAGGACAGTCTGCAAGCTATGGCGGAAACCAAACATATCCTATCGACGGCGAGATATGTACGATTTTGCCCATCGAAGTGTCATCGGTCTGGACCATAAAAACCCAAGTAACCATGCAACAAAGAACCGCTCGTATACGTGTCGTTCTCTCTTCGCGTAGTCCCGTCACGATCTCTGTTTGGGAGGAAGGAGCGGTCTTCTAAGTTGCTGATCTTTTTTCCATCTGTTACACTTCCTCTGTTCCTAGGTAGCCACCTTCTTAATTCTTAAGAGAACATCTCTTTCCTCTTTTATCCCACAGCACATTTTTTATGAAAAGTTATCTTCGCCAAGGGTTTAGTTTGATTGAACTTTTGATCGTCATTGCTATCATCGCTATTCTTGCTGGTGCCGTTATCCTCGCGGTAAATCCAGGTCGGCAATTTTCACAAGCTCGAAATTCTAGCCGTCGTGCGCACGTCACCTCCATTCTGAGTGCCATTGGTCAAAATTCGGCTGACAACTCCGGAACGTTCACGTGTGCCGCTGGTGTCATTCCAGCGGTCTCAACCCCTATTCAGTCAGGCGTGGGCGGATATAGTTTATGTGGTTGTATTGTTCCGAATCAGCTCGCTTCCATGCCGTTTGATTCAGGGGCAGTCGGGGCACACTATACAAGTTGCGCCGACTACACGACGGGCTACAATGTCATTCGTGATGCTGCAACAGGTCGTATTACTGTTTCCGCTCCGGGTGCCGAACTTGGTCAAACAATCCAAGCCGTTCAATAAAGAAGCAGGCCTTGGGTCCAAGGCTTCTATGATCAAGAAGGAAGCAAAGGCGTATGCCTGATCACGTGCCCGCGTCTCTGCGAGTATGGTTTCTCGCCCATTTCATCGCAGACATGTTGTTCGGTATCCCGCTCCTGCTTCTGCCAGCGTTTACGCTCTCCTTGTTTGGCCTGTCTGTAACGGATCTTCTTTTTGCACGACTCGTGGGCGCAGCTCTCCTTGGTATTGGTGGAGCATCGCTTACGATGAGGCGGGCAGGAAAGGAAGCCTATCGGGCGATGTTGGATCTAAAAATCATCTGGTCTCTATCTGCAATTTTCGCCATCAGTCTCTCGCTTGTTGGGGGAGCTCCTAAAGCCGTATGGGGATTCCTTCTGATTTTTATCGTGTTTTCGGTATCGTGGATCTACTATCGTTTCATGCGTCTGATGAGGTAGTAGATCAAACAGGGTTGACCATTGGGGTGCAAAAAACGCCAAAAAAGGATAACGTAGGGGGACTATGAACATGTTCAAATTGACAAAGGCGAAAACGGTCGCTGAATATCTAAAGGCTGTGCCTGCGGAGCGCAAGGAATTGATGGGGTTTCTGCATGCATTTATTCAGAAGTCTGCGCCAAAGCTCAAGCCACATTTTGCCTATAACATGCTCGGATATGGATCATTCCCCTATAAAAGCTACAAAAAAGAGACAATGGAGTGGCCTGTTATTGCGTTAGCAAACCAGAAGAACTACGTGAGCATTTATGTATGTGCCATAGATCAGGGAAAATATCTCGCCGAGACGTATGCGAAAGAGCTTGGAAAGGTGAGCGTGGGCAAAAGCTGTATACGATTAAAAAAACGTGAAGATATTCACCTCCCTACCTTAAAGAAAATCATTGGGCTGGCGGCAAAAAATCCAGGGCTCTCTTAAAAGAGTTTTTAACGAATCATCCCTTGTGAGAAGTATGGTTCCCCACCTCTGGAGAACCCGAAACGTTGCATCACTCCTTCGGCGTAGCATGATGACTCATGGGGCATGAGATCAACTCGCCCGTAAAATCTCCCTTTTCTCAGCCGAGATCATTTTTATGTTTGCAGAGCGTGATGGTGTGTACGACGTTTTCGCAGGATGAGGGCATAGTGAGATGTGCGTGTGAGATCGATAACTTTATCGACAATATCAAAGTGTTCTAAGACAAAGTCATTGGCAGATGCATACAAAAATCCACGCAAGCCATTCACGGTACGGCACACAACGGTAAGATCTTGGTCTGCCGTCGCACAGATCTGCTCAAGGATTTCACGTTTCGGCCGAGCCAGTGCGGCAAGCCAAACATGGGTATACCCCCTGAACGAGAAATCTGTTGCATTACGGAAAAAGACGGGTAAGCGTTCGCTTAAACCCCAGTTTTTCAAAAGTCGAGAGGACAGAACAACCGCCTCCGGATTGTTATCGACGCATGTTACAGAACAGGTGAATGCTTGAACGAGTCTTATCGCAGTCTCCGGAAAAGGCCCGCTCCCGATAAATGCCACACGCGAGTCAGCTCCGATGCCAGCTGCCCTTGCTTCGGCAATCGCGCTTTCGGATGTCTTGAGAATTTCTTCGGGTGCATTTTTGGGTACATAGGGACAGATATCTTTGCCCGTCTGTAACTCATCAAGGCACGTGGTTGTCTCGAGGAAGACTTCGTAGAGCTCGTAGATAGAGCGCAGATGCTGTGCTCTCTGGAGAAAGTAAGGGGAGGAAATCATCTCTTCCGCAATAGGCTCAAAACGACTATCTCGAACGAGGGCTTTGAGTTCTTCCATAGATTCACGAAACCAACCTTCCTCCATCAATACGGGGGAAAACATCACGTCCGCTAAGCGATGCTCAATGGTTTCTAACCTTGAGCGAAATTCGTTGAACAAATCAGCAATGATGGACATACCCGTTATTCAGAAGATCGTATAGACGCAAAAGCAGTGCAGTTGCATTTAACGCCATGGGAAACTCTTCTGTCAAGCATGGTAGGAAGAAGCATTCCTTGCCCTTTTCTGGACGACACAGGTAATCTATCCGAAACATCTATGAAAAAAGATCTTCTTGAAGCCGAGCTTGCCGCCATCTTAAAAAAAGTCGGGCAGAAAATTACGCCTGCACGGATGGCACTTCTTGCAGAGCTCAAAAAATCAACCAAACCTCTCCATGTCGATCAGCTTGTTGAAAAAGTTGGGGGAAGAGATAAGGCGACGATCTATCGGAATCTGGTTGCCCTGCACAGGATGGGGATCGTTCGGCGGGTGGATCTTCATCAAAGTAAAACCTATTACGAGTGGAACGAGCGAGAAGATCATCATCATCTGATCTGCACGATGTGTGAGAAGATCCGAGACTTCAATGGATGCGATTTTGAACATATTGGAAAAGTGGCACTGAAACAGGTGCCAGAGTTTAGTAAGATTATAGAGCACTCATTTGAGTTGTTTGGTATTTGTAGGGAGTGTGATCGAAAAAAGTAGGGTTATCACGGAAGAATTGTTTTGTAGCGATCGTATGAAACGGATCATCATCTTCGAAGGAATCGCTTCAAGCGGAAAGACGACCCTGGAGAAAATGTTGCAGGAGAAGATCAAGGGCTCAATGCTTATCACAGAAGGAAAGACCTTGATCCCTATTTTTGAGGAAGAAGATCCGCCTCTCGCCGCCAAACACCTCTTAGGCGTTCTCTCTGAGATAGAGAACGAAGAAGCCGAAACGGTTATTATTGATCGACTGCATCTGACGCAGGCGTTTCGTACACATTCCTCCCTAACGGAATTTCAAGCGATAGAAGAGCGACTCCTTCATACATCGCGTCCATTTCTTATGCTCTTATCCATCCAAGACGAAGCGATCTTGGATCGTATCAAAGAGACAGACGTGTATCGTGCTGGAGCATGGGTGAAGAAGAAACAGGGACGTATGAGGAGCGAGAGGCGTACTACAGAGATCAACAAATTATCTTAAAACGATACGTGAAAGAATCGTGTTTGCCAGTCTTCGTTCTTGATACAACGGAAAAGGATTGGAGCAGGTGTTTGAGGCACATCCTTGAGTTCATTGGAGATGGTGTATGAAATTGAAAACCAGAACGATTGTTCTGGTCAAGTTCTCACCAGCCGAGAGGGGCGTACCGGGTGATGAGAGGGAGAGCGTCGAAGAGATCAACGAGAAGTTCCGGGGCAACGTCGCTTGGGTAGAAGCGTCGTCCAAGGGGTGAGCTGTTTTTTACGACGATGGGCCCGCAGAAGACGGCTGAGTGGCCGTTCAGCGGAGCATCACCATGGACCCCGTCGTAGCGGTAGATGGTCGAGGCATACGCATGCGCACTGTCGCGCTCCTCATGGATCCATCGATGCGCGCCATCATATATGGGGTGTTGATATCTGCTACGAGGGGTGAGTGGAATCGGGTGGGTCTCGATCCAGACTTGCTCATTGACATGCGCAAGTGCCTCGGTTGCGAATCGATCCATAAAGGAGGTGTCATCGCATGTATTCAGGACATGTTCGAGCTCCATACGCGTATACCCGGTGTGTTCGAGCACCTCTGTATGGTATGTGGCGTGCGTACATTCATGAATGAGTATGGCGGCGATTTCTTCCACCGTCAGTTCTCTATAGCCGCCTTGCACATATTCTCGACGAATACCGATCCGATGACGACGCCAGTCGTAATGGGCACCAGAGACTTCACCGGTCATGAGGGCGTAGTCGTCAGGCATGAGTTCCAAGGGAATTCTACTTCCGACGGAAAGAGCACTTGCGCGGACATGTTCCCATGCCCATGCATGGGGGAGTGCTCCTTGGGATCGAATGAGCTCTTGAGCAGCAATGATCAATCTTGGGAGATGGGCCACGGGAATGGTTCGTGGGGTAGATCTTGATCGTTGAGGAAGGGGGGTGGTGCGGAGCATCTCATACCGTCGACGATCCGCTTCGTTCGCCGGATCGCTCCGATCCACATGTGCTGACCAATAATCTGAACGCTGTCGGTGTGTACGAACCACGGTCGTCACGCTGGAAGTGAGGTCAGGAGTGTCCGATGAACATTCCTTCAGGATGAGCAGGACGATGATGAGGATGGGGATGATGATCGTCAACCGCCAGATGGTCGCCGCATGCATAAGCACCTCTATGGTCAGACCACCTCTTTTTTAGGAGGTATCGACCGTTTGGTCAAGGTTTCTTGTCTTTTTTCCTATTCATCGTTATCGTCATCAGGCTCTGATGGGTTCTGTAGGAGATAAGGAGTGGGTCCTATGAAAGCGGTGTGTCAAAAACTTCGGGGTACCCTGGTCATCATCTACGCCGTTGGGCATGTTCTTTTCTTCACGATCCCGGGATTTCTCATCGCCTTCGTCTCTGCTGCTATCCTGTCATGCGGCGATGGCAAGACGTTTCGTTACATCGTCACCAAGCATACGACATGGCATGGGGCGGTTCTGTCTCGGCACCTCTTCCGTCTTCTTCGTATCCGTTTGGTGGTGACGCCGTTTCCGATCGAGTGTCTTCAAGAGGTCGCTGGTTTCATCATCATCGCCAATCACCAGAGTATCACGGACATCCCGTTCCTCTGTTATGTGATGTGGCGTTTCAAGCTGACCTCTCTTCGGTGGATCTTGAAGGAGAGCTTGCGTTGGTCCCCGTTTGGTTGGGCGGCCATGTTGACGAAGTGTGGTTTTGTAAAACGCCACAAGGCCGGCAAAGAAGATCTCGCATCGGTTGCCGCCTGTGGAACGGTGGCCAATGCAGACGGGGCCTCCGTGGTCATTTTTCCGGATGGAACGCGGAAAGATGTGTATGTGCGTCCTCGCATAGGGGGGTTCGTCGCGCTTCTTGAAACGATGCCGGGAGCACCCATTCTGTCACTCACATTCCATTGGGAGGGACATCAAGAAGGTCAACGGAAGGGTCGTGGCATCTTGGATGCAAGCGACCTCATCGGTCGGTCGCTGTACATTTCTGCAGAGCACCACTCCCGCACGGAGGTGGACGCCGATCCCGACTGGCTCAATAAACACTGGGAACAAAAAAGAATGCTCATCATATCCTCCTGGGCGGGTCCATCATGCTGATGGGTCCGCCTTTTCATGTAAGCAAAGGGTAAGAGAGGTACGGCGAGGAAAGATGCGTGCAAACAGTGTCAGGAGTGATCCCTTTTGAGGAAGCGGCATTGCTATTTATCCGGATCACTGCTAGGCTCCAGCGATTCACTTAAGAATCCTATTTCCCTATGTTTAAGAAAAAACCATTCACCCAAAACCGTTTTGGAAGCCGCCCATCGTATGGCGATCGAGACGGGGGAAGGCCGACGATGCATCGTGCTATCTGCGCGAGTTGTGGAAACCCATGTGAAGTCCCATTTAAGCCAAATGGTCGCAAGCCCGTCTTATGTGGGAGTTGTTTCGTGAAAGACGAAACAGGCGCTGCCCGCCGCATCTCCAGTTCAGACCGGTTTGATCGAGCTCCCAGAGGAGAATCACGTGATGTTCGTGGAGATGAAGGTGGATCTGATCGTGTTAATGAACAGCTCCGCACGATCAACGCCAAGCTGGATGCCATTTTAAAAACATTGAACGATCAGGAGTAAATCAACAAGAAACAAAAACCATCCCGTATGAAACGGGGTGGTTTTTACCATACAAGAATGTGGAAAACCCCGTTATCCTCAAGAGAGGGACGTGACCGTGAACCTTCTCGCGCTCTTGTTCGTCGTCAAAATAATTTGGCATAAGTGATATTTGTCACGGAACAACAACAGAAACCCTGAGCGTTTCGCGGGAGCTTGCTTTTTTGAAATATATCTGGTCATATACTGCATTTTATGTCCATCGATCACGGTCATGTCATTGTCCGCTTTAGCGGTGTCACTTTTGGATATGAGGAAGATAAATTTCTTTTGGATGAAGTCGATTTTTCTATTCGTGAAAACGCAAAAATTACCTTGATGGGGCAAAATGGGGCCGGGAAGAGCACGATTTTTAAAATGCTTACTGGTACCCTAAAGCCGCAGAAAGGGGCTATTCATATTGAAAAAGGAGCAACGATTGCGACGGCTCTCCAGGTCATGCCACGGGAGCATCTGGAAAGAACCATCCGTGAATTCTTCGCACATGCCTTTGCCGAAGTTCCCTACAATCTTGATGGTCAGCTCAAAGAGGTCCTTGAAACCGTGAATCTGCTCGCACCGTTGGAAAAACGTGTGAACGAGTTCTCCGGTGGTCAGCAGGCGCGTCTCTTATTGGCCTATGCGCTGATTCAGAATCCGGACATTCTTTTGTTAGATGAGCCGACGAATAATCTTGACCAAGCGGGGATCGAGCACCTCACGGTTTTTTTGATCATGTATCCAAAAACCGTCCTCGTCATCTCTCACGATGCAGATTTCTTGAATGCTTTTACAGAAGGTGTGCTTCATCTGGATGTCTTTACCCGCAAGGTGGAGCAATACGTTGGTAACTATTTTGACGTGGTGGAGGAGATTGCGGCTCGACTTGAACGTGAGCGTATGCAGAATGCACGTCTCTTGAAGGAAATTCAGGATCGTAAAGACAAGATTAACTTCTTTGCAAATAAAGGGGGAAAGATGCGCAAGTTGGCGAGTAAGCTTCGTGATCAGGTCGAAGAAGCAGAGGACGATATGGTCGATGTGCGACGTGATGACAAGACGATTCGTGATTTCACGATTCCTCATCAGGATATTTTAGGAGCTCTTGTCACGGTTACGTCCGTCAGTCTCATGAAGAACCATGAGGTGATTCATGTTCCTGTCGATCTCGTCATTCGTAAGCGTGACCGTGTTCTGATCCTTGGGCCGAATGGGATTGGCAAAACCACGCTTCTCAAGACATTGGCAGAGGGGACGGATCCAGGTATCAAGATCGGACCAGACGTCAAGGTGGGTTACTACCGACAAGATTTCTCAGGCCTAAACTTTGATGCCACCGCCTATGATGTCTTAGCGGAAGTGATGGAGATGCCTTCGAACGAGCGTCTGCGCGCCGTCGCTTCAGAATTTCTTCTCTCGAGTGATCTTTTGCGCAATAAGGTCGGTTCTTTGTCAGAAGGTCAAAAGGGATTGCTTTGTTTCGCACGCTTCGTGTTGCAGGGACCCGGCCTCTTGATTTTGGATGAGCCAACCAATCACATCAACTTTCGTCATCTTCCTGTGATCGCAAAAGCCCTTGAAGCGTATGGAGGCGGCTTGATGGTCGTCAGTCATTCTCCAGATTTTGTACAGCGAATTTCGTTTTCGGAAACCTTAGATCTTTCTGTTCTCGCGGCTCGCCACGGATAATCCCGCTAGACGTCCAGTTGCCCAGGAAGCTTGAAGGTTAAATCCGCCGGTATATCCATCAATATCCAATATCTCGCCAGCGAAAAATAATCCAGGCGTGATTTTTGATTCCATGGTGTGTGGATTCACCTCGTGCGTGTTGATTCCACCGGCTGTTACAAATTCATCGCCCGCCCCTCGTCCGATGACGGAAAGGGGAACGGTTTTTATCCA
>CAYHOM010000035.1:0-9305 GCA_964358345.1 uncultured Gammaproteobacteria bacterium
CAGCAGACCTACTCATCGCTCAGTAAGCGCGTCACGGTCAGTTTGGCCGTGTGGCATCAGTCGCCTACCTCGACAGATCCGTTCGTCACCTCATCCGTTGAACTTATTCCTACATCCGCTTCCTTGGAGAAACTGCAAAGCAAGGGGATCCGTTCTTTTATCTCTGAAACGGTGGATGAAGGCACCGTCATCGGTGCCTATTACCCCTTGGTCAGCCAAGTGGGGACGAAAAAGAAAATACAGTATCGCGCCAACTATGTTGTATATACCCCTTATCAGTCAGCCTTCCACACCCCTCAGATGATCCAGCTCGGCAAGGAGCGTCTAACGGGGTTAACAAGAACGATCTATGAGGAGTTGCGTGAGTCGCGTGTGGCATCTCGCGCATTTCCCAGTCAATTAGTTGCCGATACTATCCAGGAAGTTCTTCCTCAAACGATTGCTGTCATTGAGCATACCGACACCACCACGCTAGCTACGGAGGGTGAGCAAGGGATGGAGGTGTTTTATGTGATGTTGGCGGCTAATCCGGACAATGCTTTTGGCTATGCACGGTCCGTCGCTGGGGCCCGTGGTTTGGCGCAGTTTATGCCGAAAACGTACGCCGCTCTCGTTCGTCAGCGCTCGGATGTTGGGTTGGAGCCAGACTTCCTACGAGCCATGGAATATGCTTCCAGTTCCTTAAAGGCAGGCATCCTGTACCTCGACACACTCCTGTATGAGCTCCCCGCCTCCGTCCGTGAGCGCTATCTGCGTGGAGATGCTCAAGCATCGGAATTTGTCGTCGCGGCCTACAATGGGGGTCCGGCACGTGTGTCTCGCGCCGTTGACGAATGGGACACCATGTTAGCAAGTGGTCCGGAGCGTATTCGGCAGCTCGATCGTCGCCTTCAGAAGCTGGCTGGAGAGATAAAGTCCCACAAGCGGGAGATCGTCAAGGAAAAAAAGGCTACCGCAAAAAAAGCCTTACAGAAAAAGTTACGATTAGCCGAACAGGACCAGTCTGAGACGCGTGTGCAGCTTGCGGCGTTGCAAAAACGGGTACTCTATCATGAAACCATGGACTATCTAAAAAAGTATCGTCAGGTAGCGGTTTGGTTGCAAAAGGATCATTCAGCCACGGCCGCCCTGGCTTCGGCGGTACAAGTCACAACGAACACCGCCGCTTCCCTTCCCTAATATGCTGAATCCTCTTCACCGTCCCTCACGGCCTATCCCATCCGTATTTCCTGTACATACCACCGGTAAGCTCTCTTCCATCGCACAGGACATGCATGCCATCCAAAGTCGTGTCGTGCATGTTCGGGCCGAAGGTCAACGTTTGCGTGATCTCCTAGCGCAGGCACCCGCCCATACCCCATCAAGGCTGGATTGGATTCATCAGCAACTTCAAAAGACCTAAGTATATGCGTCAACCATCACCATTAGGGGAGGGACCCACGTTTGGATACGAAACATCTAAGGAGCTTCATGAAGATGCCGTGCGCACGATCCAATGTGTCCGACAGGAAGAGATCGGGTTGGAGCGGCTTCTTGATATGCTGACGGGGGTACAAGCTGATGATGAGGTGCGCGCAAACAAGGAGGGATTATCGGGAAGAGTATCCCAAAACGGTTATACGGCACTCCGTAAGCGGATCGAAGATCTCATGCGGCAGTTGGGAAAAGATAAGGAGGATCTGCAGAAAATGATGAAAGATTTCATCCCATGATCGAAATGTCATCATGCCTTATGTTTTCAGACAACGGATGGCAGCGGAAAGACGCTGTACGATAACGGTTGTTCCCTCGATGAGATCGTGTGTCTCTAAAAATTGACAGGTCGCGCGTTCACGTGTTCCAACCCCGCCAAATGTTCGGGCAAGGTCTGCGGCGGAATAAGGGGGGGAAGCATGAATGGTAAGATGGAGTCCGTCCTTGTGTTGCCAGATCAACGCGACCGTCTTTGCTTCTGGGCAGTAGGCAAGAAGTTCTTCAACAATCCCCTCTAGGTGTTCAGCCGGAAGGCCTGCTTCCAGAAAGTCTGCCATGCTCAGTTGTGTCCAGATGAGGCCGATTTCGTGATCTTCGTGAAGGTGTGTCAGGGCGCGTCCCCATAGCTTCAGCGTGGACACGCTGCGTGTACGCCAAAGATGTTGGACAATCTCATCCCGTCGTGCGCCTGCATGGATCAGTTCTGAACAGGTGATGAGAGTCTGTGGAGTGACATTTGGTGTACGAAAACTTTTTGTTTCGGCAATCATCCCTGCTAAGAGGGCACTCGCGAGCGACTCCGTCATTTCTATGGTTTGACCATGGATCCAATGGTAGAGCACCTCGGTGTTCGAAACAGCATTCAAGTCCACAAGGTTCGTCTGTCCCCAGTATTCATTGGTGGCGTGACAGTCGATGTTGACGATGGTCGTCCGATAAAAAAGATCGGCATGGTCTCGTCCGAGCGTGCCAAGGGAGCCAAGGTCCGGGCAGTCGAGGGCAATGATAAGATCATACCGATCCTCTCCATAATGGGTGGTGACATCCTTGGCAGTCCAAGTGTGGTGTGTCGGAACGAGAGTAATGTCAAGAATATTGTCTTTGACATCATAGAAAAGCTCACCGAGGGGGACCTCTTGCGTGTTCAGCCGAATATGGAAGGTACGGGTCGCCCCGACATCAGACGATATCGAAACATCTTTTGATAAAAAGGAAGGGGTTTGGGTTACCCCCTTGCCCGGGGCAACCAGATCAAATTTCTTCCCCCATGTCTTGAGGAGAAGGCCCATGGCCACTAGGGCGGATAGGCCGTCGGTGCTTGCGTGCTCACGGGTAACCACCAGAATATGTTTCTGGGAACGTTGAATCAGCTCCGTAACCTGTTGATGGGGGGTGAGGGCCATGGCCGTAGAGGAACGCACTAGACTATGGGTATTACAATTCTTTGTCAAAAACTTCCCATTCTATGGGTGATCCGTTAAGCTGTGACCATTATCCGTATGTCCCAAGATGCATTGCCAAAAGCGTACGATCCACGAGCGGTAGAAGACGCCATTTATGAAGCATGGGAGGATTCCAGGTTCTTTAATCCTGACCATCTACCGAAACGCGAAAAGGAGAGAGAGCCCTATACGATCATGATGCCTCCGCCCAACGTGACAGGAGTGTTGCATTTGGGTCATGCTTTGGAAAATGCCCTCATGGATACGATGATCCGTTTTCAACGGATGCGTGGGCGTAAGGCCCTGCTTATTCCAGGGACAGATCATGCGGCACTTCCTACGCAGGCATAAGTGGAAAAGATGCTCATGGAAGGGGGGATGAAAAACCCACGCCAAGAACTGGGGCGTGAAAAACTTTTAGAGCGGATCCGGGAGTTTGCATTAGCATCACAATCCACTATTTTACATCAGGTAAAAAAGATGGGAACCAGCTGCGACTGGTCGCGCTTAGCCTTTACGTTCGATGAGCCGCGCAGCAAAACGGTGAATGAACTTTTTTGTCGGATGTACCGTGATGGGCTGATCTATCGGGGCTATCGTGTCGTCAACTGGTCGGTGAAAGGACAGTCAACCTGCTCGGATGATGAGGTTGTGTACGTCGAGCGTCCAGCCAAGCTGTATACCTTCAACTACGGGAGAACCATGGATGGCAAAAAGTTTCCGATCAACATTGCTACGACGCGCCCTGAAACCAAGTTGGGGGATACGGCTGTTGCCGTCCATCCGAACGACGAGCGCTATCAAGAGTTTGTCGGGAAGACGTATGATATTGATTTTGGTGCAAGAGAACCGCTGCACATAAAAATCATCGCTGACGAGAATGTGGATAAGGACTTTGGGACTGGTGCCATTGGCGTTACCCCAGCGCACAGTTCCATCGACTTTGAGATGTATGAGAAACAAAAGGCGAAGGGTGATCCGATAGGACTCGTAGAGGTGATCGGTCTCGCAGGAAGAATGACGGAAGAGGCGGGACAGGAGTATCAATTTCTGACGGTTGAGGAAGCACGTGAAAAACTCGTCGCTCGATTACGTGTCCAGGGTTTGCTCGAAAAGGAAGAGGAGATCATACAGAACGTGGGCACTTCCGATCGATTCGGTGACGTGATAGAAGCGATTCCCATGTCCCAGTGGTGGCTCGACGTTAAAGTCGCCATCCCAGGGAGCGGTGGGAAGAGCTTAAAGGATCTTATGCGCGAGGCGGTCACAACGGGACTGTGTGGTGATCCCCAATCAGTCGTGAGTATCAATCCAGATCGTTATCAAAAACTATACCTTGATCGTATCGACCATTTGCGTGACTGGTGTCTGTCGCGACAGATCTGGTGGGGCCATCGCATTCCTGTTTGGTACCTGGGTGGAGAGGTTGAGGCCTCTTCGGTGTCGCCTGGACCTGGGTGGGAACAGGATCCTGACACGTTAGATACCTGGTTTTCTTCAGGTGCCTGGACGTTTTCTACCTTGGGGTGGCCTGATCAAACGACAGACATGCAGACCTACCATCCAACGCAGTGGATTCAAATGGGGTATGAGATCGTCTATCTTTGGATGATGCGGATGATCTTAATGAGTGCGTATGCCTTGAACCAAATCCCTTTTAAGGATGTCTATATTCACGGCATCCTCCGTGACGAGCAGGGGAAGAAGTTTTCAAAATCATCTGGGAACAACATTGATCCGCTTGATATCATTCAATCGCATGGATGTGATGCGTTGCGCTGGAGCGTTCTCATTGGAACGACGCCGGGGAACGATTCGCGTTTTTATGAAGAGAAGGTGGAGGGGGCGCGCAACCTCGTCAATAAACTCTGGAATGTCAGTCGTTACATGCTTACGACGATATCTGGTGATGAGACCGCTGCTCCGAAGGAAACGTTGACGGATCGATGGATACAGGAGCGACTGAGCGCGGTGACAAAGAGCGTGACGCAGAAGTTAGAGGCCGCACAGTTTTCCGCTGCTGGGGAAGAGCTCCGTGAATTTACCTGGAACGATCTGGCGGACTGGTATCTGGAAATTGCCAAAGTTGAAAAAGGAAAGCGTGTGATCCTTGATAAGATCCTGAGAACGCTCTTGTCCTTGTGGCACCCGTTCACACCTTTCGTAACAGAGTATATTTGGAAATTAGCAGGTTATGAGGGAATGGTGATGGTAGCTCCTTGGCCTACGGTTTCGGTGCAGCCATCATCGTCAACGGATCATTTCCTCCGTCTTCAAGAACTTGTGACGGACATGCGACGTTTACGGGCGGAGCAACATGTCGAGCCATCCAAGCGAGTTACTTTCGCGGTGTCTGTTGAAGAGGCTCTGCGTCCAGTGGTCCAAGAGCATGTGACGTGGATGCAGCGTCTTACGCAGGCGGAAAAGATAGATATCGTCGACCACATACCTGAGGCGTACGTCGTGACGGCCTCTGGGCATGCGTTGGTGGGTCTGGATGTGATGGGTGTGCGTGATGTTGACGAGGAACGAAAAAAACTGACAGAAGAGATTGTCGAGGTGGCCCGTTATCTCACCGCCCTTGAGCAAAAACTTGCGAATCAGGAATTTGTGGACAAAGCACCTGCGGCCGTCGTCGAGAAGATTCGTCGGACACATGCCGAGATGATCGATAGAAAAAAGATCTTAGAAGAAAAACGTCAAGCACTGAACTAAACGGCGTGGTGTGGAGGCTCTTTGCCTTCACGAAACAGGACAGGGTAAAGCCGCTGTACGTAGAGCTGATCCCGGACTTCCCGTAGCTCTTCAATCCGTTTTAAAATGATGCGTAGTTGAGGGCGGGTTTTTCGCAACGTCTTTACTTGTGCCCAGGCAAATGGCATGGATCGTTTGATGAGGCGAAATTGCTCCCAGGCCTCATCCATCCACACTTCTATCGCTCGCGTGGCCGCCTCCGCACGGTCTCCATCGATATGTTGACGCAGGGCATCGAGGATGACCTCGCCTTGATGTGCGTGCTCATCAAGAGCGCGTGTGCCCTGTTGACGGATCCGTTCCGGGGGTACGTTTTCTTTCTGGAAGACGTGTTGCAAGCGATGGATTTGGCTAATCAGGTCATCATGGGAGTGAGCGAGGTGAGAACTCCAGCTATTGGCGTGGATCAAATCGCGTAGGAAGGCAATACGTTCGGCATGCCCATCCATTTTGGCGCGCACTAAGTCTTCCAGTAAAAGCTCCTCGGTGGGCCATACCTGGCAGCCGAACAACACACTGCATAGTGCTTCGCGGTCAGGTTCACGGATAAACTTTCGCCGAAAATAGTCCTGCACCTTCTCTGCGATGGCCTGGCGTTCGAGTTTTTTCTTCTTTGCCGTCGCGGCAGGCATTACGGGCAGGTGGGTTTCACGTACCCGTTTGAAGAGGTTATGAAGATCGGCAGAAGAGGAGGTTGGCATAGCGATCTTGGGTTAATGAAAGCGTTGTGGCCAGTTTGGGTCAACCTTCACTTCCAAGGCGAGGTAGACCTTCGTGTCCATGACGAGTTCCAGTTCTTTGCGCGTATCCATCCCAATGCGTTTGATCATCTGCCCTTGAGCCCCAATGATCATCCGTTTATACCGTTCATCCGTGGTCCAGATGATGGCTTCAATATGCTGCATCCCTTTCTTTTGTTGCTCGTCCTCGGTGACCTCAACATGGATGCTGTAGGGAACTTCTTGCTCTAGGCGGAGAAAGACTTTTTCACGAATGAGTTCGGCTAGCCACTGTCCGTGAGAAACATCGGTATACTGGTGATCGGGATAATATCCTGGCCCGATGGGGAGAAGAGAAAAAAGATGGTCAACGAGGAGACGTAGTCCGTCACCCGTCTTCGCGGAAACGGATAACATTGCCCCATGGCCAATAGCGAGGGTACGAAAGGCCTCTGTCCAGGGACGTTCGTGTGGAGGCAAATCCATTTTATTCATGACAACCACCTTTGGTGTGGAAAGGGCCTTGAGAACTGTTTGGATGTGTTCTTCCTCACTCCCTGGTTCGCGGGTTGGATCTACAACATACACGGCGACATCAATCCCATCGAGTTGTTCACGTGCGAGCTCATTGAGACGCATCGTGACCGGGTCATGTTTTCCTAAAAACATCCCAGGGGTATCGACAAACACCATTTGCCCCCGTTCATCGTGCAAAACGCCGCGCACCGGACGGCGGGTGGTTTGAGGTTTCGGCGTGACAATCGCCAACTTTGTCCCAATGAGGCTATTGAGAAGGGTTGATTTTCCAACGTTTGAACGGCCAACCAAGGTGACGAACCCTGATTTCTTGTGTGCCTCAGGCATGTCATTAGGATAGCACAAGTTTCGTCACCAGCTCTACATGGGGTGTTTGCGGAAAGAGATCCAAGGCCGTCATCGAGGCAACTCGGTAGACCTGTTTCAACAGGGTGAGTTCCGTCGCGAACGAGCGATAATTGCAGGAGACGTAGATGATCGTTGGAGGCTTTTTCTCGATGAGAGTCTTGAGGGCGTGCGGGTGGAGTCCGGCACGCGGCGGATCCACGATGGTCGCATCAGGCGGTCGGGTATTCCAGTCGTACGTTTCTACCGTTCCCTGTTCGAACGTGGCGAGATGAGCTACGCCGTTACGTTGACTGTTTTGTTTGGCGAGGTTAATGGCGAAGGGATCAAGTTCTCGTCCGTAGACCGTTGCGCCGCGTTTCGCGCAGGCGATGCCAAAGAATCCAAGGCCGCAGTACAAATCAAGAATATGTTTACCCCTGACATCGCCCATCTCATCAAGAACAGCATGCTGAAGCTGTGCGGCCATCTCGCTATTGGTCTGAAAGAAGGAATTAGGATGGATGAGATAGCTGAGGTGATGCACTTCCTCGGTGAGATACGCGTTACCATGGAGAAGTTCCAGGGTGCTCGCCAAGGAGAGATCGGTCATGGTTGGGTTCTCCCCGAGATATAACGTGGTACACCAAGGGGTGAGTCGTGTATGCAGCTCCGCCTTTGCCTGATGCGTGAGCGATGCGAGATTGTGTACGACAATCGTTATCATCCGTTCGTTCGTTTGTTTGCCAAGGCGGATAACGCAGTAGCGTACCTGGCCAGTGTGTCGTTTCGCATCCCAGGGCTCGAGGCGGAGGTCACGCATCCAGCGACGGACATGGTCGAGAATGGTGGGCGTGTCCTCATCCAGTAAAAGACACGTTTGAATATCTATATAGCGATTCCATGATCCATATTCTTTTAAACCGAGCTCACCCTTCCAGCCAAACACGTAGTCCATTCGATTACGGTAATATAGGGGATTTTGGCAGGGGATAAACCGTTTAGGCCGCTCCGCATGTCCTGCTTCGGACAAGGCTTTGGCGATCATCTGTTGTTTAAGGGTGCACTGAGCGGGATAGGTGAGGTGCTGCCAAAGGCAACCCCCGCAGACACCAGCATGAGGACATGGAGCCTGGATACGATCGGGACTTGGATGGGAAACGTGTTCTAGCCTTGTGATCCACATTCCCTGATCACGTTTCACGAAGGTTGCCTCCACCTGATCACCCAAGGTGGTAAAGGGAACGACAACGGTCCGTGTCTCTTCGGGAGAGCTGGGGAGGGGATAGACAAAAGTTCCGCGTCCTTTGTGGTCAATGTCTGTGATGGTTCCACCGATAATATCGCCGTATTTCATACGGCAACCATAAGGGCAAAAAATATCTTCGTCCAGAGTCTCTTCATGAGTGAGGTTGCTTCTTTTTCGAAAAATCGTTACAACACGGCGGATGTTGCCACGTCCTGTTTTGCAACTCATCGCCCATGATATCCGTTCGCGTGAAAATGTGGGTGCGTTGTTTCGTATCAGCGATTCTTTGGGTGTGCATAAGCTTTGGCTGACCGGGTACACCGTATGCCCGCCCGATCCTAAGCTTGCAAAAGTTGCTTTAGGAGCAGAAAACACGGTGGTTTGGGAACAGCGATTGGATGTCCATGCGCTTATCAAGGAACTGCGTATACAGTCGATATCGGTCCATGCTCTCGAGCTTGCTCAGGGCGCGGTAGATCTTGCCGAATTTCTGGCACCCCCTCAGTTGGCCCTTCTGGTTGGGAATGAGCGAACGGGGATCTCTCCCTCACTCCTTTCCGTCTGTGATGGTATGATAAAGATTACGCAACATGGACGAAAAGAATCCTTAAATGTCAGCGTGGCCACGGGGATTGCCGCTTGGGCTATTCTTAACTGATCTTGTATGCTGCTTTCGATTGTTATTCCTACCAAAAATGAAGAGAAGCGCCTCCCGCTGTTATTAGCTACCATAAAACGTCACACGTACACACATAACAAAGTAATTGTGGCGAATGCTTCGACGAGCCACGGGACACGTGGATGTGC
>CAYHOM010000036.1:0-8797 GCA_964358345.1 uncultured Gammaproteobacteria bacterium
AGCATTGAACATCGATCCTCCACCCACAACCGCTGAAACAACTCTTGAAAAAAAACAATCAGCACTGGAAAGGGAGGAGCAATCACCGTCCCCGATGCATGAGGACGAGGGTGATGAAGCAGCTACCTCATCAATAGCAGGAACATCTTCCGATACATCAAATACCGACACAATATCTACTGCACCTGACCGGAAACGCGCAGGATCGTCCCCTGAGCCTTCAAAAAAAGAGCAGCCAGTCGTGACACGTTCAGGGGATCAACGGATGACCTCGGCATCAGCAGGCGACGAGCCTACCATTCGTCAAATGCGTGACGAACTTCGCCAACGTAAAACAGCGGTAGTAGGTTCCACATCCAAACCTAATGTCGTGGCAGGCTTTAAGATCCGTTCTTTGACACCGCCGAGTCCGTCTGCCATGCCAAAATTGGTGCTTGCAGGTGCACTGGCAGGCTCGATGGGAGCCTCAATGCCACAGGCTTTTGTGGACATCACGCTAAATGGAACCCCTACGCGCCTTCATGCCGAACACCTCCTTGCCGCGGGAAAGCGACGAGAACAGATCTTAACACAAAAACTGACATCCTTGAGTCAACAAAAGGCACAGATTGGAGAATTATTGAGCAACGTGAGTCAAGAGATTCGTGCCAAACGAGAAGACATCCATTATGTTCGTCAAGATGGAATGGAAGAACAGACAGATGATTCTCGTTTATCGAACTTAACTGATCGGCGACAGCACCTTCTTAACGAACAGCTCAACCTCGTAACAACAAGTGCGGTAACACGGTCGGCTTTAGGTGCCCTAAAGTTGTCTATGGGAAATGTGGAGATGTCCTCTCAGCCTCCGAAAGAGCTCCTCATGGCCCTCGTTCAGACGATTCCGGAAGCCCTGCTTCTCGAGCAACAGGATGGCGGTATCATCGTTCCGATTGGCCAACAGGTGACTTCATCTACCGGTCTGCGACGTCGTCCCCTTCTCGCCGGAACACAGGCCATTCCACTAGCGGATACCTCCACCCAAAAATCTCTCAGCGGACCCCAGCAGACGCTTCATCCTCTTAGCCCATTATTCAATACCCGATACTCCTCACAAGCTGGACAGGATATACCTGGGAATGGCTCCCAAGAATTTGGGATGAATGAGCAGGGACCTATTCGTTCAGATAATATTGGAAGACAAGATGCATCTGTTCTGCATGACACGCGTGATCAGGCGTTTGCTCCAGAAATGGACTCCCAGTCCTTGACGAATGGAGGACACTATTCAACAGAGCAACAACAACCCTTTGGCGAAGGTGAAGATGGTGCTAGGGCAGGAAGCCTTGAACTCCAAAAAGAACGTGCACGGTTGAATACACAATTCGCTCCACCAGCATTTCTTTCTGATCCCCAGCCGATTCATGAGCAAGAGCCGGACGGAGAAGAGATGGATGCTCAGCGTAAACAATATGAAGCATACAAGAAAAACCTTCGGGGAGAACAAGGTGGCCGTCAGCTTCAGCGTACACAAAGAAAAATGCAAGGAGGTAAAAAAAGTGGCTCACCTCTGGCAAACAAAAAAACATGGAATTTGGCCAAGGCAGGTGGTTCTGAAACCGTGATTATCACCCTTCTGCTCATGAACGTACAGCTCATGAATAAGATCTGGCCAAAAAGTCCACACGTGCCGAAAAGCTCAACGTGGGAGGATATGTTAACGGTGGCACTGGATCTACTTGTCGTATTCCTTATTTTTCTGGGCCTGGCCCTACAGGTATCCTTTATCGCGGGGCCTATGTACGCCGTCTATTCCGCTGTTCATGTTTGGTGAGTCTCCTTCTTGCATGGTATGATGATGTGTGACTATGAGCGACCGTTTGAAAAAGATTTTGTTTGTTGTTGCGTTTTTAGGTGTCACGATCTTGCTGGGTTTTTTGATCTATCGCGTCTTTTTTCGATCAACAGAACCCCTCTCCGAAAAACAAACTTATCCTGAATATCTTGGTCAACTCCCTAATGCCGTATCAGGAACGGGAAGCATCGTTACCACTACCGCAGAAGGAACCCTGCCGGCACCAGGTGCCGTTTTCCCGGTAGAACAGCCGACCGGAGCCAAACAGGTTGATGAACGAACGACGATTCTAAATACAAATTATAACAATTTCATTTCTTTAAGTGCGGATAAAACAGGGATTCGCTCCTATAACCCCCTTGATGGAAGGTTTTACAAAATTTTGGATGACGGTACCACCGTCCCCATGTCCGCCCAAGCCTTTTCCAATGTCGAAAATGTAGATTGGGGAAATAAAACAGATAAAGCTATTTTAACCTATCCAGACGGATCAAAGATATTGTATGATTTTATGCAAGAACAACAGCTCACCCTCCCAAAATACTGGGAAGATTTTGAGTTTTCTCCTCAAGATGATAAAATTGCTGCCAAAAGTGTTGGTAACAACGAAACAAACCGTTTTCTCATGATAGCGAACCCTGATGGATCAAACGCCCGCCCCGTCGCTGAACTTGGCCAGAACCAAGATAAGGTGCATGTGAGCTGGTCTCCAAATGATCAGACGGTGGCCTATTCTTTTACTGGTGAGCCCATCGGGTTCGATCGTCAGGCATTAGTCATGGTTGGGAAACATCAAGAAAATTTTAAGAATCTTATCGTTGAAGGTCGCGGATTCATTCCAAACTGGTCACCCACAGGGAATAACATACTTTATAGTGTATATAATTCCAATGATGGATATAAACCAACATTGTGGATTAGCGGAGCAGCGGGTGATGCTATGAACACGAATAGGCGTACAATTGCTTTAAATACCTGGGCAGATAAATGTGCTTGGCAAAATGAAACATCTATTATCTGTGCCGTCCCCATCGCTCTCGAAAATGGAGCTGGGCTGCAGCGTGAACTGTTTGCTGACATTCCAGATAATATCTATCGTATTGATTTACAGACGGGCAAGACAACGAATCTAGGCCAACCCGACGGTCGGCCAACCCTCGCAAGCGTGGTCTTGTCCCCTGATGGCTCATCCGTTTACTACAACGAGCGCTCGACAGGTCATCTCGCAAAATTTTCCCTTCGCTAGTATGGCGATGAACCGCACCTCTACCCTCTGGTTTTTTTTAGGGGCATTCAGTCTCCTCAGTGGCCTTTTTCTCTGGGGATACGTTTTTGACACACGAACACATTTTATGGCTGGGGCACCCCCTCCTCGTCTCCCGGAAGTGCTGCCCCCTCCTCGTCTCCCGTTATTACGGTCTACCGCTCCGGCGAAAGGAGGAACCGCCACTGATACGGTAACGATTGTGCAATTTGCGGATTTTACATGCCCAGCTTGTCGTGCGAGCGAACCAGAAATCATCAAACTTTTTCAAAACACGGGACCACGGATTCGCCTCGTTTGGCGAGATCTTCCCCTTGGGCAAGAAAATCCCATGACCATGGTTGCAACCTTGGCGGGACGTTGCGCGAAGGATCAGGGAAAATTTTGGGAAATGCATGATGCTCTGCTGCAGGCAAACGCGTTAAATATCGTGGCGGTGAAAAAAATTGCTAGGCTTATCGGTCTTAACGAATCCGTATTCAATACCTGTCTCACTTCCATAAAGTCTTTTCAGCAACTCCAAGAAGATCTAAAAATCGCCGATGCAAACAATATTGTCAGGACTCCTACATTTTTTATTGGACGAGAGGTCTTAGGTGGCTATGTCACTGCAAAACAACTGAAGGCCTCCGTTGAACGTGCCGTGTTCAAAAAATAACTATGCTTGGATTTACGCAGTTAGCTACGGGAATGCGTTTTCTCTCCATCCTGTTCCTCCCTTTTTGGTTGGCCTTTTCTCAGCCCCTTTTGGTTCATGCTCAGCAAACCCCTCCCGGAGGGGATGTTGGAGATATTGCCGTCCCCGGAGATCTTAATCCCGCCTTGTCTCAACATCCACCTGGGTTACAGTTTACTCCGAACACGCTGGAAGGTGGTCGAACTGTCAATAGTTCCCACGTTGGTCAATACATCGCAACCATGTATCGATACGCGGTTGGTATTGTCGCCATCGTGGCTATTGTCATGACCGTCTATGGTGGATTCCGATATCTGATCGGTGCTTCCATGGGAGACATCGCTGCAGGGAAGAAAATCATCCAAGATGCGATCGCTGGTCTTATGATTGCCCTCGGTGCCTATCTGATTCTTCAAACCGTGAACCCTATGATAACGGGGTTCCAATCCACTCGTCTATCTGTTATTACGTCAGAAGATCCAGATAATGAAGATGACAGCCCACCCGCCGAAGGGCATCCGGAAGAGGCCGGAGCCGTAAATGCTCCCGCCGCGGGACCTGGTCCTGCCATGTTTTGTCGTCAGACGCTCACGGCGCATCCTCGTGTCAGAAACAGCACGGTATGGTGTAATGGCTGTAGTGGGCGTGTTCCCTGTGGACCACGTTCTCCTAGAACCCCTGATCCTGCATGCCAGGCTCTCATAGGTCCCTGCGGAGGGTCGTTTGGGAGATTTCTGAAAGCAACGACTAGCGATTGTCGCTCAAAAACCTTCCATTCCTTTGAGGGATTGGACGGTGGAACGTATGGCATCATCGGATCGATGCACATGTCATTCACTCGTCATATGGCGAGTTTGCGTACAATTGATCCTGCCGTTTATGCCCGTGTCATGACTGCAGGGCATAATCGTCCCCTTACAAATCAATCTCTTTGCCTATCAAATCAAACAGATCATGGGTGGGTCTGTAATCCTGACTATCTGGCCATGCTTCGTACCGCATTGCCAACACGCGCTTTTGCCATCGCGCAACTACAAGATGCCTATCGTAAATATACTCAACGGGTGAGTATCGCTTCAAGCCATGGTTTTCGTTCTGAATTTGGACAGGCAATGTGGGCAACGGTGATGAATAATCCTGGTCGTTGCGGAGCAGGGTTTGGGATCGTCTTTCAAGCCTGTAGTGCTGTTCAAAATGGTACGGAAAGTCAAAGGATAGATTGTTTTTTGCAAAAATTTGCTGAGTTAGGCTGTCGTGGTGGAGTGCCTGGGGCAACTCGGCGTGCAAATGCCATTCGACAAATGCTTCGGGGCGTCTCACGCACGGAAACAGCTCCTGCACCAACCCTCGCACAGCTTGAAGCCTGCATTCCGCAGTATTGAATTACTTGCTATGTATTTTACCTTGCGTATACAACCGTTCTTTCTCTCAATTTTGCTAACATTGACCATGCTTTTATGCAGCGGCCTTGTCACACATGCGCAGGACATGCCAACGACACCGTCTCCCCCACCAGCCGCAGCTCCATCAACGACTCCCCTCCCAGCTAGTGCCATTCCTGCGGAGACGCCTCGCCTTAGTGCCACCCCGCCTGGGCTGCAGTTCGATCCGGTTGTACGCAGTGGCGGCCGTCTGACAAGTGCCCATGTCGGTCAGTATGTCGCGACCATGTATCGGTATGCCGTTGGCATTGTCGCCATCGTGGCTATTGTTATGACGGTCTATGGAGGGTTCCGCTATCTCATTGGAGCGTCCATGGGTGACATCGCTGCAGGAAAGAAGATTATCCAGGATGCCATTGCCGGCCTTATGATCGCCCTCGGAGCCTATCTGATTCTTCAGACGGTGAACCCTATGATCACGGGGTTTGCCCCTGTGAGTCTCAAGATTGTTGCACCTGAATCCGCAGAAGAGGAAATGAATAACGACTCTGACACGAATACAGGTGGAGATCCAGCCGAGGGAGGTGCACGTGAAGAACCAAGTCCCACCGGTTGCCTCATCAACAATCTTCCCCCTGGACATTTTACTCAACGGACTAATTGCCCCCGATACACCGCACATCACCCCGGTTGGCCCTGCCCAGATCGAGCGCAACCATCACAACGTGGGGCACGTGATATCGCCTTTCTACAAGGAATGCCATCACGTCTCACGGCGACCAATCCCGTTGAGCGTATCCTCCAAGCGGCGGATCAAGCGATAAAGTGCGAAGTCCAGCTGGGAAACTGTGGCGCGACCGCCGGTGCTATCTGGCGAGTGGCGGGGGTGCATCCCTATGGTGGACGCGGTGGCCATATTTATGAAAATTCAACTCTTGTCCGTTCCCTTTCTCCAACAATATGCGCGTCGCCTGCGTGTCCTACTAAAACCGCGTCTCCAGATTGCGTACCCATTACTGATTCTACTGCAGCAGCATGGGCACAAGCGCAGTCACTGGCAAAGGCGCGGGTACGAGAGGTAGTACGTGCCCAACAAGATAGTTTAGCAGACATGCTTCAACCGGGAGATTGGTTTTGGGGGTATAATGCCAATTCACCGTGTGATAGCGGTCAACACTCCATGATTTTTGTTCGTTGGGCAGGACCTGGTCGCGCGGTCGTGCGACAAGGCATGACAGGCCACCGTGCCTGGGAAAGTACGGTTTGTGTCAAGACAGGATGTGGTAACTTTATGCCTCTTACGCGTATCATGCGATCTACAGAGTCACGCGCCTTACATCCAGCCACCCCCGCAAGATAGAGCGACAGACGAATTCTTCCGTGCTAAAAATGGAGCATGTCAAAGCCCCCAGCTCAGCTTTACCGTTGCTCATCCTGTGACACACAAACGACCAAATGGTCAGGGCGTTGTTTGGAGTGTGGGCAATGGGGAACGTTGTTGACGGACGATGCCCTGCCTCCAGGAGCTACCATTCGAACGCTCTCCACCTCTAAACCAGGTATACCTGTATCCTTCCAGTCCCTCGCCGGGGACATCAAGGGTCGTCATCTTCAAACGGGGCTTCATCTCTTTGATCGTCTCCTCGGTGGTGGACTCGTGGTGGGGTCCGTGACGTTACTTGGTGGCGAACCAGGGATCGGAAAATCAACACTACTGGCACAACTAGGAATCCTCCTCTGCCATCAGAAGGGCACGGTTTTATATGTCACAGGGGAAGAATCCCCTGCCCAAGTCGGGTTACGTCTCCAACGACTTTCTCCTCAGATTCCCTCAACCTTTCTCTTCTTAGATGAACGTCTTGCAGAAACGATTGCGGCAACCATTCGTGACCAACGGCCAACCCTCGTGATGGTGGATTCTGTACAGTCTCTCAAAACAGACCTTCATCCAGGCGAGGCGGGTAACCCTACTCAGGTAAAGGCCTCCGCGGCTATTCTCACGGAAGCTGCCAAAGAAACTGGCGTGCCCGTCATCTTCGCTGGGCAGGTGACAAAGGATGGTGAACTTGCCGGTCCACGACTGCTAGAACATCTCGTTGATACCGTACTGATGTTAGAGGGTGATCGCTATCAGCTCTTCCGTCTCCTTCGTGTCATTAAACACCGCTTCGGTTCAACCGATGAGTCCGCTCTCCTCACCATGAAGGAAGCTGGATTAGAGGAGGTCCTGGATCCAAGCGCAGCACTCATCGACCATCGACCGACGGGTGTTCCTGGAACGATCATCAGCTGCCTTTCACAAGGATCTCGACCTCTCTTGATCGAACTCCAGGCTCTTGTGAACCCGTCCGGCTATGGCACTCCTACGCGCCGCAGCACCGGCATTGATACGAATCGCCTCAGTCTTCTTTTGGCTGTTCTTTCCCGTCATGGAAATTTTCGTTTTTCTGAACAGGACGTGTTCGTAAACGCGGTGGGGGGCGTCGATGTTCGAGAACCTTCCGCTGATCTGGCCCTTCTTCTGGTCATCGCCTCTGCCTATCGTCAAATACCCATCGCTCCAGATGTCGCCGCTTGGGGGGAGGTTGGTCTGTCAGGAGAGATTAGACCGATTCCCCAAGAGGGCCGTCGTCTCAAAGAGGCGGCTCGTTTGGGACTGAAAACCATTCTTGTCCCAGCTCATCAAAAAATGGATGTGCAGGAAGGTGTACGCATCATTCCCTGCAAAGATCTTGGTTCGGCCCTAGCAGCCCTTCAACTCACTCATCCCTCTTGAATGCTACTCAAGATGGGCTGTTTGACGAAGACGCTCGACTCGTTCTCGCCACATCGCTCCTTGGATCAATGCAGGATCCTTGGCAAGAATGGCTTTTGCCTGTTCCTGAGCTGCTTGCATCAGTCGCACGTCGGTTAAACGAGCCGCCGCAAAAACCGCCTCACCGCTCTGCTCCTTTCCAAGGAGATTGCCACTGCCTCGCAACACCAAATCTTCTTCTGCAAGAACGAAACCGTCTTGGATCCTTGTCATCATCTTCAAGCGCTCTAAGGATGGCCCGACCACATCCGTGAGGAGAAAACAGACGCTTTTTAGGGTGGAACGACCCACCCGTCCCCGAAGCTGGTGTAACTGAGCTAGGCCAAATCGCTCGGCCGACTCGATCACCATAACGGTAGCTTGTGAGAGATCCACTCCCACTTCAATGACAGATGTTGCTACTAAGACGTCCAGTTCCCCCAAGGACATCGCTCTCATCACTTCATCCTTTTCAGTGGGTTTCAGCTTGCCGTGAACGATCCCTAATCGAAGTCCCGCCAAGGGACCTTTGACAAGAAATTGATACGTTTCCGTAACGGCCCGGACCCCCAACGCATCCGATGGATCAATCAGCGGACACACGACGAATGCCTGTTCGTGTCTGCTCACGGCTTGATGAATAGCTTGATACGCCCGTCCCCGCATTTCCCCTACACAAACCTGCGTAGCGATGGGAAGGCGACCCTCTGGCTTCTGATGTAACCGAGAAACATCAAGATCACCATACATCATGAGCGCTAGAGAGCGAGGGATGGGAGTCGCCGTCATGGACAAAAAATGTGGGATAAGCCCATCGGGTCGCCGTGATACCAAAAGTGCTTCCCGC
>CAYHOM010000037.1:0-8744 GCA_964358345.1 uncultured Gammaproteobacteria bacterium
CTTCATGCCGCCCCATGTCTGCGGTAAATAGGGCTTCCCCTGAAACAGAAGGACGGAACGCTCCAACGAGTTGGATGGTGCGAGTAGCGTGTGCTGCCAGAGCGGGAAGGGGCAAAGCAAGAGAGGTACCGTCCAAAGACGGTAAAGAGGAGGTGGCGCGTGAAACAAAGTTTTCAGGGAAGCCTAATCGTAATACGGTTTGGTTGAGTGGATAATCCGTCTCATTCTTCCACTCATACGTAAGGGTATAGAGGTCTCCAGCCATCACACGTCCCTCTCCCGTTAGCGTCCCTCGCAGCGCGCTCTTTGCATACAGCAACGGTAACGTCTCGAGTGCTTGCGCATCACGGATCGAGGTCACTTGATGATACGTAGCCACTGTTTGCCAGGCCGCTTTTTTCCCCACGGTACCAAGAAAAACCCCTTTGATGGCCATCGTTCCTTCTGCCTGAGATGACACCGATCCAAGATTCCATATCATGCCCTGACGAGCATCCGGTTCAGGTAAAACGTGGGTGGGGATAAACTCCTGTGGGAATCCTATATGCATCTGTAATTGGGTGATAGGTTCTGTATCCTTATTTTTCCAATGAACGTAAAAGGTCTGCTCTTCACCTAACGTGATCTCCTCCGGACCTTGCAGACGCAACTCCAGCACTGAGGACATCCCTGCAACAGGGGGCTTCAGCCAGAGAAGAGCGGCTAATGCCCCCAAAGTCACAAGACCGAGACTGAAAATGACCGCACATACACGATGCCACATGAACCAGGCAGGACGACGGTCTAGGCGAGCCAGATCCGCACCCGCTGCACCATGGGTGTAGATCGCCTGAAGACTTTTATCGATCTCTGCATCACGTTTCTCTTGGGCACGGAGAAATGCTCGCGTTTGGTGAGGCGGTGGAGGCGGAACACTCTGGCGGGTACCTCTTGTTTCAGAGGGATGTTGATGTGGCTTCGACATGGGACGTCTCAAAGACATGGGCAACCACCTGATCACGATCCCACAGGAGCTCCGTTGTAGAGGCGACGAATGGGGTATGTGACCAACTCGATCTCCAGGTCGGTGGAACCGTGAGAGATGACGTAATGGTGCGGTTTGCTTTCCCGGACTGACTGGTGAGGAGCATCATGTATGCCGCCTGTTCTGATCCCCCTTCCATCGTTCCAGAAGAAACGGTACGGTTCAGATCCTGCGCACGAAAAGGCAAACGATAGCGAAGGGTCATCGTGGATGCAGAGCCGGGGGCGAGTTGAACCCAACCACCAAAGGCCGTTCGCCCAAATTCGTCTGTCACCACGACCTGTGAAGACGGATCACGCGATTCACGAATGATCAGGCGCGCCACATCTGGATCAACCGGATCATCCGGAAGGGTGGCTTTAAAAAAGCTTGGTTCAGGAGGGTGAAATCCACTAGCGGAAATCAACTCGGAACCCTCTGGCACATACATACGTATATAGGCAACATTGTTTGCCCCATGAAAAAGCTCCCCCATCTGACCACGATGAGAACGTTTTAAGGTGACCGTGTCCACGATCGTCCCATCTTCCTGGATCGCGGCTTCGTGATGAACATGCTCCTCAATGACCCCATCCGTCTTTTGCCCCGCGATATTGGCTTCAACCACCGCAAGGGCATCTCCGGGAGTAGGGAGAAGTCGCCCATTCCATCCCCAGGCTTCTATCTGGGATTCCTCTTCCGCATCGCTCAACGCTATTTGTATCTCTTTCGTTTCAAGAGCCATAGCAAAGACCGTGGCATAATTGGCAAGATCTTGCCCTGAAGCATGACGGACTCGTTCTAAAACCTTTGCTACCAATTCCCCCACAAACTTTTTTGGTTTATTCTCGGTTTTGTCATACTCGAGTTCGACGGCTTTTTGCGTTTCCAGCATCACATTCTGGGCGTTTACTATTTTGCCATATTCCGGCATATCAATGGGACCGGTGATGGCCAAGAGTTTTTCCAAGATCGAACTGTTCACGGCCACAACCCCATCCAAGGTTGGTTGACCGGCATGACTCCAAAACCATCGAATTTTTTCTGCTGCCGTTGGAAAATCTGGAAACCAATTTGCATCTTGGAACTCCCAACGGGAAGACACGAGCTGAAGCGGCTTGGGAGGCAAAACGCGTACCCGTAATTGATCGCGTAAATCGTAAGGACCCCCGCCCGGGATGGTCATGCGCTTTATATCTCCTCGATCAAACACGACTTCCGCATAGGACCCCATGAATCCTCCCGTTGGACGAAGTTCCGTTTGATTTTGAAAGAGAACAAGATAGGTACGTGGACGATCGTGACCAAGAGCTGAAAGAGCAAGGGTTGCCATGGCACGCAGATCATGAAGAACCCTCTCCCCAAAAGACAAGACACGACCTACCTCACCTATCTTCGGCTTGAGATCTGCGGGTAGTTCATCAGACTTGACGAAACGAAGTGATTCCCTCGCTTCCTGTAAAACAGGGGTCGCCGCGTCTAGATAGGTCAACAACATCTCCAGGCGCTCATCCCCGTGTGTGACCGGCCGACTCATCGCCTTATAGACCCCCTCGGATAACAATTCGGCCGAACGTGTTGCACGCTCACCGGCCTTGATAAGGGCATGTGCTCGTTCGAGACGACCGCGCGTTTGAGGCAGTGCCTGCGCCAACGTTAATGCTACGGCATTCACCCCCGAAAGGGCTCGGTCCACCTCCTGAAAACGCGTATTTGCCTGGAGCCAGGGGGAAGAGAGATCTGGCGACGCCCCAGCGAGAGCGGTCTCAACTCCGGCAATTGCCGACGTGCCTTTGGCACGTATTTCTTGGTATGTCGCTCCAAATGAACGCACGAACGACACAGCAACTGCCGGTAATAAAACCACCAAGAGGAGGGCAAATAAACCCATCAATACACGGTGAGGGATGAGTGCTGGAACCAACATCGCAACAGGGGGTGCCTCCTCCTGTTCGCCTTCTTCATTTTCATCTTCTTCGTTTTCCCTTTGAGGGGTGAACTGTTCCTGTATGAGCGAAGAAACATGGATACGAATGGGCTCAGGGGCAGGCATGTATCGATCAACCGAATCGTCCGTACCCATCACCCTTGAGGTGGGTTGAACAAAAATGATGTCCCAACGGATAAAGGGCTGCTTCAGTTTTGCAAACCAACCAAATTGCGTGTTATAGGCAACCTCCGGATCCGTCGGCGTAAACTGCTCAACAAACAAACGAGGATCAACGCTCGCGACGTGAAGACCGCGGGCTTCCGCAATGATGCGATCAACGGTTGGGGGGGTCTGGAATGGCGCGACCCAGCGTCGGATATGAGCCGTTTCGGCCACACGCGGAATGACCGCTATTTTTTTTACACGCGTTGGCGTCTGGAGAACGTGTGGACTTTTTTCGTGCGTCGTGAAACGGATGGCGATGGGCTTACGAAGGGAGGCTTTACCTTTCACATCATCTACACGCTCAGAAAGCACAGGTTGATCCAATGATGGCCGATTCATGTGTGCAGGGTGACCCTCAACGACCGCCGCGAGCTGGGACTGCAAAAGGTCCGCCTGCATCTCAGGCGATCGCTTCACCGCCCGCCCCGCAGAAGGAGGGGCAAGGATACGGCGTTTCTTCGGTTTTTGCGTGCCTCTCAGAAATACTCTAGGCATGAAAACAGCTAATGATGAACGATGCGTTCATAAGCCTCCAAAGTGCATTGCGCTACTTGCTTCCAAGTAAAACGTTGACGCACGAGAAGAGAACCTTGAACCGCCCCTGTTCGGGCAGCCGCTTCATCGGATAAAACCGCATCGATCGCGCGTATGATACCATCCGCGTCACCATTTCGAAAGAAAAATACCCCCTCATGAGGTAACACTTCTGGTAAGGCTGCCGCATCGCTCGCAATCACAGGCGTGCCAAATGCCAATGCCTCAAGCGGTGGGAGGCCCATCCCTTCATAGGAGGAGGGGAAAACAAATCCTGAAGCATGAACATACAAGGCGGCGAGTTCACTATCTCTAACACGTCCTAAAAAGTGGACACGGGGAATCTGGTGATGTTTTACCCAGGCGACATGTCGGGCCATAAAGACATCCTCTTCGCCAGCAACGATGAGTTGATGGCGAGGATAGCGCGGTGCCATCTTCTGCCAAGCGGAAAACAAGAGATCTAGCCGTTTATGTGGATATGCGCTGCCAACATAAAGAAGATAGGGTTCCGCTGGGACGAAACGCGTGTCCTGATGGAGAAACGTGGTGATCCCCTCCCCCGTCACGATCGTCTTCCCCTTGCTTGATGGGTACAAAGTATGAACATCTTGCGCAACAAATTGCGTCGGGACAAGCAGCAAGGATGCCCTACGCACAACCTGACGCAGAAGAAAGCGATACCCAAGCTGCTTGGTCATGGTAACCACCGGGTGACGGGTTGAGGCTTTGGAGCTGGTCGTCTGGTGACGTAACAAGAGATCGTGAATCGTGACGATGAGTGGTCCGCGATATCCCAGCGACAGATTCCAGTGTGGGACATGAAGAAGTTCCGCTCGAGCTTCTCGATACAACCGCGGCATACGCATCTGCTCTTGAAGAGAGTACCAAGGAATGTCTGCCTGGATGTGCTCTACGAAAGGATGGCCGAGGAACGGTGAAGTGTTTGGATAACGTACGAGCAATATCAAACGATCCTGAGGTGACAGGATGTCGAGCATCGCACGCACCAATTCTTCAATATATCGCCCAATGCCCCGCGTCACCAAGGGACTCATCATCCGAGCATCAATCACAACACGCATACCTGTTTACGGTAGCGTAAAAGGGAAGATCTGTCAGAAAATTCAACCTCTATTTTGTTTCTTGAATGCTATTGGCAATCCGAAAATGATTGATGGTGATCGGTCGGCAGGTGGAGCTAATGGTGTAAATCCGTTTACCACGCTGGACAAGAAGAACCTCCTGCGGCTCACCACATAGGCCAATGACATCCTTTGCGCGAGCCAATAACGCATTACTTATTCCAATTTTGAAAGGGATGACAGGATAAGAGGCATCTTGCCAACGAATACCCTGTTTCTTTAAATCTCCTCGTTCCCAAGAAACAACATACTCCCGAATATTGCCTGCAACACTCAATCGCTCAGTTCGAAGATCTGACCTGCTACAAAGATCATCAACCCACAAACGGCCAAAGTGTATGCCATTTTCCGTAGGAGTGGCTGTAATACCGTCAACAGTAAGGGCGAATTGATCCCCTCGATCAAAAGACGTATACGGCTTGTATGGCTTCACTCCGTCTGACCAGGCATCTGCATGGGGTAACTCAAGAGAAAATTTTCCAGCTGCTATTTTGACACGTTTCCAGGTTGGCTTGGCGTCAAAATGACCGAACTCCCTAAGCTCTTGTGAGAGAGAGGCGCACATAGCTGGCAAGTTTTCTTGCGAAGGAGCACCAAGATGAATGGCACCTTCCTGGGCTAGGACAGGTGCAGCGACGACGAGAGATAGTATCGACAGACAAAGAGATGTGAAATGTTTCATGCTGGAAATGATAGCACGTGCACTGAGTTTGAAGGAAATCGGGACCAGGTCCCAAAGAAAAAGTGATGGAAACAAGCCAAAAAGGGAAAACGAAAAAACCACGTGAGGAACGTTGGCCTTCAATATAAAAACTACCGTTTATCGGTAGTTTTTATATGGTCGGGGTGACAGGGCTTGAACCTGCGACCTCCTGGTCCCAAACCAGGCGCTCTAGCCAACTGAGCTACACCCCGAAGGTCCTTCTTCATTATCAAAGCTCCGTCATGCTAACGGAAAACCTGAAATGTGCCAAGACCATCGCCATAGAACCTCACTGGGGATGTTGAGAAACATACCTTGTGAAATTCGTTACCTCTCCCTGCGTGGCCTGTCGTGGATAGACCGTCTCCTCTGATGGATCGTGGGTACGTTGAAGGAGATAAAACACAACGGGCGATTCCCATTCTTGATACCCTACCGGTGCTCTCCCCATCCGATCCAACCATGGACCCAAAACATCATTCCAAAATCCTTCACGTTCTATGCGCCGAGGAGGCGGTTGCATTTCAAGCCGTCGTGCAACATGCAACCCGAAGTCTGAACCATATTCTTGGTTTACCCTTGTCTGAAGACCCTGCGTCCCTGGGTCTGTTGGCAAGGCAGTGCGAGGCGGAGGTTCATACGCACGATGCCGCTCACGACTCCTCTCCAAGGCTAAGGCACGACGGGCCGCAACACCTCTCTCATCACTCGCATCGCCGATGTCCTCTAAGGTCAACTCTCGATGGAGCATCCGACGACCAAGGTCTTCTAGCTGAGCCTCCGAAAGAGGCGTCATCGGGCCGACCGTAAAGGGGTTCCTCGTCAGTTCTGGTCTCCGCGTTGGTTGAGGAGGAAGTTCAACCGATGGTGCAGGGGCTTGAGCCGGTCGCGGATCATACGCGGAAGGGATAGCGAATCGTCGAAAGGCGACCATGATATATTCATTTCCATCCGTCCCACGATAGATGGTCCCAGGTCGCATTTCCCTCGACCAGCGCGTCTCCATATGCTCCACATCCAACACCTCATCTCCGTGAATATCACGAATAAACAACCTGTCACCGGACAGAAGAAGCTCAGGATTTCCACGCGCCGCCTGGCGAAGACGGCTACTCGGTGTATGCTCACGCAACGTCAATCGCCCACCAACCATCGTGTTCGCCCCTGTCCCAAGAGGGGTAGAAATGGCATTTTCAGGAACCGGGGGTGAAACGCGTTCTGCACGTTCTTGCGCTTCGCGCGTTTGTGATGGATCACCCAATGGAACCGTCAGTGCCCCGATTCCAGGCACATTCATGTTACCAACAAAGTACTCCGTCTCTACCTGCTGACGATATCCACGCACGGCCTGGCTGAAACCGGCACACCCCTCGCTAGAAAATAAAAGCATGGCCCCCATGAGCCAACGCCCAACGGGTCCTCTAACCGCCTTTTCTAAGGCTGACTGTTCAGCCATCGCCATTTTTTCGAGCTTATTGCGTCCTTTTATCTCTCTTTTCCTGCTTGATTCGGACGTCGATTGTGAAGAAAATTGTTCACGCATAATGCCTTATATGACGTCCGCCTGCTTAATAAGGGTAACCTCTTTTTGAAGCATTTGCTTCCAAGCAAAACCATCCAACTGTTCGGCAGCACGACGTTTCTCATCATACAGTTGGTACAACGCTCGAAGATGGTTTTCCACCTCTTCTTCAGCAAGATCTCCGGGTGGATCAGGTACCCGTTGCATCAAGGCCACGAACTCTTGACTAGCCTCCGGAATGGCATGGAAAATACGCTCTGCTCTCATAGGTTGATAAAATCATAACACACCTACATCCGGCTTGCTTTACGTGGCGGTCGATATCCTCTACCTTCTCTTCCTATGATGTCCTCTCTTCCCCGCGTGACGCTTAAGCCTCACAAAGAAACTCCCGTACTGGCCGGCCATCCTTGGATTTTTTCCGAAGCACTGACCGAGAGTATTCAAGCTGACCCGGGGGAGCTCGTGTCCGTATTTACCTCAACCGGTATTTGTCTTGGGACAGGTACCTATCATCCAAACAACTCTATTCGGGTGCGCATGTTGACACGTGACCCACATGAAACAATCGATGTAACCTATTTTAAAAAGCGGTTTCAACGCCTTTCCGCATGGAAACTTTCTCATCTCCCCCTACAAACAACGGGCTATCGCGTTGTCCACGCAGAAGCGGACGGGATTCCTGGACTCGTCGTTGATCGGTATGCTGATGTCTGCGTGTTCCAGCTGCATACCGCCGGGATGGAACGATTGCGCTCTGAAATCATCAAGGCACTTCACGCCATCTTTCAACCAAGCATCATCGTTGAACGATCTGATTTGGCCGTTCGTCGACAAGAAGATCTGGATACCGCTCCCATCACCATTCATCACGGCCTCGTTGATGGACCCGTCCTGTTCCAAGAAGCCGGTTTGTGGTTTTTTGCCGATGTCTTGCATGGACAAAAGACGGGATTTTTTCTGGATCAACGCGATACTCGTCTTGCCGTCCAAAAACTTAGTTCTCAGAAACGCGTCCTCAACTTGTTTGGGTATAGCGGTGCCTTCAGCGTCCATGCCGCTTGCGGCGGAGCGGCGTTCGTCACGACCGTTGATAGCTCCCATCTAGCCCTGGAACAAGCCCAAACGAATTTACGACAGAATGGATTCGATCCTGAAGATACATCCAGATTCTCCCTCCTTGAAGCGGATGTCCTCGACCTTCTTGCCGACCCTCACATTCCCGAATCTCCCTACGATCTCATCATTTGTGACCCACCAGCTTTCGCGAAATCTGCAACAAAACTTCCCCAAGCGATCAAAGCCTATACGGAAGTGAATGCTGCCTGCCTACGCCAGCTTGGCCCAGGTGGAATTTTGGTGACAAGCTCCTGCTCTGGACGTGTGAGTCCGGAAGATTTCCGTGGATTGCTCCGTATTGCCGCAGGACATGCTCGTAAGCAGGTACGTGTGCTGCAGTGGATCACCCAACCCATTGACCACGCAGAATCCCTCGCCTTTCCAGAAGGAAGATATCTCAAAACAGCGGTTCTTGAAGTCACAGACGATCTTGCCAAGTCATCATGGGAGCGGGTAGGATAGGCCACGTCGATCAAGAATGCGGGTGTCGTATAATGGCCATTACCACAGGTTTCCAACCTGTTGACAGGGGTTCGATTCCCCTTACTCGCTTGCCAATTGTG
>CAYHOM010000038.1:0-7109 GCA_964358345.1 uncultured Gammaproteobacteria bacterium
TTTGAGTCAAAGACCCTGCACGAGAGCTTTCTCTCAAACAAGCAAGAACTTCGCCCTTGAAGCGGAGATTTTGTGTGGTGGACATTAGCGATAATACATTGAACCGCGTCAAAGACTACCTTTTTCGGTTCTGGGAATACTACCAAACGAGTATCAGCTTCCAAAAAACCCTTGGAAATGCGTGACCAACGCGTCACTGACTACCACAATGCCCGCATTGAACCTTCCCGGGTCTATCGTGGCTCGGCTATCAGTACTTCTATGTCACGCGTATCAAAAATGAGGCCATCTTTCGTCTTCGCAGCAAAATGCTTCTTTAGCACTTTCAGGATTCGTTGACGGTCCACGATAGAAACATTGTCCCAAACGCTGTAGGACTGGAGAAGGACGAGATATGTATCGAGTTCGTACGTATGCACATCCTTAAACGTCTTCTTCCCAACAACATTGAAGCCGCTCTTTGTAAGAGATTCTTCAAAATTAACATTACTGTAGCTCGCTGGAAATTCACGGCCGAGCTCCTGCTTCAGGATCATTCGTAAGTCTCCGCTAAATGGGCTCGTATGACGCGGCTGAACCGTGCAAAAGCGACTGTCGCTCTTCAAAACACGAGCGATTTCTTTCAGGGCTGCTTTGTCGGTAAACCAATGAAAAGCCGTAAATGCCGTTACCATATCAAAGCTCTTTTTTTCAAATAGGATCTTGCGCGCATCACCCAAACTGTAGGCGAGGTTCTTATGCTCGTGGCTCATAGCCACCTTCAACATCTCGAGATCAATGTCACATCCAACAACCACACCTTTCAACTTGGAGGCGAGCTGGCGCGTTGAGATGCCTGTTCCGCAACCTATGTCGAGGACACGAGGGTTAGCTATCCGGTTATGCGAAGCAATGAATGATAGAACTTGAGTAGGATAAGATGGGCGAACCGCGTCATATTGCTTCACCAGCACTCCAAAATTGCCGGTAGGAGCCTTCATTTCTTTTTCGTTCATGAAAGAATGATACACCCCAAGGCTGTGGTAAACCACGCCGAGCGGGCACGAATAAATGTTTTAACTCACTATCAACGGTATTGCCGATGACCGCACTACATGAATACTAGCAACAAAAAAATCCGCCCTCGAAGCGGAGATTTTGTATGGTGGACCCTAGCGGGATCGAACCGCTGACCTCTTCCATGCCATGGAAGCGCTCTACCAGCTGAGCTAAGAGCCCGTGTGTTCTACGAAAACACAGTAAAATATGCCAGAAGACGGTTTGTGAGTCAATCAGTCAATCAATTTGCTCCAAATTCTTGTAGGATTTTTGAAAAGATAACTCCCCTCATGTTGGAGGGGAGTTATCTGGAGGTGCTGTTTATGGACTGAGTGTGGTCGTGGCAGTGAACGTGCCTCCGCAGTTCGTCTCATCTGGAGTGGGTGTCCATGTGCCACAGCCTGTAAAGTTTGTACTTGAACGCATGATGAGCGTGGTTGTAACAGATGTATAGGGGTATTGGTGGCTGCAGTAATCAGTGATTTCACCGGCCACATTTCCCTGCCGTCGGCAGTCGGTCCATTCATGCCACACGTAGGGAGCGGTTCCTGTGGCATAGTAGAGCGAGCGATATTCGTAATACGTACCACCGTCTGTATGAACATCCCATGTGGTTGTGACGTATGTTTGTGATCTAACAGGTGTGCCAATGGTCATCCCCTTGATCCATTCATAGGTAGAAGCGAGAGCGACACCTGATAGAAAAAGGGAGACAAGCATCGCACTCGCTGCAACAGCCAAGGTTTTCTGAGAATGTGGGATATGCATAGAAGACAAAGAAGAATAAAAAATCTTAGCTCAGTATTAATCATGCGAAATCTTTTGGCAATGACACGGGGTGACAGCCTTTTTAACCTTTCACACGAAAATTCTTTGCACCCCCCAGAGGATCCCCGTCGTTCCAAGAACGAGGCCAACCACACGGATTAACTTGGGATACCATGCGCGACCATGGGTCAATAGAATAAAAGGCAAGATGCATAGAATGATCGTCAGTTGCCCAATTTCGATCCCAACATTAAAAAAGATGAGCGAGGACAAAAAACGTTCGGTTGGAACATGTATCTCTTCGAGCAGTCCGGCAAACCCGAGTCCGTGGAAAAGACCGAATAGAAAAATGGAGGGAAGTTTGTAACGAAGTTCATGGAAGGGGAGCTTGGTTGCATACACGCTCGTGAGGGCAACGTACGCGATGGAAAAGGCAATGATCGGTTCAACGATACGTGAAGAAAGCATCAGGAGCCCGGTCCCGGCCAGTACCAGTGTTATGCTGTGTGCAACGGTGAAGGTTCCCGTCATTTTTAAGATATCTTTCCATGAACGGAAAACCAGGAGGAGAGACAGAATGAAGAGAATATGATCTGCACCACTAAGGATGTGTTCAACGCCCAGATAGATAAAACGTGAGGCGTTGTCGAGAAAGTTGGTTGTCTCACGCACCTTGACCACGCGTTCAATGGTTTGGGTCGCTTGCGTTTTTATCTGTGAAGAGCTGGCGGTCAGAAACCATGCCAGCTCTGCGGAGGTTGCCGTTGGATGTGTTCGGAGATACTCGACCGCCTCAGGGGGAATAAGATCGTGGGCGAGTGTGGTGGAGGGGGAAAGTGGAACTAAGAGGCAGAACACGCTGACTATTGCAAGAAAGACAGAACGTCGCATAACACGTTATTTTGAGGCGAGGATTTCCTGGATTTGTTTCACGGCCAATGGTGAGAAAGAAGGGTGCTTTTCGATGGCGAGGTGGAGGAGTCGTTTTCCCTCCTCTGTTTTTCCCTGCTTCATCCGAACCATCCCTGTGTGATAGAGGATGGTTGGGTCATGTTCTCCCAGACGAAGAGCTTCTTTAATGTAAGGTTCTGCTTCTTGCGCGCGGTTGGCCTGTGCGAGTGCCCACCCAAGTGCATCTGCGCCAAAAATACTTGGACGATCATGATGGGCGGTCCGTGCTTGTACGAGGGCACGTTCCGGGTCAAGACCATGGTCGGCCAGAAATACGGCGGATTCGAGCTCGGTCTTTACCCCACTGTTGGCGGATTTTTTGAAGGCGAGATCGGCTAAGGTGAGGTAGGGAGTGGCTTTGTCAGGTTCATCCTTTGCGAGGTAAAGGTCTGCGATGTCGATCGCGTGTTCAGCGGTGGGAAGAATATCGAATGCTTTTAATAGGTGTTTCTCCGCTTGGTCCAGATCTCCTTTACGATAAGCAACACGGCCTAGCCCTTTTTCTGCAGGGGCGTAGGGTTTTTTCGCCAGCTCCTCCGCATCTGAATAATACTGCGCGGCTTTATCAGCATCTCGACGGAGCCAAAGGTCGCCAAGCTGGATATGTGTCCATGCTAGGTTTTCTGGAATAGTCGCGCCGGCCTCGATGGCTTGCTCAAACGCCTCAATCGCTCCATCGATATCTCCATGCAATTCGCGAACATAAGCGATGCGGCTATAGGAACCAAGATCGGGATGGAGATCTACCATCTGTTGAAAGGAGTCGATAGCTTTGTCATCCTGGCCGAGCTCCACGTAGGCATCGCCAATGAGGCCATAGTAGGCGGCACGCGTGGGTTCCAGGCCGAGAGCCTTTTTTCCATGTTCGAGCGCGCGTATAAACTCATGTCGTCCAAGATCCGTTTGTGCGCGCACGGCCTCGATGAGGTCATTTTGCGGTTGTTTTTTTTGAGCCCGATCCATGAGGGTGTCCACGCGCCCATAGAAACTGGCGTCGGCCGTGTCACGGACTTGTTGGAGATAGAGCGCGGCCAGACGCAGTTCAAGGGTGATATCTGTTGATGTGGAAGCCTCCACCGCCGCTTCGAGCATTTGTATCAGATCAGATGAGGAAGCATGTGCCACCGTCGAGGTGGCTGTCGGTGCTTTTGAGGAGGTCGGTGATGGTACATGACGTGCGATCAAGATAACGAGGGTTATGATGAGGCCGACAACGAGGAGAACGACTGGGTGGTGTTTCTGCATAGATAGCGTTCATCCTAACAGGCACTATGGGAAAAAGAAAACACCCTGCCTGCATGCAGACGGGGTGTTTTCGGATGACGGATCAATGACGAATTACGGACTTGCGTGGGGGAGGCTCTCTAACCCCCGATGAGGGGAGGCGAGGTACGGAAAGCTGCTCACGAAAGGCTTATCGTTGGCATCAACGCCATCTCCCAACTGTACGCCGACAGGGTCGGCAGTGAAGTCGCTGTGGAAGAGGGGATAGGCTGCACCGGCAACGGCACGCACGGAGATATCTGTGACATCATCCGCTAAGCGTCGACCGTTCGGATACCCCGCCACATCTCCACCTAAGACGCCCATGGCGTTGGGGGAAGAAGCGGGTGCAACACCGACATTAAGACGCAGTTGTTCTGACGGTTGGACCTTGCCAGACGGCTTAGTCAAGTTTGGGATACCGGTCAAGAAGATGGCGATGAGGTCATCGCGTTGACTCGCGCTACCAAATTTACCCTGTGGAGGAACCTTGATGGCATACAAGGCTTTCAGCAATTTACCCAACTCTGGGTCGGTAACATGGTTCGCGAATTGCGCGTCATGGGCCGGCTTGGAGTTGTTCCAAATGTTCTTCATGCCCAGTGGGATGACAACTTCGTTCACAAGGGGGGCTCCAAGACGTGAAACCTGTATCCAGCGACCGGAGTCAATGGGCCAGGTGCGGTCACGCAAAACTCTGACAGCCTTCCGTGAGGCCGTGGTCCACGATCCGATCACGGCATTGGCGGAGTTCATGTCTATCGGACGCATATGATCCTTGGTCAACTGGCTGATCGGAATTTGGAGGGCCAATGCGTGAACGTTATATCCCTTCAACCCATCAACGCCGCCACCAGCATTGCCCGGCAATTTACGAATGGTCAGCAAATCAAACAGGCTGAAGTCTACAAAGAATGGGTCGTCTTTTTGTCCGGCAAACACGCGAACGCCATTCGTCAAATTTCGCACCGCCTGTGCCTCTAAAGCCGAAAATTCGGGAGTAGACTTAGGACCGATGTTGGTGGGTGGAACCGGAAGATCCTTTCCAAGAACCGTCGGACGTCCGCGTTCGATACGTGTCAGCGTGTATGTTTGATACACATTGCCTCCAGAGACCGAGCTGATGGGGGAGGCATTATACAAGAAGGTGTTCTGATTACGTACCTTTGTCGTGAACCGAAATTGGTACACGATGTCTGGTCGGGCATCGGCATTGTTGTCGACATTGATCTCGTACAACACGTTGGGATCGAATCCGTAGTAGTTTGGTCCGCCGGCGGGTTCTTCAAACGGAATATAGTTTGCAACGAATGTGACAGTGTCTGGACGATCAGGGCTCACAAACGAGTAAAAATCCGTGGCGTCCGCCGTTGGATCTTGAGAAATAAGAGGTGCTTCACGGTGGCTCGCAGCCAACGCGTGTGGTGCAGTTGACCCAAACAAACTGGCGGCCAAGAGGAGTGTTCCCATGGTCCCGCTCAAGGCACGGAGCGAAGATCTTTCTGAATGTTGAGACATAGGCAGAGAAAAAAATAAAGTGAACCGTTCGACCTTTGTACGCCCATTGTGCAAGGAGAGCATCTGGACGTCAAAAGCGAGACATGATCCGATCGGGTCGGGTTACTACAACGCGCATCAATATACGGAATACGCTGACCTGGGTGTAATGTTAGAGATCCTCGTCTTTCTACAGCGGTTCATCCGTTCGTGATCAAAATCATAAAAACGGCCATGGCCGTTTTTATGAGGAGCATCTGTTTAGGAAGGTGAACGAGAGGCTTTGGGAAAGGGTTTTTTGTAGGCCTCTACAGCTGCCTTATCTGATGGCGCGCCCATGGAATCAAGAGGTCCTCCTTTTTGGGCCTGTGGACGTATACGCGTAGGTGCTGAACTATTAGGTTCAGGCGAAAGGATCTGGGAATTTCCTTTGCCCAGTCTCGCCGGTTTTACGGAACCTCGGTCGACAAGGGGAGGGGCTGTACTCGTTCCATGTTGCTGCATGGATTGAAGGGCGAGAATCATGTAGTCAGCAGAGTCACTATTTTTTTCTTTTCCTGTTTCCATTAATCTTATTCCTCGTAGACAGGAAAGAAGGTAGCTCGTATCTCTTCCAAGATAGTCTGAGAGTTCTAAGGCACTTCCGGCATGATAAGGATCATCGGCAAACGGATCCACCAATTTTTTACGAATAAGATCGAACGCCTCTTTCCTTAGGTCAGGACTTCCCAAGACATGGAGGTGAACGATGAGCTTGACGAGGGGAAGATCAAGATAGGGGGTGGAATAGCATTCCAGTTCCTTCCGAACCTGTTCGATCGTCAACATCCCACCTTCCCTTTCTTTAGACGATTTATGTTCATGAGAAATCCTCCCAGCCTCACTCCCCGGACTCCTCGTTCCCACATTGGGCACGGAGAACTTTTGTGTTTGATGGGGGGAATCTAGATGGAATGCTGGTTCACCGCGTGCCATAGAGATGAAATTAAAAGTTAAAATCATGGGTAAGTATAAGGTTAATGAAGGCTTATCGCAACACAGAGCCTCATCTCGTTCAAGATTCCATGATCTGCTACCCTCCACTCTATGCGTTACGATGTCCCATTTTATCCCAACACGGTTGACAACACGCATTGCTATCAAGCGTGTTTGAAGATGCTTCTGGGTTATGCGGAGCCGGAGCGGTTCTTCTCTTGGGAGATGTTAGATAAGGTCAGTGGTAAAGGAGAGGGTTTGTGGACGTGGCCGATCCAATTTTTGCTATGGCTACACAAACGAGGATATGAAATTCTCCCGATCGAAATTTTTGACTACGACCGTTTTGCCCAAGAAGGAAGGGAGTACTTGGTCGGACGTTACGGAAAAGAGGTAGCAGATGCCCAGGTGATGCACAGTGACCTCCTTGCCGAGCAGACCCATGCTGCAACGTTTTCCAGACGGATTTCCTGTAAGCAACGTGTCCCGATGCTGGGAGACTTACGAAGCCTGTTAGATCAGGGATACCTCCATATGGTGAATGTGAATGCTAACGCATTGAACGATCGACCGGGATATGCTGGACATGTGGTCTTGTTGATCGGCTACGAGGATGG
>CAYHOM010000038.1:7119-8421 GCA_964358345.1 uncultured Gammaproteobacteria bacterium
AGGGCGGAGGGATCATACATGATCCGGTACTACCTCCACGCGAAGCCTATTTCGTAACGGATGAGGCATTTCAGCGTGCCTGGGCCTATCCAGACACCACGGCACAAAACACGATCGCTATTCGGCTCGGGGCAGCCCGTCAGGAGGAAGAATCGGGTGGGGAAAAGAAAGATCACTCCATGGAGTGATCAGAAGGGGGTGCCAACGATGAGAGTCACACCTGTCCAAAGCACCAGGCAGACTCCACCGAGGAACATGTAGGAAGTGACGCGCACATCATCTTCTTCGGGGTGTTGGTAGAGGTGCCATCCAACAGAAAATCCTTGGCTACTTATGACGAGGAGGGAGCGACACAGGAAATCCATGTACGACATGCGCATCACCCCAAACAGCAGGCCGCAAAGGAGTGTGGCCATACCGACACGAAAGACCGAGACGCGATCAAACAGGAGCCCTGGGTGGTACCGTTCCTGGTGGTGCTGGATGGACATCATCTCCGCTCCGACAAGAGCAATGAAAGCTCCTGTATTCGTGGTCACGACCCAGATGAAGATAAAAATAACCCCCATGACAGCGGTGTGCGTATAAGGTCCGAGCATCTTGCGCATGAGTCCTCCGTGTGAATGACGTTAGGAGAAAACGGTATAAGCGTCAATAAAACTCCCTGTCATTCGACGGGGAGTTTTATTTAGGACCTACGCGTTTAGATTTTTCCTTTGATTCTCCTGTCGGGTAGGTTTAAGTTCGGAAAGGCCCCCACCCGTGTCATCCTGAGTGAAACGAAGGATCTGGGCGATGAGTTTCATGGGGTGAGATCCTTCACTACGTTCAGGATGACAAAGAAATCAAACGCGAAAGTCCTATTATTATCGGATAAAGGCTAAGGGGTTTTGCCGTCTCCCGCCGTTGTAAACCTCGAAGTGGAGGTGGGTTCCCGTGGATCGTCCGGTCGTACCAACCATGGCAATGACCTCGCCGCGTTTGACCGTGTCGCCAGGGCTGACAAAGAGTTTGGAAGCGTGTCCGTAGCGGGTTTTTAATCCGTTTTTGTGGTCGATCAAAATCATGAGGCCATACCCACCGTTATTCCACCCGGCCTGCTCCACCACTCCGTCCGCGGCGGCGTAGAGGGGGTCTGTGTAATCCCCATCAATGTCGACGCCCGTGTGTTTCCATCCATAATATTGATTGATGACATGAAGACGTGTTGGCCAGAGGAGTTTGGTCGGCAGTTTTTTACTAATGGTGACATCGACTTTGCTAGCCACTTCCGTGAGATTAGGGGGCTTCGCTCGCGAATCA
>CAYHOM010000039.1:0-8387 GCA_964358345.1 uncultured Gammaproteobacteria bacterium
AATACTGCCCGTGTGAAAACATCCATAATCTCCTGGATCGCCTGTGTCACGATGTGCAGATGTCCCCTCGGAGGGGTTATTCCGGGCTCTGTTACATCTTCACGTTCATCCAGCACCTGTCGTTCTTGTGCCTCGCTGGACATCTGATCGCGTACCCTTGCCATTTTTTCTTCAACCAGTCGTTTTACCTCGTTCGCAAGACTTCCTAGCGAAGGGCGTAGCTCCTTTGGAGCCTCTGCAAGCTCCTTCAGGAGGTGCGTGAGCTCTCCCTTGCGTCCAATGAGGCGGGTGCCCACATCTTCCAATTCTTCCAAGGAGGCAACTTTCTTGAGGGCCTGGTCCGCTGAAAGGGCGACCGCCTGAATGCGTTCTTGTAAAGTCATAGCGTTATGAGATGCCAATGATATTTTTGAGTCCAAGCCAGATGGCTCCTCCGTAGGTCCGTACGTCATGAATAGTTACAAAACCAACCAGAATGAGGAGGGTGATAAACCCTATTTGATGGCAAAATGCTTCAAAACGAGGGTCAGCACGTCTTCGACGTAGTGCCTCAATCCCAACAAACAGGGCGCGTCCGCCATCTAGGGCAGGGATGGGAAGAAAATTAACGATAGCAAGGTTAATCGAAAGAAGGGCCGCAAACTGAGCCAGTGGCCAAATACCTTGCTGTACCACTTTACCCGTGATCACAGCGATCCCGACCGGACCGGAGACATCGGCAGTGATATGCCGCTGTGTGACAAGATCGTGGATCAACCCACCAAACGATGACAAAATAAACCAGGCGTCATAAACGGTCGTCATGAATCCTTGAAGGATGGCTTGGTGGATAGGAAGGCGAACGATTCCCGTGTTCATCATGGCAATTCCTAATCCTGGTCGTTGAAGACTGGCGATATATGCTGGTTCGACAACGAGATCACGCACCTGTTTTTCGTGCTCGATGGTGAGCGTCATTGTTCCTGTTGAACTCGTTAGGGAGAGGAGACGTTCTCGTGTAGCCTGGATATCTGTCGTGGGTTCATGGTTAAGAGCTATCAAAAAATCTCCTGGTTGAACATTCCCCTTTGCTGCAGCTGATTCTGCAACAACATCGGTAATCTGGATCTTGGCGTCACGTACTTCCGCTCCCGGAGGGAGGTTATCTGTTTGTGCCGGCACGCCGATCACATACCCGGTAGTGAAGATGAACCATGCCATCAACACATTCATCAAAACACCAGCGGACAGAATCCATAAGCGTGTCCAGGGACCTTTTGATAAAAAAGAGTCGGGAGATGTCGCATCTTCCCCCTGCTCCCCTTTCAAACGCACAAATCCCCCCAAGGGAAGCCAGTTGAGTGACCAAATGGTTCCCGAAAATGTGTGGGACTCATGCCGTTTTACGCGGACCCATTTTCCTGCCCTTCTCGCAAAACCAACGGCTCGCGGAGGAAACCCATATCCAAACTCCTCAGCCTTCACACCGCTCATCCGGGCAGCGAGGTAGTGACCAAGTTCATGGCCAAGAACCAACACCGACAATACGAGGAGAAAATAGATGACAGACATCGAAAGGCAGTGTATCGGTTGAGGCCCCCTCTTGTGAAGAGGGGGAAAATCACTTCAGCTCTGCGAGATGGCACATCACAGGGTGACCGAGCCAACGTTGGGTCATCTCACGCGTCTGGGGTGAGAGGTCCGTAAAATAGTATTCTTGTTTCACTATTCCTTGGAGCGGTTGGAGTAATGAAGGATCTTTTACCATGATTTCGTCCCATAGAGCGGAGGGGGTATCAATGAGGACGGTTCGCTTCGGCAACGATGCGCGAATCACGGAAGACAGAAGGGGGTAGTGCGTGCAACCCATCATAAGCGTACGAATCTGTTTTTGCTTGAGCGGGGCAAGATAACGGCGAGCGATGCGTTTGGTTTCCGGGTGGCGTATCCAACCCTCCTCTACCAGGGGTACGAATAACGGACAGGACACAGAGTAGACGATGGCTAATGGGTTCTCCTCATGAATCCGTGTGGCATAGATGTTTGCCAGTATGGTTGCTCGTGTCCCGATGACGCCGATCGGAGAAGGATGACGTAAGGCAAGACGCACCGCCGGTGAAATGACCTCGTAAAAGCGAAGCATGGGAAAACGGGCACGCAAGGATTCCAGAGCGTGTGCAGAAACCGTATTGCAAGCGATGATAACGTCGGTTACGCCTCTCTCGACAAGAAAGGCCACGTCTTGTTGAGCAAAAAGGCGGATTGTGTCTGGGCTTTTATTCCCATAAGGAACCCGTGCCGTATCACCTAAATAGGTGAAGGATGTCTCAGGCGAACGGCGCAACAGCTCACGCACGACCGTGAGTCCGCCGATCCCTGAATCAAAGATTCCCAGGTGACGAAGATGTGTCATACCCCCGTTATCGTTGGAGATGAAATGATGTTGGATAATGCATCACGCCGCTGTTCCATCACGGCTTGTGTACGTGCTTCAAGATTCAGCCGAATAAGAGGCTCCGTATTTGAACAACGTACGTTAAACCACCAGTCTTGGTCAGGTTGTTCCGCGGAGACAAATTCCATACGTATTCCATCGAGATGGGAAATGGCACTCGCGCGTGAAGCGAATAGTTCTTCAAGACTTTGCAAAATTTTTTTCGCGTCCTGCACCTCAAAGTTTATTTCTCCCGAATGGACATAGGTCTGTAGAGGGCACCAGAGGGCAGATAAAGGCTTTTGTTCTCGGAGCAGCATCTTCAGGAGAAGAAGCATGGCTAGATCACTTGATTCACAAAAACCGAGATCGGCAAAGTAAAAATGCATCGACAGTTCTCCTGCAAAGATGGCATTTTCTTGGCGCATCTGTTTTTTGATGTGTGCATGTCCGACACGACACATGTGAGGTGTTCCCCCGGCGGCTCGAATGACGTCTGCTACGGCCCACGAAGAACGTAAATCATATAGCACCGTGCCAGGCCCTTTTATGGCAAGCATCTCCTTCGCCAAGAGAGCTGTGAGGATGTCCCCCGGAATCGGCATGCCCGTTTCATCAATAAATCCAACACGGTCGCCATCCCCATCAAAGGCGACGCCACAGACAGAACCATCATGTCGTACCGTTTCTTGAAGTTTCTTCAATGTTTCTACCTTCACGGGGTTTGCTTCATGGTGGGGAAAGTTACCATCAGGGTCCCAGTACAGATCCTCTACGCGCATGGGAAACAACTTGCGGGTTAATGCCGGGAGGACAACGCCATTCATCCCATTGCCTGCGTCAATAGCCAGGTTCCATTCAGGGAGATCTGACGGCAAGGCGGCAAGCGAAGTGACGCGCTCTATGTACCGATCCAACACGGTATCATCGGTAATCACCGTGCCGTACGTTTCTTCTTCAATAATAGGCGTTTCCCCAATGACAAGATCGCGGATCTCTTCCATTCCTGATCCTTGTCCAATAGGACGTAAGTCCCCATGGACAAGCTTAAACCCATTGTAAGGACCGGGATTATGCGAGGCGGTAATCATCACCCCAAGGTCATAGGCACCTTCCCCTGATCCTACGGCATAATAAAACATGGGCGTTGAACACCTTCCGATACTGGTAACGGAGACACCCGACACTACCAACCCTTCGATAAACGCCTCCTCTAGTCGCTCTGAAGTGAGACGCATGTCATGCCCGACAACCACGTGCTTTGGGTGATAAAGCGTTGCCAAACATTTTGCTAACCGACGTGCCACCGATTCATCGATTTCTTCGGGTGCTAACCCGCGAATGTCGTACGATTTAAAAATAGAGGCAGGGATCATGCCCGCAGTGTAGTCATTTGAATCTGGCTCGGCAAGGACGTACGTGCACGGGATATGCAAGGGACATTCATTGACCAGATAAGCGATGATTGTTAAGCTCAAGGGAGATATCCTCCCTTGTCATTAACCTTGCATATCTATGTTTTCATGGATTTTATTAGGTGCCCTCATCGTCGTTGTCCTTTGGTTTATTGGTACCTATAATGGGTTGATCCGTTTGAAAAACCAAACGGATGAAGCGTGGTCTGATATCGACGTCCAGCTCAAACGTCGTTACGATCTTATTCCTAACCTCATTAATACGGTCAAAGGGTATGCCGCCCATGAGTCTGGTGTGTTTGAAAAGGTGACCCAGGCACGCGCAGCCGCCATGGGAGTCAGCAATCCTCAAGAAAGAGCGGTCGCGGAGAATGCCCTCTCCTCTACGCTAAAAAGCTTGTTTGCCGTCTCTGAGGCTTACCCTGAATTAAAAGCAAACCAGAACTTCCTCCGCCTTCAAGATGAACTGTCTGACACCGAAAATAAGGTCCAGGCTTCTCGTCGGTTCTACAATGGGAACGTTCGCGACTTAAACATCAAGGTGCAGATGTTTCCTACAAACCTCATTTCTGGCATGTTAGGATTCCAAGCTCGTCAGTATTTCGAAATTGGTGACGGTGAACGTGCCGTTCCAAACGTTCAATTTTAACCAATGTACAAACAAATATCATCTAATCGCTGGAAAAGTTCTTTGCTCATCGGTGTTTTTATCGGTGTCTTAAGTTTGGCAGGATACGCGTATGGCATGGTGACAGAAAGCGGGTATACCGGAGTCACGATGGCATTTACCATCTCCGTGGGGATGACGTTATTTTCTTGGTTCCTTGGAGACAAGGTTGTTCTTGCAACGTCTGGAGCGCGGGAGATCCTCCAGCGTGAAGAAAATCCCTATCTCTGGAATCTGATCGAAAACCTCGCCATTACCGCTGGTATTCCGCGTCCTCGTCTTTATGTCGTGGACGATCCTTCTCCCAATGCCTTTGCCACCGGTCGCGATCCTGCCCATGCCTCCGTCGCCGTGACTACGGGAATCGTTTCCCTTTTGGAGAACGAGGAATTAGAAGGGGTCATCGCCCATGAGCTGTCACACATAAAAAATAGGGACACACGGCTCATGATGCTGGCGGCCGTTTTGGTGGGGGCCATCACCTTGTTGGGGGATTTTTTTCTCCACGGGTCTCTTTTTGGTCGACGTCGTAGCTCTGATCGTGAAGGGGGAGGTCTCATCATGATCTTGGGGATTATCTTTCTCATCTTATCTCCCATCATTGGTCAGCTGATTCAGCTAGCTATCAGCCGGAGGCGTGAATATTTGGCTGACGCTTCAGGCGCTTTGCTCACGCGCTATCCAGAAGGGTTGGCGCGTGCGTTAGAAAAAATTCACCAGGCAAATATTCCCCTTGAACGCGCCTCCCAGGCAACGGCACATCTTTGGATTGCTGACCCGAGTGCTCCAGGAGGGATCCGTCGCCGCCTGCAGGGGCTCTTTTCTACCCACCCACCTATTGAGGAACGTATTCAGGAACTCTATCGTATGACAGGAGCACGTTAAGATCATCTTTATGTTTGAAGCAGATATCCTGGGCCGTTTCACCACTCACCTCAAGGAAGCTCTTCAAAAAGGGTTGGCTTTTACGATCACCTGTGGTCGTGACCTGGTTGAGCCGGGCGATTTGATGATTGGACTCCTTGAAGAAAAGGGGTCGATCGCCTCTGATATGTTGGGCAAATCGCACATTTCTCTCGATCAGGCTCGACAAGCTTTCCGTGGTGTTCCGCTTCCCCATCAACCGTGCGGGGCCATCAGCCCAGATCTGTCGCATGCGGTCAAACGGTTGTTGGAGAAGTGCGTGTTAACAGCACACCTCCACGAACACCGTTATGTCGGTACGGAACACCTCCTTGCCGCATTTTTGGACAGCACCCCCAAAGAAGTAGCCGCATTTTTAGAGGAACAGGGGATGTCACTTGAACTCACGCGTGAACACCTCAGTGCGGTTTTAAAATCGACCTCTAAATTTCCTGATCTCACCCTCCGCGCCATCGCGGAGGCGACCGAGGAAACAACAGATCAAGAACTTCCTCGCACAGAACAGGAGACCCGTACCAGACCGGCACGAGATCGACGGGCCAAGATCTTGGAAGTCTTTGCCCGCGAACTCACCACTCCAGAGATGGTTTCAAAACTTGATCCCGTGATCGGTCGCGACCAGGAAACGCACCGGGTGATCGAGATTCTCTGCCGCCGCATGAAAAACAACCCTCTTTTATTGGGTGAGCCGGGGGTTGGAAAAACAGCCATCGTGGAAGGACTTGCCCAACGTATGGCGTCGGGGGATGTTCCCGACATCCTTCAGGGGAAACGCTTATTCGCCCTTGATCTCGCGCTTATCGTGGCCGGGACGATGTATCGTGGGGAGTTTGAAGCCCGCATCAAGCAGTTGGTGGATGAAGTAAAGGCAGATCCGAACATCATCCTTTTTATTGATGAAATCCACACCCTTGTTGGAGCAGGCTCAACTTCTGGATCGTTAGATGCGGCAAACATCTTAAAGCCAGCTCTCTCGCGCGGAGAAATTCGATGCATAGGCGCAACGACCTGGACAGAATATAAAAAACACATCGAACCCGATGCGGCTTTGGAACGACGTTATCAACCCATCGACGTCCAGGAACCTTCCCCTGAACTGACCCTCCAGATGCTCCAAGGGTTAAAATCTCGGTATGAAGCGCATCACGGTGTTCACTATGAAACGGGTGCCTTAGAAGCGGCCGTACATTTTGGTTCACGTTATCTGACGGATCGTTTTTTTCCTGATAAAGCGATTGACCTTTTGGATGAGGCGGCGGCCCATGTTACGGCCCAACATCGTTCGCAAGAATCCATGGAGCGATTGCGTGCGCTCGATGTCGCTCTCGCTGTTACCCGCGAAGAAAAAGAACGTGCCTTAGAAGATAAAGATCTTGCCCTTGCGACCACATCCCTCGAGCAGGAGCGACGATTGGCATCCGAAAAGGTCACCTTGGAAAAAGCTGTTCAAAAGGCACGTCAACAAGAACGGCGTGCCGTCACGCGCGAGCACATCATCCACATCGTCGCACGCTTAACACATGTATCCCCCGCCACCATCACGGCCAACGATCGTGAACGGCTAGAACCTCTCCCTTCGCGTTTACGCGAGTCTATTTTTGGACAGGATCACGCCATTACCGCGGTGAGCCAGGTACTCACACGCGCTTCCCTCGGTCTGAGTGATCCGCGTCGTCCGAAAGCGAGCTTCTTATTCGTTGGACCGTCAGGCGTTGGAAAAACAGAACTCGCGCGCGTGATGGCAAAAGAGATTTTTGGCCGCGAGGACGCATTGGTTAAATTGGATATGTCCGAATTCGCCGAAGGGCATTCCGTCTCAAAACTCCTCGGCTCTCCCGCCGGATATGTTGGCTACCGCGAAGGCAATCGCCTGACGGACACCTTGCGCCGTCACCCACATTCCGTCCTCCTCTTTGATGAGTTAGAAAAAGCTCATCAGGATGTTCAACATGTCCTCCTTCAGGCTCTTGAAGACGGTCGCGTCACTGAATCAACAGGCCGACACATTACCCTCTCTCACGCTTACATCGTCCTCACCTCCAATGTAGGATCGGAGTTTGTTCGCCAAGGTTCTCTGGGATTTCAAGAAGATGGCTCCATAAGTCATTGGTCCGAATCCCAGATAAAGGAACAGCTCCGTGATCGTTTCCGACCGGAATTGTTGAATCGCCTTGATCGCGTCATCGTCTTTCAACCTCTCGCTCCTGATACGATGCGGCAGGTATTACGTCAGGAATTGGAACGCATTTTTCAGCGTTTACAAGAAGCGCAGAAAGTTGCCATTCAAGCAGGCGACGATGTTCTCGAATGGCTTTTAAAGAGAGATTACTTGCCGGAAGAAGGTGGGAGGGCTGCACGCCGCCTGGTGGAACAAGAGGTCACCTCCCTCATCAGTCAGCTTCTTATCAAGACACCAAAAAAACGTACAGGCACGTTACGCGTGAAGAAAAATCAACTCACCTTTCATTCCTAAACCTCTTTGTCATACAGTTATTTTTCGCGTAAGATAGGACCATGCCTGATGGTGCGTTAGCGCCAAAATCAAAAAAGGCCCCTGAGTTTGGTCGTCCTTTGGATTTACCCGGTGATCGTAATGCCGGTTGGACGGTGCAAGGCATGGACCGTTATGGGGATGTTCTTTTGACACGGCCAAGCGGGAATGGGATCGAACGCCGTCCCCCTCTTTCCCTTGCCCTCTACGAACAGATCCTTCGAACGCCCCAAAATCAAAAAAAAAGATTCATAAAACCAAAGTTTCTCCTTGAACAGGCTTTTTTCTTCGATAAAGGAAGCATATCGACATTGGCAATAGACGGTCAGACCAACCGTGTGCTTGTGAGTGGGATGGTGAACCAACGAGCCGTCCAGGAATGGGTTGATGCAAAGCTACTGAATACGTATGCCAGTGATCCGGAAGGCGCGCGTGTCGCCATGATGAAGCACTTTGGAGTCGAGCAGATGGCAGAAC
>CAYHOM010000040.1:0-7869 GCA_964358345.1 uncultured Gammaproteobacteria bacterium
GTAGCTCAGTCGGTAGAGCAGTGGCCTTTTAAGCCAACGGTCGCGGGTTCGATCCCCGCCGGTCCCACCATATAAAAAGCCTCGTGACAAGCGTAGGCTTTTTATTTTGCTCTTCTCACGACCACCTCAAGAACCACCTTTGCCAAAGCCGTTCCGTCATCCGTTGGGAAAAAGCGATGTGCCGATTCTCCCAGTTCCTGCTGCAACGAACGATCCGCCAGAAGGAGGCCGAGCGTCTTTCTTAGTTGCGGTCCCAGATCAGATTGCCCCTGGGGAAAAACGAGTGCCGCTCCCTGTTCTTCGAAGGCACGTGCATTCGCTTCTTGCGGCGAATTGGGTAACGGGATCAAGATCGTCGGTTTTTTAAGTGCGGCAACTTCGGACAACGTCCCGATCCCCGCGCGCGCCATGACCACATCCGATGCGGCATATGCTTGCCGCATATCCTTTTCGTACAACTCTTGCCCATGATACCCCTTATGCCGACGATCTTCTGTAAGATGGATTCCCTTCCCCTTACCCGTACTGTGCAAAATTTGCGTGATCGTCAGCCACTCCTTCAGCTCCTGATGCACCAGCTCATTCAGGGCACCTGATCCCGTCCCTCCGCCGATGACAAATGTCACGGGACGATGGGGATCAAGATGGAAATGCCGGCGCGCTTCTGCCTGCGATGGAAGATGATGCGACGAAAATAAGGTCGGCGTTGGAATCGGCTCATCCGCGACAGAGGCGTGAAATGGCCGGTGCTCATATGCAAACGAGGTGGTGATCCTTTCGCATAATTTCGCCGTGATCACGTTTGACCTTCCCGGGATAAGATCGAGTTGATGGGCGACACACGGCATCCCACGATGCGAAGCGGCATACATGATAGGGACTGCCGTAAATCCTCCGGCACTCAGGATCACGTCCGGACGCAGACGGTCGAGGAGCTGTTCGGCTTCTCTGCGCGCTCGAAACCAATCAGCGGGAAAGCTGAACCACCGCCAACTCGGATACCGTGGCCATTTGGCAACCGTGATGCTGTAAAAAGGGATACCCGCATCACGCACCATATCTTTTTCCGGACCCCCTGGCGTTCCTACCCACAAAAATTTTGCAGCAGGTTCAAGTCGCTGCATCGCTTGATGCACGGCTAAGAGCGGCATGACAGGGCCCAAGGTTCCTCCTCCAACAGCAAGGATTTTCATACGCGTTCACGTCGTTGCTGCATACGCGGAAGTCCGGCGACCATTCCCATAGCCGCTAGAACAACCGTCATGGCTGAGCCACCATGAGAAAAAAATGGAAGCGTTACCCCCGTGATGGGAAGCAGTCCTGTCATCGAACCAATGTTCATAAAAATTTGAATCCCGAGCCAACAACCAATACCCAGCGCGATAAACGAGGTGAATCGATCACGTTGCTGTCGAGCAACCGTAAAACATCGCCAAATGAGGACGGCAAATACCCCAATCAGAAGGAGCGTCATAATCAATCCCATTTCTTCAGCAAACACGGCGATAATCGAATCTGATTCGGCCTCAGGAAGATAGAGGAACTTTTGACGCGAGTGTCCATAACCAAGACCAAACCATCCACCTGTCCCAATCGCCAAAAACGCTTGATTGATATGATAGCCGATCCCTTTCGGATCTAGCTCAGGATGGAGAAATGTCATGAACCGTGCGGCACGGTAGGGAGAAAATTTTATCAAGGTCCATAATCCCCCCAAGCCAAGGGCGCACAAACCGATAAACCAGGTGATAGGTGCACCGGAGGCGAAATACAGTAAAACCGACGTTCCCACAATGACCCCCATGGATCCCGTATCCGGCTGCAAAATAAGGAGGAGCATGATCGAACCGACAGAGAGAAGAAACGGCAGCAGACCCGTCTCCGCATCATGAGCATCCGATCCTTGACGCGCCGCCAACCACGCAGAGAGGTAAATGAGAAAGGTCAACTTCACGAGCTCAGACGGCTGAAAACGGATCGGACCAAATTGGAGCCACCCATGAGAACCATTCACGATCACTCCAATCCCAGGAAGATATACGAGAACGAGTAAAACAATGCTCGCAATGAGAGCGAGAAAAGCCGCTCGTCGCCATCGTCGCAAGTCCAGCAACGCAAAAAAGAAAAAGAGAACGACTCCGGGTAATACACCATGCAGCAATTGGCGCTTCACGTAGTAGTAGCTGTCGCCCGTGCGTTGAAAGGCCACGGGACCTGAAGCCGACATAAGCATGATGAGCCCGAGCACTGTTAACCCTAACGTGATACTCACAATCACGGGGTCAAGAGAGGCGAACCGTTCACGTAGAGACATGGTCATTACACACGATCGATGAGCGCAAGAATCACTCCTAACCCTGCCAAAACAAACGACACCAGCCATACGCGCATGACAATACGAGGTTCAGACCAACCAATCGCTTCAAGATGGTGGTGAAGGGGGGCACTCTTAAACACCTTTTTCTTGCGAATCTTTTTGCTGAGCACCTGAATAATGACGGAGAGACTTTCAAGCACGAAGGGAAGGCCGATCACGAGCAAGAGAAGGGGTTGGTTGGTCATGAGAGCGACCACGCCTAAAACCGTCCCTAGCGACATCGCGCCCGTATCGGTCATAAAAATAGCTGCCGGATGGATATTGAACCACAAAAAACCAATCAGGGCACCAATAATGGCAGCACACAGCGTTCCAAGATCGGTACGACCCTGTGACCAGGCAATGATGGCGTAGGCTCCAAAAGCGGCGAGAAGAGAACCACCCGCCAACCCATCCAATCCATCTGTTTCGTTTACCGAAAACGACGTCGCTACAATGGTGAAGATAAAAAAGAGCGGATACCACAACCCGACATTAAATGTCCCGACAAAAGGCACATGGATTTGGTCCCATTGCAGCTTCGTAAAAAACCACCAAGCACCGATGACGGCGATCAAGGTGTAAGACAACAACCGGTGACGCATTTGCAGCCCACATCCGTGCGGACCCAAATGACGCACATTCCAGTAATCATCCACCAGGCCTACCAGTGCAGCCGCCATCATCAGCCCAACGGGAAGCCAAGTCTGTCCACGTGACCAAAAGGATAACTGACAAGCAATACTCTCCTCTGTACCGATCATTCCACACGTTAACGCTAACCCCACAAAGACCAAAAAGACCGTCCCCCAGATCATGACCCCACCCATAACCGGGGTCCCAGACTTCCCCTTGTGCAACGAGGACATGATAGGTGCTGACGCTTGGTCACGAATCGTTTTTCCCATGCCCGCCCTACGGAGCACCCGTATCAAGAGAGGCATCCCGATCATCGACACGAGAAACGTGCCTGCCATGACCGTAAGCGGCTGCACAACCAAAGAAAAATCGGTCATACGTTCACAAGTGTCAGATAATAAAGGGTGATGAACCACGGGATACTCCACGCTAATCCAAGATAGACGAGGCTTCCCGCCCAATGGGGGTCCAACCGGTACCGCCCACACGCAAGAATGATATCGAAGAGCGTCAAACTCCACCAGAACAATGGTAACAGAAATACCCAAAAGCGAGGGCGGACCTCATCAATGCCTAAATAGATATTGTAATGGACAATGACGCTTTCCCCCGGCGAAGACAACGGGATCATCCTCACAAAAAAGAAGGCCGTTCCCGTACTTAAGAGCGCCCCCGTGAAGACAATGGCCCAACGCAGGGGGCGAGACTGCCAAAGGCGCTTGGCCGAAAAGAGCCACGCAGAGGCGTTCATGCGTGACATGGTACGTGAGTCGCGAAGGTCATTCAACCTGAACCACCTGCTTTATCTCTGGAACCAGTTCCATAACCGCCTCTTCAATACCGGCTTTAAGCGTCATATCGGACATCGGACAGCCCACGCAGGACCCCTGAAGACGGACCTGAACGATCCCTTCTTCTGTCAGGATGTCCACCAATTCGACATTTCCTCCGTGCATAGCGAGACCACCACGGAGGGCCTCAAGAACGCCCTCTACATCTTGCTTTAACTCTTCTTTGGTTTTAGGCATACCGTGATCATACGAGGGATGTACACCGTTTGACAAGCAACCGAAAAACGGCTAAGCTGCGCCCATAAAAATTTTCTTGTATGGCACATAAAAAAGCTGGTGGTTCTACCTCTTACGGCCGCGACTCGCAGGGTCAACGCCTGGGAACAAAGAAATACGCGGGAGAATTTGCCAAGATCGGTAACGTTTTGGTGCGCCAGCGCGGAACGCCTATTCGCCCAGGACTAAACGTTCGCCGGGGTGCGGGAGACACTCTTTTTGCTCTTGCCGATGGAATCATCAAGTTTACGAACAAGCGCGTCAAACGATTTACAGGAACCTTCAAGATGGCAAAGTACATCCACGTCATCCCTAAAGAAAAAAAGGGTGTCTGACGATCGGCATCATCAAAACCACCAGTCAAATGACTGGTGGTTTTGAATAAAGACTTTCCTACTTCATTCCACACGCGGCCTTCAAAAAGCCTAAAAATAATGGATGTGGTCTGAATGGACGAGATAAAAACTCTGGATGGAATTGAGTTGCCACAAAAAATGGATGCTTTGCGAGTTCGATCACTTCCACCAGTTTTCCATCTGGTGATACCCCCGACGCGATCAGTCCTGCTTTCTCGAGATCATCACGATAGAGAGGATTACACTCATAGCGATGACGATGCCGCTCGCTGATCTCTGTAGAACCATACAGCTTCTCCGCTTTTGACCCAGGACGGAGCACACAGGGATACGCCCCAAGCCGCATGGTGCCCCCATAGTTTTTATCGTGTATCCGTTCCTCTTGTTCATTCATAAGATGGATAACGGGATGCGTTGTCTTAGGATCAATTTCCGTCGTATGTGCATCTTTCCAACCAAGGACATGACGGGCGAATTCAACCGTTGCGAGTTGCAATCCGTAACACAACCCGAGATACGGAATCTTCTTTTCACGCGCATGACGAATGGCTAAGAGCTTCCCTTCGATGCCACGCGTCCCAAAACCCCCAGGCACCAGGATCCCCTGAACTCCCCTCAATGCTTTTGATACCGAACCGGGATCCGCTTCCAATTCTTCCGCGTTGATCCACACGATTTCTGGCTTATGACCCACCTGCCACGCCGCATGCTTCACGGCCTCAAGAACAGAGATATAAGCGTCTGTGAGGACAAAGTCCCCTGTCGAGATATACTTTCCCACGATACCGATTTTGACCGGCTTGGTCGATGACGCGATGCGGGCATTGAAATCTTCCCAAGGTTGAATCTGAGCACGACGTGCCTTTAAGCAAAGTTTTTTCACGATGCGATCACAGAGCCCTTCCGCATGGAACTTCATCGGAACCTGATAGATAGAGGCAACATCCGGGGCACTCACGATGTCTTCCGTCTGCACGTTACAGAAAACTCCCAGCTTCTGCTTCCGTGGTTCGTCGATGTGACAGGATGAGCGACAGATCAAAAAATCCGGCTGGAGGCCGGTAGCATTTAACGAACGGACGGCAAACTGCGTAGGCTTCGTCTTCATCTCACCGACGGACCCTGGGACAGGAAGATAGCTTACGAGTCCGACCAGAACGTCCTTTGGATGCTCGAGCTTCATCATGCGCGCCGCTTCCAAGAACAAAATATTTTGATATTCTCCTACGGTGCCACCAATCTCCACAATCGTCACATCCGCATCGTGGTCTTTGGCGGCCGCTCGTATGCGACCAATGACTTCCAAAGGCACATGCGGCACCACTTCTACCGTCTTTCCTCCATACCCCAAAGCACGTTCCCGTTGGATCACTGATTGGTACACGCGTCCCGTAGTCATGTAATTGACCTTCAAAATATCTTGATCGAGAAACCGTTCATAGTTGCCGATATCCTGATCCGTTTCATCTCCATCTCGGGTAACGAATACCTCCCCATGCTCTACCGGATTCATCGTTCCAGCATCCACATTGATGTAGGGATCGATTTTTACGGCCGTGACCTTTAACCCCCGACACTGGAGCATGGCCCCAAGAGACGCCGAGGCGATCCCCTTCCCCACTCCCGACATCACCCCTCCCGTGATGAAAATAAATGTTCGGCGTCTCATAATGAAGAACAGTGTAAATCACACTCTTTACGAAAGGAAGGCGGCGTCAATGGTCTCTGAGAATCCCTAGGTCTCGCCTTGCAAAAATATCCTAACACCGCTACAAATACCTGATCTGGAACCTCCAGATCAGGAGCCAAGAATCATGGGCGAGATTGCCACGAGCAAGGGATTTACTGTTTTCCAGACGCCAGAAGGCGTCACCGAGATTCGTCTGAGTGACGACACCGTCGTGCTCAGTACACAGGTGAAGGGAGGCGTACTCTCCTTCAGAGACTACAACGGGAGATTCTGGGCGTTCACGGATATCTTAAGCATCGTCTTCGAACACTACCCATTTCCTCCCCATGAGCTTCAGAACCTTCTGACAACTCTGCGTGCCGAAGGGGCATACACCCTTCGTAAGCTGCTGACGAACGCCATCTTAGGGGCGAGTACACTTCCTTACGCGGAACGACAGCTGGCCAAGAAGGTTCTTGGCGTCATCGAAGATGAGCGCGGCCTCGAAATACGTCGAACACAGGAACGGATACAGCTCAACGCGTTCCTCGCTCCTTTCCATGCCTCAGCCGAGCCAGGTCTCCTGAGTGCTTCCATTGCGGAGCACAACGAACGCTATCAGCGTCGCGTGGCTGGTGACATGTGCGGATACAAAGGCAACTGCCTATGGTGGCTTCCAGCATGCAGCGACACCTGGCAGTTCTGGCGGCAACTCGGATGGAGATCGCCCACCTCCGATGAGGTCCGTGAGCTTGACCCAGAGAACACTCAGGAAGGGTCATGGGTGCTCTGGACGCCCGTGATCCATAGCGGTGTGACGGAGAACATTCTCCAGAAGATCCGCGCAGCCATGGAACTGAGGAGCTACCAGTGGCCCGAGCGTGTGCATAATGCCACCCCAAGTCAGCTACTCTACCTCCTACGTCGTGCAGAGCATCAGTCCCATCGACTTCCTCTAAGGGAGGACGAAGTACTCCTCACGAGCGCGGAACGTGGGTGGTGGTGCAAGGAGCAGGTGCGTATCCGTCAAGCTCCAAAATCTACTATCGAGATGGCAGCCATCGACACAACCTACCCAGACAGCACGGAGCTCCCGTATCGTATACTGGCGGAGCACATGGAAGATCCGTCCTCGACGACAAATCCCGTCCTGACTCCTCTCGAGCTTCTCCTCGACAAGGATCCTCCTCCCAACTACGTGGAAGGGATCATGCCTCTCTTTTTCGTGAAGTGACTCAAAACCGTACCCTTTTAGGACGGTTTTTTCTTTCAATTCTGCCTCAGGTCTGCCTCAGATATGATATCCACAGAGGTAAAACAACAACGCACCCGGACAAGAACGCAAGGATAAATGATGCGTTGTTGTCGCGGGTGCGAAAGAAAGAAAACTATGGATAAGGAACGGGGGTGTAGTCCATCTGCTCCGTGACACGCAGCAGGCGCAGGAAGCTCTCGGTGTTGTATCCGGAGACCCGCGTCGAGACCTCCTGGATCACGGCATTTGTGATCCGCTCCCCTGCTTCATGGCGACGGTGGAGCTCCCGCCAGATGGTGCCAGCGCACTCGAGCCCACAGCGAGCCTCGACATCGAGAGCTGTGAAAAACATCGGGCCCTGCGAATGAGGCTCGAGGGGGTTATTGTACTCAAGCGGCTCGTTGCGCTGGACGTGCCGCCAGTCCGTCAACGCCTGCCGCATCCGCCACTCCTCGATGTTGTGATCAGGATTCGGTGTCGGTGGCTGCGTCTGGCAGTTAAGCCTCCCCGCAAAAGAGATACTGATC
>CAYHOM010000041.1:0-7857 GCA_964358345.1 uncultured Gammaproteobacteria bacterium
AATGGCAGCATCAAGCGCACCTGTACGTTCTCATCCGTGTCCGTTACTCCCGCCAGCTGTTCGCTCACCCTCGTTGGTTCACACTACCCGTACGGAACAGATGTCTATGTAAATGCCAACGTGCATGCCCACAATGGGTTAAACAGCTGGACAAGTGCCACCACTCTTCGTCGCGATGTTGCTCCGGCGGTGACTGCCTCCACCGTGCGTGAACCACGTGGCCCCGTCTTCACCTCAACGGGAACGTTAAGCCCAGCCGTCGGAGCAGTCATTCGTGGCACCACCGTCACCTTCAATGCCACCTCACAAAATAACACCAACGGCTTAGCCCGCGTTGAAATTATCCTGAATGGCAAGGTTCAACGTACCTGTACCTATGGCGGCACTGCTGTAGGGGCCGTGCATTGTAACACCGACGTTGATACCTCCACGTATCCCGATGGAACAACCCTAACCTTTATGGCACGTGCCATTGATGCACAGGGACATGAAATCATGAGTAATGCGAAAAGCATCCTCGTACGCACGAACGTTACATCCTCTGTCGCATCTACAGGCACATCACCCCGCGCCATAAGCGTGTGGGAATGGATGGCTCCAGAGATCAGTGAACTCGTCATCCCACAAACAACGACCTATACGGTTGGTGCCTGGTCTGCCAACGCCATTCGCAAAATCGAAATGATCGTTGATGGCCACGTCCAACGCACCTGTAGCTTCGGCGTCACCGTCGGAAATAGGGAATGCAGCTTTGACATCGATACGGCTGACTACAGTCATGGCCACCTGACGAGCGTCAACGCCCGCGTAACGGACGGCCTTGGACAGATCACCTGGTCCGATCCGCGCTCTGTTCTTATCAAACGAACCTGGGAACCGCTGAACACGCCCGGCGCATACATGCATGCCATCGCCCCCGCCCCGACCAGTTATGCCTTCAAATCAAACGTGACCATGTCCATGCAAGGCTGGGCACCAGAAGGGGTAAAGCGTATCGATCTCTACGTTGATGGCATGAACGTTACAAGCTGTCCGACGGAACGCTGCAGCTGGACCGTCACAAGCGTTACCAAATCGACACTAGAATTCACCGCCCGCCTCACGGATACCCTCGGACGCGAAACGTGGTCACCGGTGTACGGTCTGGAACGTAAATAAAGGGAAAAAGAAGAGCCCCTCTGTCAGGAAGACAGGGGGCTTTTGATGTATACAGCCTTCAGGTCGAAGAGCGGCGGGCGTAGTTGGGAGCCTCTTGAGTGATGAACACCCCGTGCGGATGGCTTTCCCGCAGACCCGCGGCAGTCATCCGGATGAACGTCGCACGCTCCTGCATCTCAGGAATCGTCGCGCATCCGACATACCCCATGGCGGCCCGCAGGCCGCCGATCAACTGGTCCACCACCTGCGCCATACTTCCCCGGGTGGGGACGAGACTCTCAACGCCTTCCGGAACGAGCTTCTCCGAAACCACGCCAGACTGGCCGTAGCGATCACGGCTGCCACGCCGCATCGCCGCGAGCGAACCCATACCCCGATAGGACTTGTAGGTGCGTCCCTGATAGAGTACCTGTTCTCCCGGAGCCTCATCTGTCCCAGCGAAGAGGGAGCCGATCATGACCACATCCGCACCGGCAGCGATCGCCTTGGCAACATCCCCAGAGTATTGAATCCCTCCATCGGAGATGATGGTCGTACCAGTTCCCTTGGCGACCTTAGCGCAATCGTCTACGGCCGTGATCTGAGGAACGCCGATCCCTGCAACGATCCGCGTGGTACAGATGGATCCGGGTCCGATTCCCACCTTGATGGCATGGGCACCGGCATCGATGAGCGCACGCGCCGCATTTGCTGTGGCGATATTGCCTGCGACGATAGTGACTCCGGGATGGTCACGACGAGTGAGGCTTACCACATCGATCACCCCTCGACTATGGCCATGCGCCGTGTCGATCACGAGCACATCGACCCCTGCAGCGATGAGTCGACTGGTCCGTTCTTCACGATCCTCAACGGGTCCGATCGCTGCACCGACGAGCAACCGTCCAAGCCCATCCATCACGGCGTGCGGATGGTCCTCTGCCTGCAGCAAGTCGCGCATGGTGATGAGTCCGGCCAGCGTCCCATTCAATCTCACCAGGAGCAACTTCTCGAGACGCCGCTTGCGCAGGATCAGGCTCGCCTCTTCGATCGAAACCCCTTCTTGAGCCGTCACAAGCTCGTCGAAAATGGTCATCACTTCATGAACCGAACGATCAAGATCGTTCTCTGCCCGTACGTCTCGCGAGGTCAAAAGACCGATCAGACAGGGAGGATCTCCCGCACACACGGGCAACCCACTCACACCACGTTCTCGCATCAGGACGGTGGCGGCTCGAAGGGTCATGTCCGGACCGATCGTCACCGGATCGGTGATGACCGCACTCTGGGCACGCTTGACCTTGGCGACTTCCGCCGCCTGATCCTCAGGAGTCAGATTCTTGTGGATGACTCCCAACCCACCCAATCGCGCCAACGCGATCGCCATAGGTGCCTCCGTAACCGTGTCCATGGCGGACGACAGAAGGGGGAGGTTGAGGCGGAGAGGTCCGAGTTGGGTGTGTACCTGAGCATTCCGTGGCAACACTTGACTGTACGCCGGAACGAGGAGAACGTCGTCGAACGACAAACCTTCACGCAACACATCTGGCAACATGTGAGCTCCTTTGGCTCGAGGTGGCCCTATTGGACGTGATTCATTCAGCACTGTCAAGAACATCCCAGCAGTCTTGACGCATCACCCCCGCAAACCTACCGTGTAGTTGGTTCAACAATGGCACCGGAGAGAAGACCATGCCAACGCCACGCGCATTCAGAGGTTCTGTCGCCATCGTCGGTACCCCATGGGGAGACGAAGGGAAGGGCAAGGTCGTAGATACAATTGCCGAGAACACCCAGGCCGTGGTGCGTTACCATGGCGGCGGCAACGCCGGACATACCCTCCTCGTCGACGGACGCAAGATCGTCACACACATTCTGCCCGTCGGCATTGTGCGGAGGGGCATGACGAACCTGGTGGGTCCGTACGTAGCATGCGACCCAGAAATGCTGGTCCAGGAGCTTGCCATCGCAGATGAGTTCGGATCGGAGGTGTACCTGGATCGGCAGGCACCCATCGTCCTTCCCTTGCACAAAATGATCGATCAGGCTCGCGAGCACTCCTTGGCACAAGGCAAGATCGGTACGACCGGTCGCGGGATCGGCCCGTGCTACGAAGACTGGGTGTCACGCCGAGGTGTCTGTCTGGAAGATCTCACGGACCCCTTACGTATGCGTCAGGCACTCAACGCTGGCAACTACTATGACGAGCGGTGCACCGTTGCAGCCTATCATGGGGGCAAACCGCAGACGATCGATGAGGTGATCGACTGGGGCACGCGTCTCGGCCAAACCTTGGCTCCCCATCTCGACGACACTCGAGCGCATGTCTCGGGGCTGTTGCAAGATCGACGTAAAACCATCGTCTTCGAGGGAGCTCAAGGGATCCTGCTCGATGTCGGCTTCGGTCGGCCGTTTGCCACCTCGTCCTTCTGTACACCGGCCGCTGCAAGCGCAAGCATGGGCGTTTCAACTTTCGATCACGTGATCGGCGTCGCCAAGGCATACACAACACGCGTCGGAAACGGACCGTTTCCCAGCGAGGTGCACGAAAACAATGGCTGGCTGGAAAGCCTACGCAAGCGCGGAGATGAGTATGGTGCCACCACAGGACGGCCACGGCGCTGTGGATTCCTAGATCTTCCGCTCCTACGGTTCACCTGTCGTGTCGCAGGGATCAAGCAGCTTGTGATCACGAAACTCGACGTCCTTACGGGACATCCATCCATTCCCGTGTGTCGAGGGTACAAACTAAACGGAGCGTCCCTTGATCCCAACACCACGTTGATCCCCGAAGTATTGGCTCAGGTAGAAACCGACACCGTCATCATGGAGGGCTGGACGGAGGATCTGTCTGGCTGCCGCGAACACCGTGATCTGCCCAAAACGACCCGTGACTACCTCGCCTTCATCGAAAGTGCCCTGCGCATCCCGGTGATTGGGGTCGGTGTCGGCCCCGAGCGCGAACAGTTCATCTGGTTCTAATTGCCATCCCTCTGGATGGCAATTTTCTTTACCCAACTTTTGCCGCCAACTCTTCAACCATCAAAGGCTCCAGATCGATATAAAAACGCCACTCAAGATCCAAAATCTGTTTTTCTCTTTCCGTCCCATCTCGCTCAGTATCTCGCCAAAGATGCTCGAACTGGGTTTGCATAAAACGCAACTCCCGCTTAGCTTCCTGGACGGCCGACGCCAAAAGCCCTTTCTGTTCCTCCCATACGCGCAGCCGAGCTTCGGGCAACACAAGGGCGATCTCTTCACGTTCCGAAACGCGTAATGCCTGATCTGCTTCCGGTGATAGAACAAGCTTCCTCAACTGATGCATACCGGTTCTTTTTTGAAGACGCTTGAGGAGAAGAGCCGTCGTTGGATGAACGGCATTCACAACCGTTTCGTATAAGAGCGGCGCACCTTCTTGTTCCAAAAATACCGCTAAGGCCTTTCTTATCGGCCAGGTTTCCATGGCCAACCTCTTCACGGTCTCCGCCTTCACCGAAAGAGGGAGGGATGGGTCCGTTTCCAAACGTTCAAGGAACTCGCCATAGCCTTGCTGAGCAGACACAGGGAGATACCCCATCGCCTCTTCTACGAAAGCGACAAGCGCAGGGGTCTCCTGAGCCAAAAATGAACGTGCAGACATACAAAATTATCCCTAGCATAACATAGGTTCAGAACTTGACGCAGGGGGGTAAGTTCAGCTAACCTCCCAGCACCTTTTCTTTAATGATTTCTCTGGACTGACGGCCTTACGTACAGCGGAGAAACGCTCTTTAACATGAGCGTTCATAAACAAACGATATATGTCATCACCCATTCAAGAACCAATAGGAACAGAGATCGCTCAACTTCTCAGCACCGATACCTATACCACCTTTCCAAAGGTAAATGACGTCGTAAAAGGAACGGTCATTGCCGTTGGTCGTAACGAAGTCCGATGCGACATCGGCGGAATGGCGATTGGCATTATCCGTGGCCCTGAACTTGATAAAAATCTTGATCTACGTATCGGGGACGAAGTCGAAGCTACCGTGATCGAGTTAGACAACGAGTTTGGCGAATTGGAGCTGTCGTTAAAAGGTGCTGGTCGCAAACGTTCTTGGGATAAAATTAAGGAGTTGCTGACCCAGGGTGTCGTCGTGAACGTCAAAATTCTTGATGCCAATAAAGGCGGACTGATCACGCGCGTAGAAAGCGTCCCGGCTTTCATCCCCGTTTCGCAGTTGTCACCCAATAACTATCCTCGCGTCGCTGGGGGAGAGAAATCTAAAATCCTGGAAAAATTGAAAGGCCTCGTCGGAACGAACATGGATATCAAGATCCTGGATGTCAACGAAGACGAAGACAAGATCGTGGTGTCTGAGAAAGCTGTCTGGGAAACGAAGCAAGAATCTGTCATCGCAAAATACAATGTTGGCGGTCAGGTGGAAGGGACGGTCACGGCCGTCACAGACTTTGGTGCCTTCGTACGGTTCGATGAGAACCTGGAAGGACTGGTCCATATTTCCGAAATTGCTTGGCAACGCATCGATCATACGCGTGACGTCCTCAAAATTGGTGACCGTGTACGTGCAGAGATCATCAATATCGAAGGGTCGAAGATCTTCTTATCCATGAAGAAGCTGGTCGAAGATCCATGGAAGTCCGTAGCCAAAAAATACGCTCTCAATCAGTGGGTCAAGGGACGCGTACTTAAAATCAACCCCTTCGGTCTCTTCGTTGAGCTCGACCCAGACATTCACGGCTTGGCGCACATCAGCGAATTGGCCAGCAAGCCCGTGAAAGATGTGAACGAAGTGGCTCGCATTGGGGATGAATTCGATTTCCGTATTATTTCCATCGATCCGGAAAACCATCGACTTGGACTGTCTCTCCGAAAAGCCAAAGAAGAAACAAAGAAAGAAGAAGAGACAGCTTAACTATGAACCCCATTCTTCGCAATATTCTCATTGTCGGTGGAGCGATCCTGTTGATTGGAGGGGCTTTTTCCCTCGTGAACGTTGATACCACTGCTTCCATGGATGTTGGAACATTCATCTCAGCGGTGCAATCAGGAAAGGTAAAAGAGATCATCGTGCGCGGGGACAAACTAGAAGTGACACAGCAGGACGGCACCAAAACCATGGTCGACAAGGAACCTTCGGTATCCCTCTCAGAACTCTTCAAAAATTACGAAGTGAGCGCCGAGAAAACACGAACGATTAAAACCACGATCAAAGGAAACTCAGGGGTTGGGTATTGGAGCAGCCTCATTCTTCCCACCATCATCCCCTTCCTGCTCATTGTCGGTATCATGTTGTTCTTTTTCCGTCAGGTGCAAGGACAAAATAACCGTGCTTTATCCTTTGGACAATCGACGGCTCGTGAAACCTCACGAGATGATAAAGACAAGATCACGTTTGCCGACGTCGCAGGTTCTAAAGAGGCCAAACAAGAACTGTCCGAGGTCGTAGAATTCTTAAAAAGTCCTGAAAAGTTTTCAAAATTAGGCGCTAAGATCCCAAAAGGCGTCCTCCTCATGGGATCACCAGGAACCGGAAAAACCCTCCTGGCTCGTGCGGTGGCCGGTGAAGCGAACGTTCCTTTCTTTCACATTAGTGGTTCAGAGTTCGTGGAAATGTTCGTCGGCGTTGGTGCCTCCCGTGTACGAGACCTTTTTGCCAAAGCAAAAAAGAATGCCCCTTGCATTGTCTTCATCGATGAAATTGACGCCGTAGGACGCCAACGCGGCTCTGGTCTTGGTGGATCACATGATGAGCGTGAACAGACGCTCAATCAAATCCTTGTTGAAATGGACGGCTTCGAACCGAATCTTGGAGTCATCGTCGTGGCAGCTACGAACCGTCCAGACGTTCTTGATCCAGCCCTCCTACGCCCCGGCCGATTTGACCGCCGCGTGGTGCTTGACCCTCCGGACATCAATGATCGTGAAGCTATCCTCAAGATCCATGCAAAGAACAAACCGTTGGACACGGATGTGAACATTCGACGCCTCGCCGAACGGACGCCAGGATTCTCTGGAGCCGATCTTTCCAATCTCATGAACGAAGCCGCTATCTTAGCGGCACGACGAGACAAGACTCTCGTCAGCATGACAGAACTCATTGAGTCCATTGAAAAAGTGATGCTCGGTCCAGAACGTCGCAGCCATATGATGAATGACGAGGAGCGGAAGGTTACCGCCTATCACGAGGCAGGACACGCTCTTGTCGCACACCTCTTGCCCCATGCAGACCCTGTGCAAAAAGTCTCCATCGTGAGCCGTGGACGAGCCGCCGGCTACACCATCAAGCTTCCTATCGAAGACCGACAAATGCGTCGTCGAGAAGAATACGTCGAAGACATCGCTGTGATGTTGGGTGGATATGCCGCCGAAAAGATCTTCTTCGGTGACATGACGACGGGTGCCTCCAGTGACATGAAAAGTGCAACCCAGTTGGTAAAAAACATGGTCACCCGATGGGGCATGAGTGAAGTCCTTGGACCGCGCGTCTATGGAGAGCGTGAAGACATGATCTTCTTAGGCCGTGAAATTACGGAAAATCGTGACTACTCAGAATCACGTGCCGAGCTCATCGACAAGGAAATGGATGCGCTCATCCATCACGGATTGGACACGGCAACACGCATCATCTCTGAACACCGCGATGCCATGGATCGCATTGGGAACCATTTAGTCACCCACGAAACCATCGAGCGTGAAGAATTTTCCGAAGTCGTGGG
>CAYHOM010000042.1:0-7766 GCA_964358345.1 uncultured Gammaproteobacteria bacterium
TGCCCCCGCCCACAAGAGAGATGGCAGCGATGGATACCAGCAGAATCTGAAGAATGTTGGTGATTTGAGAGGCACTACGCACCGCGTCCTCCTGTGTGGTGATATGAAAATCATCTTTGCTCAGATCGCTACTCGGATTTTCAAGACGGTGACGATCGCGGAGATGTCCTTCCAGTCGTCGCTTTGCTTCAAAAAGTGGGATGGTGGTTTTCACGGCAATACGTGTCAAATAACGCTTATGATAAAGATCGAGGGCACTCGTCACAGGAAGATACACCTGCTTATCCACGTTTTGGAACGCCTTGGTTCCCTCAATACCCATCACGCCAATGACCGTAAAAGTTGTGCCGGAGATCTTCACCTGTCTGTTCAGCGGATCCTCTGACCCAAAAATCTTGTCTGCCGCTTCATGTCCGAGCACGATCTCCCGCGCAGCGCGATCAACGCTCGTTTGGTCAAAAAAACGTCCACGCGCCACCTCACGTGCTGAAAAACGAACCTCATCCGGCATCGTCCCCATCACCTGGATAGGCGTGGTATAGCCATTGCCGCTCAGATCATCTTCTTGTACGACAACTCCCGTGAGAAGCATCACCCAGGGGAATGTCCGTATTTTTTTGACATCCTGGACGGTCAACGATTCTTTGATAAACAACGATGGCTCTCCTTCTTGCTCTTTTGAACCATTTCCTATGTAAAGGGTATCTGATCCAAAAGAAGAGATCTGCAATAAAATATACCGCTCTGCGGCTTCACCAATGGACAGCATCAAGATAACCGCCATGACCCCGATGACCATGCCGAGCATCGTCATCCCCGATCTCCCTTTTGTCCGCATCAAACTCTGATAAGAACTCCTGAGCACATCTGCGAAACGCATAGCTACTTTATCAGCTCCCCTTGTTCCGCCATGCGACGATGGTGAATCGGCTCATCGGAAGCAAGGTGACCGTCCCTAAGACGGATGACCCGCTCCGCGTATTCGGACGTGTAGGTTTCATGCGTTACCAGGATGATCGTGTGTCCCCCATAAATATTCAAGTCTTGCAACACTTTCATGACCTGTGCTCCGGATTTGGAATCAAGATTTCCCGTGGGTTCATCGGCAAAGATCACGGATGGTTCGCGGATGAGTGCACGAGCGATCGCCACCCGTTGGCGTTCTCCCCCAGAGAGTTGGTTGGACAGATTCTGCGCGCGATGCGTGAGACCAACGGCCTGAATCGCACGCAGAGCCTTCTCCTCACGCTCCGCGCGAGGAACATCGGCATACAGTAATGGCAACATCACATTTTCCACGACGGTTGTTTTTGGCAAAAGATGAAAGGCTTGAAAAATAAACCCAACATGGTTCCCCCGCATCTCTGCCAATCCATCCTCAGACATGGAAGAAACATCTCTCCCGTCAAAAAAGTATTGTCCGGCCGTGAGGGTATCGAGGAATCCAAGAATATGCATGAGGGTAGACTTACCAGATCCGGATGGGCCCATGATGGCCAAAAACTGACCCTTTGGAACATCAAAAGTCACCCCATGCAGCACGGGGGTAACCACCTCTTCATAAAGATAATCTTTTTTCAAATCGACGACACGAATAATAGGCTCAGACATACCATCTATTTTTTCTCCATCTGTCGCTTGACGTATTCCTCTTTCGTGAGTTCGCCGGTGATCACCATCTGGCTCTCGGTGAGACCGGAACGGACTTCTACGCGACCTTCATCGCCCCGAAGGCCAATCTCAACGGTAACATCACGCGGAACCGTTCCTTCCAAGACACGGACGGAATAGGTCGTGTCTTGTTGGCGTAAGGAGCGAGCCGGAATGATCAGCGCAGACTTCCGTTCATCTGTTTGGATGGTCACATTCGCCGTCATGCCGGGCTTCACCGCCTTGTCTCGCACATCCAATCCAATGCGAACTTTATAATAGATGGCGTCTTGCACCTTCGTTTGATCTGGATCTTCAGAAAGAACTGTTCCGATAAATGTTTCCTGATCACCAAAGGCATCCAGCGTGAGCGTCGCCGTTTGTCCCACACGTACTTTTACGATATCCGCCTCCGGAACAAGTCCCTCGACCTTGAACGTTTCATGCCCAATCATCTTCATGACCGTCGCATGCATGGCAACCTGTTCACCGATGGCCGGAAGAATATCCATCACGATCCCATCCGTGGGTGCCATCAGACGGGCATCATGTAAACGATCCATTGCCTGTGCCCAGGCTACCTCAGCGTCGCGAACCTGGGCTCGAAGGGGTCCCAGATCAACGGCTCGTAGTGGTGCCAATTTGAGTTCCAGACTCGCCTTCGCGCTCTGCAGGGACGCACGCTGAATCTCGACCGTTGTTTCCGCCGCTTGAACGTTCGTGGTTCTATTTCTCTCGGCAATATCTACATTCTTCCGAGCTGTTTCAACCGCGTTTTCCAACTGGGCGCGTGTCGTCGTTCGAGAAAGTTCGGCATTCGTCACAGCTTGCTTCGCGTTAACAACCACGGAGAGCTGAGCACTTACGGATGCTCGATTCGCTTCGATCATGGATTTCTTTGCCGCCAGATCGCTCGCCGTGAGATTGGTATTTGTAATCGTGCCCGCAAGCGTTCGCTGGACATCATCAAGATATGTCTGTGCGAGACTCAAGGCATCAAGCATGGCATCCGCTGCCTGATGAATTTCCCTCTGAGGTGAACTCACGACGAGACGACGGATAGCCATGACCGCAGACGCTTGAGCTTGACGAACCAAAGGGTACTGTGTGCGTGCGCGTGATAAGGAGAGGCGATCGTTCAATCCAAGAATGTTTTCGTAATAATCATTCGCCGCAGTGTTGTCGACGCCGATGATAGCATCCCCGTCACTCAACCCAATCTGCAGAGCACCCTCCGATGTCTGTAGGGCCGTACGCAAGCTATCATAGGCATTCTTCACGGATTGATCGGAGGTCGCCCCCGCATTGCGAAGATTGCTCTCCGCCGTATGCAAGGCAATTTCCGATACATGATGTTCATCCACAACGGTCTGACGCATGCTGCCGAGATCCACGACCGCTTTCCCATAAGATGCTTGGGCTTGCTCGACCGCTGCCTGCGCAATACGAATGGATTCTTTCGTCTCCCCCGCCAATCGTGCCTGCAGTTGCGCACGCACCATGGAAAGGTTTGCCGCTGCACGCTGGGCTGCAAAGGCAAGATCATGGACCTCCACCTCCGCCAGCAGATCTCCCTTCTTTACAGCTTGGCCCGTATGAACGGGAAGGGCTACCAAACGACCGGATGTTTGAAACGACAACTCCACACGGTCCTGAGGGGAAATTTCTCCCGTCACGTCAACTGTTTGGAAAAGGTCCTGACGAACCACCGGCTCGGTTTCATAATACGGTCCAGCATGGGCATGCTCGCGGTACCAAAGACCACCGCCAACAAGGATGACCGCGGTGGTGACCCAAAACCAACGTTTGCGAAAGAGGCGAAACATATGAATGAACCACAGTATGCTGGCTCAGATGGGGCTGTCAATGAGACTGGATCATTCTCCGAGAATATGATTCCGTATCATCATGCAAACGGCTGAATTTGACTACCTTCTCCCCCCAGAACGAATCGCCCAGCGTTCCATCGAGCCGCGCGATCACGCTCAGCTCCTGGTCATCGATCGCTTCAAAGAGCACCTGAAGGACGCACACGTTTTTGATCTTCCACAGCTTCTTCGCCCAAATGATCTCCTCGTCCTCAATGATACAAAGGTGTTCAAAGCAAGATTGGAAGCAACGCTCGGCTCACGATCATACGAAGTTTTTTTGTTACGAGGGGATGGAACACGATGGGAAACGCTTATTCGTAGATCACGCCATCTTCAGCCCGGAGACAAACTTCGCTTGCGTGATGCGTCCATTTTTACCGTTCTCGACAAGAAGCCCGACGGCATCGTGATGATCGACACCCATCGCACCATGGTAGAGGTCTTTGCTTATGCCGATCAGTATGGACATGTCCCCTCACCGCCATACGTCACCCAAGTGACCAAGCTGGATCAGTATCAAACCTGTTATGCGCAAACGATAGGATCGGTTGCTGCTCCAACGGCGGGATTTCATTTCACTCCCGATCTCTTTACACGCCTAGAGGCAGCAGGGGTGCGACACACGTTTGTCACCCTCCATGTGGGCATTGGAACCTTTCGCCCCATGACGAGCGACATCCTCGAGACACACGTGATGCACGAAGAGTGGTGCGAGGTTCCGGAACAGACTTGGCGACTGATCGAAGAAACAAAAAAGAACGGCGGTCGTGTGATTGCTATTGGCACAACAACGGTACGCGCGCTCGAGTCAGGCAGAACGGGAATGACCAACCTATTCATCACTCCCGGGTATCGCTTTCGCGTCGTCGACGGATTGATGACGAATTTTCATCTTCCAAGATCAACGTTACTGGTGTTGGTATCCGCCTTTGCTGGAACCACCTTGATAAAACACGCCTATCAGCATGCCATCGATCATGCCTATCGCTTCTATTCCTTCGGCGATGCAATGTTGATTACCTAGACCAACATTCAACGATCGGCATGATGAATAAGACCACTGCTTGTCACATGCTCTAACACCACATTGATATTCGCCATCCACCCAAAGATCCGTTGAGGATAGATACGCATATGAATGCCCGGCGGCAACAAATGACGCAGCTCCCCAAGACCGATCAGCCGCAAGCGTTCCTCGCTTGCGTAATAGCCACGTCCACACAGTCGATAGATGACGTTGCGCCACGACAGGGGAAACCAGTGTGCAAAGGGAATCATCGTGTGAGCATCTATAGGAAACCAACGGTTTGGGGTGGAGAGAAATACGCGACGGGACACACGACAGGCTTCCGAAAGAAAGTGGCGTTGATCCTCTTTTGTCCCAACATGTTCAAGCACGGCATTAGAAAAATAGATATCGAAGGAGTGCGCGGGGAATGGTAAAGCACGGCCATCGGCGACGAACAGGCGCACCTCCGGGAACTGTGCACGGAACGTAGGCAGATCCTCGAGGGCGACCGCCGTCACGTGTCGTGGCCAGGGATACCATGCCTCAAAAAAATTTACCGCACGCGACTCCCCTTCGCCCGTCCCAACATCAAGCACGCGATCCTGCGGACCCGGTTTCATGACGCGCATAAAAAGATCAAAGCGGGCTCGCCGTGAACGCTCGGTCAGACGACGGGTCAAACGCCACACCCACCCATCGGGCCAGTCCCACACAGACGCGAAGATGCTCATAGGGTTAACGTCTTGCTGCTTCTTCATAGCAGCTCTGGAGCTTGGCAAGGTGCGTCTCCCATCGATGACGCTCGAGCACACGTTCGCGTCCATATGCCCCCATCTTCCCTTTTGCTTCTGGAGATAAAGCTAAAAACCTACGGATCACCCGTATCCAATCTTGGACGTCTTGCGATCGGACCAAAAACCCACTTTGGCCATCTTCCACCAACTCGGGATTACCGCCTATGCGCGTCGCAAGACAGGGAACGCCCTGTGCCATCGCTTCCAGCAATGCCCCTGAAGCGTTCTCATAGCTCATCGTTGGCAAGATAACGGCCTCGGCATGTTGCCGAAGGATGCCCAGCCGCTCGGTGCTTTGAAATCCCAAGAACTCCACCTGAGCCATGGCGTGTGTACGCACGTATGAACGCAGACGCTCTTCGTCTGGACCGCGCCCCGCAATTTTCAGCATCAGCTCTGGAATGTGACGCAATGCTTCTAACACCGTGACAAGTCCTTTTTCAGGTGACAGTCGTCCGACGTACAGAAGATAGCCTCCCCCGCCCTCCGCTTTCTGCGTGGGCACATCTACCGGATTTGCCACATGACGTAACTTTCCTTTCGGTTCTCCCCAATCTTCCATTTTTTCCCTCATGAAACGTGAGGGACACACAAACAGCTGAACGGTCCGCTCATAGGACTGCCGTGATTTGGTAAATCCCATCTCAAAAGCGGCTAGCAGATTGGGCAAAAATCCCGCAGACAGGCACTGGTGTTTTACGGCATTCATGTACTTTCCCCCTTTGCACCGTTCGCAGGGAGACCCTTCTGTGAACATACGGTAATTGGGGCACGCGAGCTTGTAGTCATGTAGTGTCTGGACACAAGGAAGGCGACGCTGACGGATTGGCTCGAGAACAGACGTCGATAAGTGATGGTAAATATTATGAAGATGAATCACCTGAGGATCAAGGTCGTGGATCGCCGTCTCCATGGAATATCGCGCCTCTCGATTCCACATAAACTGCGTCGCTTTTTGCAGATCCTTGATCGGTCCTTCTCGTCTGTCGAGGTCATTCCGGTTCACAAAATACTTCTCGTCTGTCGACGACAGATTACGCGGACTCTTCGTGGATAAGGCGTGCACCTCATGACCGGCGGCTTGTTGGGCCGCCATCAACCGATGAAGGTACACTTCAGCCCCTCCGTGAAGATCGAAAAATTTATTGACGTGGAGAATCCGCATATCAAGGCTGAAAGGGATTACGCCATCGTTCATAGAGGGCGGCATACGCCCCGACCATCGCGTCTAAACGAAAGTGTTCGGAGACAATCTGACGAGCCACACGAGCACGGTCCAGGGCTTCTTGCGGTCGAGCCAATGTATGCAAGATACCCCTCCCCCAGAGGGAACTATTTCCTGGCTCAGCGAACTGCATGGAATGTTCATCAAAGGTCTCACGAAATACGGGCAGGTCGCTCGCGATAACGGGGATGCCACACGCCATTGCCTCCAACAGAACCAGCCCCTGCCCCTCCCAACGAGAAGGAAAACAGAAGAGATCCGCTTCAGACAGCCGACGAGGAATATCCGTGACAGATCCCAAAAACTGTATACGAGGCAAGATCCCAAGATCCGCTGCCTGCCTACGTAATGGCGATTCTTCCGGTCCCTGACCAATAATGGTCAACCTCCAGGGACGCTTGACCATCGCCAACGCTTCCAACAACGTCCCATGACCCTTTTGACGAGTTAATCGTCCGACCGAGATGATATGCGGAACATCACGGAATAGCTGATCCCCTCTTTGCGGGCACAGAGAAAGATCGACCCCATGACGAATAACCATTGTACGATCTTCTTTCACCCCAAACTCTTGTTGAAGGTAGTTTTGTACCGTACGTGAAACACAGATCACGTGATCGGCCCGACGAAACGCCAGTCCTCGTGCCTGATGAAGTGCCCAACGATCATCATGATCGGTGTTATGCGCCGTTGTGATCCACGGGTGCGTCTTGTTCTGCCAAGCGGCAAGTCCTCCCCAGATATCCCCTCCAAGGTGGGTATGCCATACAGCCGGTCCTAGTTGACGAATAGCTTTACGAAGAAACTGATAGGTGTAACCACGATGGCCTGTCTTAGGTCCAATGAGAAACGGGATCCCCCCATGACGAAAATCCTCCTCCATCTCTCCTCCTCCACCGGGGGCTAAAACGCATGTACGATACCCATACTCAGGGAGGCGAGAACAGAGGTCGAACACCATTCGTTCGGCCCCAGCTCGGCCAAGGGTCCAGAGAACTTGAACAATGAGGGGGGGCTTAGTCATGATGGGTAGTCAAAAAATCGGGATCACGCGTTGCTCGGCGTGCCAGGAATATTCTTCCCGCAGCCAATGTCAATCCAATGGGCAGCCAAAGCTTCGGTGTCCAATAGGTGGTATTGAACACCTGATAGATCCAACCTCCAAGAACAGCCGTACAACAAAGAGTGAAGGCACACCAATCGGATGAGTCACGTTT
>CAYHOM010000043.1:0-7634 GCA_964358345.1 uncultured Gammaproteobacteria bacterium
GATCCTTCCTGTTTAGGGGGTAGGGAATCTCGCTGCCCATGTCTGGGCAGTAGACGCAGGGGAGTCCCGTCTTGGCATCCACGAGCCAGATCCCGCCCTCCTTGTCAGAGGGCGTTTTCTGGAGATGGGAGGAGAGGTTGCCATACGGCTTCACCTCTCCCACCAGGTCAGGGGGCGCGAAGGCGTCTTTCCCTAGTTTGATGTTCCACGCCTTGTGGGCGAGCCTGGGGAGGCGATGTCCCACCTGCTCCCGAATCTCCTCATAGGTCTTGAGGACGCTATTTGGGATAACAAGGAGGCTGAACGTTCCCGAGTGGTTTCGGTATCGCCCAAGTTCCTTGGCGTCTTGTCCGATGGTTCGGACCGGGTCGTTGTCCGAACAGATGACGTTTGGCGTGACCATCGCCATTTGGACGTGGCCATTCGTTGAGGTTCGGCTGAAGAGAACGAACCCCTCATCGTGGTCGGTTGCAACCCGGCTGTTGAGGGCGAGGGCGGCAAGCTTTCCGATCTGCTGCTGTCCGGCACCTCCGTGACGCCCGCGACCGCTCGCTCCGATGTCGAAGAACCGTTCCCAGTCCTCATCCGTGAAGCCGTGTCCGGCATCCGCGATACAGAGGGCCATGCCCTTCCCCACGGCGGGATGATCCCGCTCCAGCGTCACAGAGATCTGGACCCGTTCGGGTTCCCAGACATCCGGCTTTCGCTGGCAGGCGACGGCAGCGTTCCGCAAAGCCTCGAGGAGAGCGGCCCCCCTGTTTTTGTAGAGCCTGGAGCTCAGCTGGTCGACGACCAGCGACGGAGTGAAACGAAACCTTCTGTTGGTCATGATTTCTTCGATCCTTTTTTTGATAGACCCTCGATGATTCCCATCACCGGTGAAGAAGAAAAGCCCGTGAAGTCATTGCCTTCAAGTGCCGCTTGGAGCATCGCCTGATCCAACTGACCAACCTCGATGAGCGTAATCACAAGCTCTGCGAGCTTGAAACGCTGGCTGGACGTGATGGGCGACGACGCCTGGGCATCTTGGGCACGCTTGAGTTGTCTGCCCATGTCGATCAGTATCGCGAGTGCTCCATCTCGCAGGTTGGTGATGACGCCATCTGTGGTAGTAGGAGCACGCTCCATGCGCGCGGGCGCAACAGGAGCACTTAGCGGTGATTCGGTGAGTGCAGGCTGCTCGTGGACTCTCGGAGGAGTAGCTTTCCCCTTTGCATCATGCACCGAGGAGGTATCTCCCAAAAGCATGTCCACCACAACGCTCATGCGATTGATCACATCCGGATGTGGCAGTTTGTCATAGGTCATGCTCATGATGGCGTGGTATCCCGTCATGCCGATATCGAGACGACCAGCGCGAGAACGGACATCTGGAAGAGGGTGCGCTTTTTCGAGCGCAACGATCTTATATCTGAGTCTGGACACTGGTCCAAGACGTTTCTCGTCGATCTCCTCTCTGAGGAATCCGTCAAGCGTTTCCGTATCCCTCAGAATACCACCCAGCATGATGGCATGGTTGGACAGCCGTACCATCGCGTCTGTATTGCAGATGAGGGCACCCTCCAGATCTTTTGCCAATTGTGGTTGCCCACAGAGAGTTGCCACCGATGGCCCAAAGATGTTGAGCGTGCAGAGGATGCCAATCGCTCCCAATCGTTCACGGGTGGAGCGGAATTGCTTCATCAGCTTCATGCTGAATCGTACGATCTCTTCACCGTGGCCCGCCAGACTGATGTAGCGATCGCCTACCCCGTCTGACGCCCGACAGATCTTGTCCGCGAGATCTTTCCGATTCAGCGCTTGGGCGAGACGCTTGAGCGTATCCCCGCTCGTGAGTGCGCCATGAGCTTCGAGAAAGGTCCTTGCTCGTCCATGGTAGTTCGTGTAGTCCTTTGTGGTGCCGGCCATAGCCTTGGCCACCTGGATGATCAGCGCGTCTCCTTTATACGTTGTCTTGGCGACATCACGCAGCTGATTGTTGCAGTCTGTGATGATGAGAAGAGAAGACTCGATTTCGTCGAGAGTCTTGGGCATGATTTCCTCGCTTTTCTTGAGATGAAGATGGAAGGTGCAACCTTCAATCTTGGTTGAGACCAGCTATTGAAGATCTGGTTAGATAATCGTAAATTTTGCGCATTGTCAAGCCACAAGGCAGCTTTCATTTTTAAGATTTGGCTTTATTCCAGCACTTTTTCTTTGGGACCTGACCCCAAAGTATGGATTGACATGACAAAATAGTGTTGCTACGGTCAGGAATACCTGTTCTTTCCATCAAGATTTGAAAGGAGGAGTCGTGGCTTATCGGGCTAAACTGACGGTCTTGAAGGCGGTCTACGACCTTCTCGCTCATCAGGGCCCGCTCGGCGAGGCTCTGATCGCAACCCTTGGGGGAGAAGGCGTAGAAGCAAACATCTGGAAGGAACGAGGGATCCCAGACCAACATGGTTGGCTCATCGATCGTAGTCCGGAACGCATGAGGCAGTTTCGCGCCAACGAGAATGGTTTTCGTCGTTTTCAAGGATGTCTTGCCAAGTTCGTGGAGCTGGGGTTTCTGCCTCAGCACGGGAATGATGTCGGTCTCGACTTTTTCCACTGGGATCTGTGTGGGACGTCCGATCCATCTGAGGCGGATCTCATCACAGTTATGCCATTGCTCCTCAAAGGTCATGCCAAAATATTGGTCGTGACTGTTGCCGATGCCAGAACTTCCATCGTGTCTCGTGATCCCGGCGCGGTTCATCAAGCTGCGGCTCGAATGTTTGGGAAGCGTTGGCAAGGACTCTGGTCGAGCTTGGTTGCTACGCATGCCCGCGTTGTTCGCGAATGCGGGAGCTATGCTCAGCCAAAGCAGGCGGCCCTTCGAGAAGTTGCGACCGTGCTTTCCGTGGTGCGTGCCTTGCAGGCAACACGGAAGCTCATCCCCGTTTCTCTCGAACGATACATTTACCTCTCCGGCATTCGTATGCGGACTTACCTGTTCCGTTTCGAGATGCTGGATGCGGAGCCATCTGAAACGACGGATCAACGGATTATTGAAAAGATGGCCCAGCTCCTCATGTCCCCGCCCCTATCCTGGGTTTCGGGGGAAACGGTGACCCCTGTCAGCTTTCGTCGACGATCTCAACCGCGGCCCCTGCCGCCGGTTCCGGCCTCCGATAAGGCCGTTGGTCTAGGAGCAATCATGACACAGGAAACGAAGAAGCCGCCGACCTTGAAGCAGGTGGCGGACGCAGTCAAGCGATTGCGTGCGCTCATGAAAGTCGGCGTCATGGCCGAACCGGTGATCAAGGACATCAGTACCTTGATCGATGGGTTGGAGAAGGCGCGCGGGAGCGTAATGACTCCTCGCGACATGGCGATCGCATTCCTGACCTCACTGCGGAAGGTGTTCGGGAAGGAATTCGATGCGATGTTGGAGCAGATGAAGCGCGGCGACCCAGTGTCGCCGGAGGCGACCGTCGTCCCCGTCCCCGCCACTCGTTCCTCGGGCAAGAAAAAGGGGCGTCGACGTCCGAGTCGTCAGATCAGCATCGAGGAGGGCGATAAGATCCGCTTGCGGATCTTGCGCGCTCGGGCACTTGGCAAGGAGAACGAGGAGCGTGCCAAGATCGCGGTCGAGCTTGGTATGGACCCCGACCTTTCGCGTCCCTGCATCGGTGCCCTCATGGCCTTCGCCGCACCAACGCGTTGCGAACCGTTCATCTATCGGGTCATCGCCGACGTCTCTTCCAAGGATGAGGACGAGAGGGCAAATGAGCTCGCTCGGCTGCTCGGCGTTCCTCTCGCCTTCGTACGTCTTCATGGTCACCTCATGAAGAAGTCGATCAAGACCAGCCAGCAGGACGTCGCTTCCTAGACCGTGTCTCACCCCGTATCGATCTTTGATACGGGGTTTTTCATGCGTTGACGGTTTTTATAATTTTAGATAGGCTTTCGGTGCTTTAACGGGTTGTTCGTCCATGCCGACGTAGCTCAGTTGGTTAGAGCAGCGGTTTTGTAAACCGCAGGTCGTCGGTTCGAATCCGACCGTCGGCTCCAGGCCGTGTTGTCTGACCGCCGTCGGAAAACGGGGCGTTGAATCATTTGTTTATCCATCCATTACGTTATGTCACAAGACAACAGAATCAAAATGGCTTGCAGCGTGTGTGGACGTGTGACCCACGAAACCACCAAGAATAAAAAAATCAAAGGTCGTCTTGAGCGTAACATGCATTGCAAGTTTTGTAAGAAGACTTCCCCTCATAAGGAAACGAAATAAGAATTTCCTTCGTTGCAAAAAGTCCTGTACCATCTGTGCAGATATTCTATGGATGAACCCATGCTGCCATCCATATCCCCACACGCCGCCCCGCTATTTCCATTTGCGCGGGCGCTTGTGTTTTTGGCCAGTTTTTGTTTGATGACCATCGAAATTGTGGCGGGTCGCGTTACTGCACCGTATCTTGGCGTCTCTCTTTATACCTGGACAAGCGTGATCGGAGCGGTGTTATTAGGTGTCACCATGGGAAACTATGGTGGCGGTTGGTTGGCTGATCATGGTGCTTCGCGTCGTACCCTTGGTCTTAGTTTTGCTGGGGCTGGTCTTGTCACCTTATTTGCCCCTGCACTTGCTCGCGTGTTCGGGCCATTACTTGCTTCATCACAGTGGCCTTTATGGCTGTCATCATCCGTGTTTGCTCTTATCGTATTTTTTCCTGCGGCATTCTTTTTATCAACGATCACCCCTCAAGTCGTGAAGAACCATCTCCGTCGTCTGGAAGAGAGTGGGATGACCGTTGGCGTGATCGGGGCTTGGAGTGCATTCGGCAGCATTGTCGGGACCTTCGCGAGTGGATTTTTATTTATAGCTTTTATTGGAACGAAGCTCCTTTTGGAGATGATTGCCCTGACCTTGCTTGCTATCGGCATTGGTGTGGCTTGGCATGATCGGATGTGGAAACGACGTCTCACGGTGTTTATTGCATTTATGTTGCTAGGAGAGCTCTTGTATCCGAGTATGTGCCGGATGGAGACGGCGTACTACTGTTTGCGAACGGCACAGGTTGTTCAGGCGGAAGGAGTCACCTCGACGGCGTTGTATTTGGATCATCTGATCCATTCATATGTCACCCCAGGGAAGCCAGAGGCGATCGGATATCGCTATGAGTATCTTCAAGCGGGAGCATTGGCTTATCGCTTCAATACGGAGACGCCATTTTCTGTCCTCACCATCGGTGGGGGAGGATACAGCGTCCCTCGATATGTCGCCTCCGTTTATCCCCGTGCCAATGTCGAGGTGGTGGAGATTGATCCGGGAGTTACGGAATTTAACCACCAAGCCCTCGCTCTGCCACGTGACACACGCATCCGATCCTTTCATCAAGATGCGCGTTTGTTTTTACAGACCCTTGATCCAAGGGTGACCTATGACGTGATCTATGGGGATGCGGTGAATGATCTGGCCGTGCCGTATCAACTTACTACGCAAGAATTCCTCACCATCCTTAAGCGTCATCTCTCCCCCGGGGGGATCTATGCGCTTACGGTTATCGATGATCCCCGCCACGGAGATTTTTTAGCGGCCATGATACGTACCTTGCAGTCGCGTTTTACGCACGTCTACGTTTTTCCACTTGGGAGCAATCTTTTTCAGGACACAGGAAGAAACACGTTTGAACTTTTTGCCATGGATGAAGAGCTTGATGAGGCACGTTGGCAGGAAGCTCTACCGATTTTTTCGCACCCGCGCGATGCGCTTTCCGTAGATCTTTGGAGGGATATCGCAACGCATCTTTCTTCTTCAGATCTGGAAGCGTTTTTGCACCAGCACCCAAACCCTGTGTTAACTGATGACTATGCTCCGGTCGATGCGTACCTCGCCCCGGTCTTTGATGAAGCGTACAATGCTCCGCGCGTGAGACGTTAGGGGGCGTATTCCTATGCCTGTCGTGCCTAACCCCGTTCGTCATGCCATGACACGTTGTCTACCTTATGGGTTGGCCGGTCTTGGTGGGTTCTGCGTCATGACCGTCGAGTTGTTGGCGGCGCGCATCGTTGCTCCCTATATTGGTGTGTCTTTGTTTACCTGGACGAGCGTTATTGGGGTCGTGCTCACAGGGGTGGCGCTTGGTTCTTACGCAGGAGGTGTCTGGGCAAAACAGCAAAGATCTCCTCTATGGATGGGCCGTTGCTTGATCTGGTCGGCCCTTTCGATCCTTGCCATCGTCTACCTCGTTCCTCTTTTGGGGAAATGGTTTGAAGGATCAGGAGTGGCGTTATGGGAGCGAGCACTCCTCTTTTCTTTGACCTGTTTTTTTGCCCCGGCTTTTTTCCTCTCTACGCTGACCCCACAACTCATGCAACACTTCCTTTCCGAAGTGTCCCATGGAGGAACCATGATTGGGAGACTGGGGGCTGCGAACGCCGTCGGAAGCTTGCTCGGTACCGTGTTGGCTGGATTCGTTCTTATCCCTCTCATAGGGACGCGATGGATCCTGATCTTGGCAGCCGCTCTTTTGCTGCTAAGTTGTCTTCTCGTTACGCGGCATCAATGGTCGGGGAAGGGCCTATGGGCCCTTGCAATCGTTTTTGCCTTTGTGGGAACGATTTTTGTTCCCACGATGTGTCAACGGGAAACCAACTACTATTGCATCCGTGTCGCGAAAGAGCAGACCTCAAGAGGTCCGTGGTATCTCTTACGCCTTGATCACCTTGTCCATTCGTACGTCGATCCAGACCATCCTACTCACGTCGGGTATGGGTATGAACAACTCTACCGGCGCTTAATCGCGCTCCATCATGACCGTGGGGATGCGTTTGCGAGTCTGTTCATTGGGGGAGGTGGGTATACGCTGCCGCGCTATCTTGAAGCACTCTATCCTTTTGCCCGGATAACGGTGACCGAAATTGATCCTGGTGTAACGCATGTCAACGAGGAGCTCATGGGTTTGGCAACGTCCACGCGTATCCATACCGCCAATGAAGATGCCCGCATGTTCTTGCGCCATGCGTCGTCGACAGATACCTACGACCTCATCTTTGGGGATGCTTTTAATGATTTTAGTGTGCCGTATCACTTAACGACACAAGAGTTTCACCAGGAGATGAAGCATCATCTCACCCCGGGCGGCATCTATGCTCTCAATATTATTGACGATGTACGCTATGGTTTCTTTTTAGCGGCCATGATGCGGACGCTCCGTCCGGTGTGGCGGCATGTCTATCTTGCCCCATTGGGAGAACGGCTGCATGCTGGTCGAAACACCTTTGTGCTCATCGCGACGGATGAACCAATCGATCCTCTTGTCTGGGAAGGGGTGCGTGCGCCATCCGAAGCAGGATCGCCTGAGGAAGAGATTGATCCAAACGTATTTCATCTTCTCTCCGATGGAGAGGTGGACGCCTTTCTATCGGCGCACCCCGCGCCGCCTTTGCGTGATGATTATGTTCCCGTGGATCGTTACTTAGCCCCCATATTCCATGACGCGTACTAGATCTCCTATGCTTACCGATCAAGATGTCGCCCACTATATTTCCTGCCCCCACTGGCCGTATTGGGATCGCTTCGGAGATCGGCGAGACCGCCGACGGCTCACGATTGAGCAGGAAGCACATCTTTGGGAAGGTGACCTGACGCGCGCCGACCTGACCAGGGC
>CAYHOM010000044.1:0-7561 GCA_964358345.1 uncultured Gammaproteobacteria bacterium
CGTTTGAATGGCATTCAAAAGGTCAGGGGTTCGACTCCCCTCAGCTCCACCAATATATTCAAGGCAAAGCCGGTGTTACTCATTAACTGCAACCTTGAAATTGTATAGTTTTTGTATAGTTGGTTTTATTGTCAAGATGGTGTCCAGCGTGTCAACTGCTTTAATCTTATGACTTGGTGCAAGGTGACTATACCGTAAAGTCATTTTAAAGTCCTTGTGACCCATAAGTTCTTTCACCGTTGTAAGGTCAATCCCTCCCATGACAAGCCACGAGGCAAAACAATGTCTCATATCATGAAATTTAAAATCCCTTATCTCTGCCTTTTTCAATGCGGTAGTAAAGCTTCTCTTGACGTCGTTATACCGATTGCCTGTTAATGGATTAGCAAAAACATACTCAAATTGACGGGGAATCCCTTTTAACGTTTTCAGCAAAGTCTGATTCATCGGTATCTCTTTTCGTTCTGAGTTTTTAGTTTGCGCCTGATTTAGCAGAATGAAACCTGTCTCAGTGTCGATATTTTCCCACTTTAAATTGAATATTTCACCTTTTCGCAAGCCTGTGTTGAGTGCAGTAATAACAATAGGCTTTAAGTGTTCATCGCATGAATCTATTAACCTCTGACACTCTTCCGGCAATAGATACCGCAACCTCCTGTTATTCTCAGGTAATAACTTTACTTTTCTAATGCACTTCCTGAGTTCTTCCTCTACCATGCCCCATTCAACCGCCTTCGTAAACATGTGGGCTATTGTTGCAATCAACCTATTTACCGTAGCAGGTTTTTTCCCCATGTTCAATCTGTCCGTTTGATATTGTTCCAGTATCATGGAGTTGAACCGTCTTAAGGGAACATTTCCAAAAGTCTCCGCTAACCGCATCACAAGGCATCGTTTACTTAGGAAACTTTTTTGCCTTTCACACCACTTCACATATTCGACAACAAGATCGTTAAAAAGATGATTGGCGATCCGTTTAACAATCTCAGGCTGCTTGCCTTCACTAACTGCCTGCTTCCTTTTAATGAGTACCGCTTCTGCAACACGAAACTTCTCACTGCCGGATGATTCAAAGACTATCCTACCGTCAAGGTTTGCATACCGTATCCAGTAAACATTCCCGCGCTTATAAATCCCTTTTGCCATAATTTCCTTTCCCTTTCTCAATTTCATTTTCAATGTAACCCAATAAAAGCCTTAACGTTTTACTTGGACGTTTCACCCCCTTTTCCAAAAGATAGATATAATTACCGGAAACCCCTACTATCTCACCAAAAGCAGGTTGGGAAAGCATGTACTTCATTCGTAGGTCTTTTATGTCTTGCGGTATCCAGTTTTTCATGATGCATATTATATCTAACTCAGTTAGATGATGTCAAGTGATTTTATAGTATACAATTTAGTATACATTCAATTATAAGTAGTTGATTTTAAGGGTGTTTAGGAAATATACTTTTGATACACAATCAAACGGTCGCCCTACATTCTAGATGTTTTATAAGGCAAGAGCGGTTCCCTGGACTGGTTTTTAATCCATTTGTCAATTGCCGATTTACGAAATCTTACGTATTTACCCACTTTAAAAAAAGGAATTGTCATAAATGAAACTTGTTTTCGCACCCAAGACACATTCGTTTTTAAATATTCCGATAAGGACTCAACGGTAAAAACAACATCCTCGTTAAGATGTTTTTCACCATTTGCCAATAAAGGTCTTAGTAGTTCAACCACCTTTTCGGCGATTCGCTTTATGTCTTGTTCATCAATCTCAATTCGCAATCCTTAAACCTCGCATACTTAAAGCCCACCACACTCCGGTTGGCATAGGTAATTTTATACTTATTAGGCTATTTAATAACTGTATCGGCGACAGAAAGAATTTTATTGTTTCTTCTATTGAGTAAGAAGGGGCGTACATGTGTTCGCTAGCTAGTAATTAGCTGCTTATCGGACTGCCACAAGCTGAGACTACGATTTTAAATTCCAGAACGTGATTTAATACCTTTTTCAATAAACAAATTCGGCTATCGTCTCCTTATATTGGTCTATCGACGAATCTCTTTCCGTACAGCTCTTAGCGCCCGGCCTCTTTCCGGCAGGGTTGCCAGGGGTACCCTCACGCCGCTGTAAATGAACTGGAAGCTTGCAATGCCCAATTTCATAGCTCCCGACGCTCGGCATACCCCCTAAATTTGTAGATTTACGTTTCATCGCTTATTCCTTTTTGTTCAGTTTGAATAAATCGACTTGTATTTAACGATCAAGTCGCACCTACCAAGCTCCTTTAGTGTGGCGCAAATAGATTGACCGCCATTCCAATAATGATATTTCGTACCACTATTAAATGGGATAACCAACACGTCGGAGTCGGTAATAAAAGGTGTCGTCTGGTTTAGTTCAGTATTTTCACCCATGAGACACATTCTCTCGTGCAAGGCTTCAGTCTCGGCTGCGGTGGGTTCGTTATTTGTTGTTATTTGCGGTTCTTCTAGTATTGACACAATTTTTCCTTGTTGGATAAACATTTGAGCTGATTTTTCTGGCAAGCGAATTACACTGCCCACGGGAAACACCTTGATGACACCCTGTACTTTTACTTTTAAGTTGCTTGTCACTTTAAACATTTGATATTTCCTCCACAAATTCAACTTCCGGTATACCCTCTTCAGATTCCGGTGTTTCGTCATCTATGTCGCCAGAAACTCTACCTAACTCTACCAACTCTACTAGCTCTCTATTTTCAAGGCGTTCGCCAGGTAGAGAGATGTTAGCGTTTCCCACACTCTCTACCATAATTCTACCGGCGGAATGCCTTGATTCTGTAGGCAAGGTAGAATTAGTAGAATCAGGTAGAGGTATTTTGCACATATTTGCAGGAAAACTTTCAAATCCGTATTGAGCCAGAAGTATATTAAAACTTGAAATATCTAAAAGACTCTCTGAGCACCCATTGACATGTCTCGTATGGATGCCAAGAGCCTTCAATTTTTTTCCCAAATATGGAGACTTCAATCTGTCTTCTTCGTTTCTGGTTTTGTTTAGCTCACTCAAGAGGTCTTTGGTTGTGATAGTCCACGTACCAACATTTTTTGGTGAAAGGCTACAAAACGTTTCGACTATCTGCCCCTCGATGCTTGTCTTCTTATCTTCGATTCTCGTCCCGGCTATCTCAAGCAGGGCGGTTTTCAATTCTTCAAATCCCTGCGGATATACCAGTTTGCAAACCTGCAACAATGGTTTTGTGATGTCCCCAAAACGCCCGCTGAGTCCCTTAGCGGCATCAAGCGTAGGTAATGACTCTAACATCATCTTAGCCCGCCATGCTATGAGCCGTTCCTTTAATTCCAGACCCAGTTCAGGTGTTGGATTTTCGTAATTTCCAGGCTTGTTCGGCATAGTGATATTGATACATCTGGAATCTAAAATCTTATGTACCGCTTCATTCGTAGCTATGAGAGTGCTTCCGTAAATACTATAAAATACTGTATCGTGGAACGCCCCCTTTTCTGGATAAATAACGCGTGCCGCCCTCGCTCCCTTTTCATAACGTAGCAACAATATGTCCTCAGAGCCGCTTTTCTCTGCTTTCTTCCATAAATCCATGATGTCAAAAAACAATGTCGCTTTCAGATTTTCGGAAAAACGGAAGATATTCGCTTCCCGCATGTCACAAAGGTGTACACCTCGATATGAGATGTAACTGACGGCCTTACCAGTTCTCGACTTGCCACGTTCTGGAACGGCGAAAAACAACAGCATTGGCAGGTAGAACACGTCAATGTGGTCTTGAATGTAACTCAGGAAGATATTACAGGCGACGATAAGCCATTGGCCTTCTGGGAGAGAAGAAAACCGTTTCAAATATGCGATAACAGTCGTAAACAAGTTATCGTCATTACCTAAGTTGTACCACTTGACAACCTCGTCTGCCCTGGGAAGTAAAAACGGCAAATGCTGCTTGTCTGGCGGGACGTAATTATAAAGGCTGGTGTCCCATGTCGTTGCGACTGTTAACTTATTTTTGTTGTTTATTAAAAACGCAACTTTTCCGTTATCATTTACTAAATCAATTAATTCCGGAAAGCTTGCACTAGTTACGGTTGTTTGTAATGCCCCACCGTGCGTGTTTTCTGATGCGAAATGTTTCCTGATGTCGTTAATATCATTTTGCAAAGCCCTCTTGGAAATCTTTGTTCGCTCTGATATTGAGTTAACATGCTGAGATTGTTCCGAATGATGTTTTACTTGCGCTACTCGTTTCAGGATTTCCGATATGTCGTCAATCGGCGTCTCTTCGGATGTCGCGTTGATAGCTTCTTGAATTGTAAGCTTCCGAATTGGGTGGGCTTGCAGTTTTTTGAAATCTTCCATCGTGTGATTGCACAAATAATCGTCAAGCCCTGTTTTCATTGCTCACCCCCTGGTAATTCTACCCATGAAACCTTTGCTCCTTTATCAATCAGCCTATAGGCAAGCTCAGATACAGCCTGTTTCAAGTTCTTTCGCCCACCTTTTCTGTCTGGCAAAAGAAAATCATTGTCTGGAACGATATAAATGGTTCGGCCTTCTAATACAATCAAGTCAAAATCTGGTATTAACTCGTTATTGTTTTTTACCTTCCAGTTCCATAGCCCCGCAATCGCAATAGATGGTAAACCTTCCTGTGCTGCCTTCAACGCCTTCTTTTCTCCTTCGATTATGTATAAAGGAATAGTGGAGTCCTTTAACACGGAAACTACCATTGCTGGCACATAAAGATGGTTTCCTGAATCTTTCCGCGCCAGATATTTCGGACACTGATTACCGGCTGCCAGATTGTTTTTATCATAAAACGCTTTAAACCGGGAGTATCCATCGCAACCTGGATACGGAATTTCATATATGGAGGAGAGTACTGGTATGTCAAAGCCCAACCTCTTTGCAATGTCTCTAGGTGGAATAGTTTTAATGCCAGCCGCAAAAATGGTTTCATCCGAAAGCCCGGACTTGCGCAGATCGGCCAGGTGGTCGGGGTGAAATCTCTCCTCAATGCCTTTATTCAATTCTGCCATGACTACAACCTCCATGACATTGTGGCTTAGAACCATTGTCACATTTCAAAATGTGTTCAATGCCTTGCCTTACAATTTCGGCAATCGGTTTTTCAAGCCTTACTGACAATTTTTTAAGATTTTGGTATGTCGTAAAAGGAAGGACTAAATTATAATTTCTGTTCGGCACCATTCTTTTTCTCCTATAAACAAAAAAAGCCTACGACGAACACGTGTTCATCATAGGCCTAAATATACAACTAATTATATTTGATTAAAAGTCAAACCGAATTCGGTCAATCAGGTTTCATAATATACCGCTTCAATAAAGGGTTTCAAGGTAGGTAAGACCGAATTCGGTCTGGTTCTGTTTGCTAAATTATAGTAAAAGTTTATATGCGACAATTTTTTTCCCAGCCTTTTTTGTTTCAAATACGCTCTTCGTAATTCCTAGCGATTCTTTAAGCTTGCATTGTAAACCACTCATTGCATCGGTTACAAAATGACCGTATTCCGGCTTAGCGTCCCAACAAGCTTCAAGCGTTTTCCTGATTACGAATTTACCTTTTTTTTTATACAAAGCAAGAAAGAGTTTCAGTTGTAGTACCGTTAATGATACAACCTCAATCTTGTTGGAATAAACCTTATCCCCTCTAACTTCCCAATTAAAATTAGATTGCTCTTCTGGTGGACTGCTTTTCGTGATCTGTACTGCTGTCTCGACACTCTCGGTGGCTTTCGATTGCTTCTCATCGTCAAGGTCTATAACCGTAATGTGGGATCGGAAATAATCAGGTACATCTTCCTTCTTTTCTGCGCTCAATATTAACATTCCAAGCACATCTGTGTGCCATATTATTTTTCCCAATTTATATAATACGTCGTTTCCAGGTCTTCTTAAAAATAAAGTATCACCTTTTTTGTATCTTTCGATAACGGGTTCTTTCGTTTGTCCATTGTCAGCATCCGCTCCCAGGAATAATTTTTGTATAATTCCTGCCTCATCCGCACCGTGACAATTTATATAATGAAATATTTTTTGTGTATGAACATAATAAATAAAACTTACAATACCTTTTACTAAAGCGTCATTACCCCCTACAAGTAGCACACATCGTTTGTTGTAATCATCCAAATCTTTTATTTGGTTTATTACTCTTTCATCAATGGTATTTATTAAATTAGCAAATGTGGAATCGTCTATTTCAATAATACCCTTGTCTATTTTGATTACACCATCAAGTTTAGACAGTTCTGTTAGTTCTTGTATTTGTTCTTGCATTCGTTCTTTTTCACGCTTATCTGGTTTTTTCTGCCCCCCATTACTCCGACTCACGATGTAACCCATCAACGATATAGACGCCTTCAGCGTCAAAGCCTGCAATTCGAGGAGATTGTTTTCGGCAAGACTAAATGCTTTGTGAAATAGGTTTACGTGGTTTTTGTGTGGATGTGAGGGCGTGATCATTCATTGATTCCCGTAAAGATATTCTTTGTGTAGAAAATTAGGTTTGCCGTTAAGGCTTCGCTTGTCAGGCAATTCTTTAAATACACATAACATCTCAATTGCATTTTTAACCGATTTTCCTGCATGGCAATTGTTGAACATGACTATGGTCTTCCCGGTAATGCTGGATATATGCTTTATACCTGGTAAAAAAGACTTTAGCTCTTCTGACGTGTAAAGATAGTCATACCTTTCTGCTGCTGATGCATCAAACCAATTCGTATTTCTGCCATGAAATCTGAAGTATCCCAGGTCGGTTGTTGCCTTTGGATTATAAGGCATAAGACCTTTGAGTTTGGGTTCATCTACGATACAGTATCCGATATGGTTTTCCTTCAGAAACGTTAAACTTCTCTCGCTGTGCCAATAGTAATTTCTAAACTCTACTACCAATGGAATATCTTTTAATTTTTCTTTGAATGCCAGTAGATAGTCATAGTTGTCTTTTACTGCATGGAAGCTATAAGGGAATTGAGCGAGAATTGCGGTTAACCTGCCCTCTTTTCTCAAAGGTTCAACGGCATATAAGAAACGGCCAAAAGCTTCATTATTGTCAATGAATGTTCCTGTTTCTTTATCCCTTATTTCATGGGTCATTGACTTATGCGCCTTGACAGTAAATTCAAAATCGGGAGAGGTCTTTTTTACCATGCCTTCGAATGATTTTTGGGAGGGTATTGTATAATACGTGGAGTTAATCTCGGCTATCTTGAAGCCGAGTTTCTGTTCGTAAAACGGGAGCCTATCTCCTTTATTAATATCGGCAGGATATATAGTGCCTACCCAATCCGAAAATGAAAAACCTGATGTACCAACTTTGATCATGTCGAACTTCTATTGAATATGCTATCTTTATAAGACACCCTTAAAAGTCTCCTCCCTTGTCAGTGTTTTCACTTTTTTAGATTTTATTTCATGCAGTCTTCTCTTAATTTCTCTACCTTCTCCTGATAGCAAGAGGAGAAGCGCCTCCTTATCCTCTTTTTTTAACTTCTTAATTGAATTTGCAATATCTTCAACTTTT
>CAYHOM010000045.1:0-7473 GCA_964358345.1 uncultured Gammaproteobacteria bacterium
CCCCCCTTGGCCCGATCATGACGGACGAAAAGATAGGGAACATCGTCTTCTCGATGGAGAAGATAGGCCTTGAGCGCGGCCCGCGCTTGATGTGATAAAAAGACAATCCGCGTTTTATCCCCCTTCCCACGCACGGTAAACTCGTCGCGCTTTAAATTGATCTGGTCTCGTTTTAAGTGAGCCAACTCAGATACACGCATCCCCGTTGAAAAAAACAGCTCCAGAATAGCCCGGTCACGCGCCTTGATGATGGGTGATGCATCTGATCGTTCAGGAGTTTCCAACAGACGCTGAAGATCCATCCCCTCTAAAAAAGCGACGTCTCGAGACCCTTGTTTGGCAAGCTCAATCTTTTCCGGAGCCATGACCGCAACGTCACGTTTTACAAGAAACTTCAGAAAGGAACGTAAAGCGATGAGATGGTAGTTTTGGGTACTCTTTTTCAGCGTCCCCTCGTGGCGGTTTTCTAATCGATTTAGATAGAGACGAAATTGATGGATCATCTCCGACGTCACGGCCGCAGGCTCCGGATCATGCGCCCAATCCATAAACCGCTGAAGATAAAACGCATAGTTACGCACCGTAAGCGCAGAACGACCCTTATCCACCTCGACATACTCGAGAAATGGACGCATGTAAGAAGATAGTTTAGGCATAGGCTCATCTTCTCACATCCCTTCATGGGTCGCAAAACATCCCTAGGACCTATTCAGGTCTCATGGTTCTCGATACACTACCCTTGTCTCTCGCTATGCGTCGGATCGACCTCACCTTTACCGCCCTTCGCGTCCCCTTCGATTTTGTGGCGCTGAATCTGGCGGCCTTCACCGCCTATAGCGTTCGCTTGTCGAAGGCGTTTACGGATGCCAAGCCCCTCCTCCAACAAATCCCTTTTGAACAATATGTCATAAATGCTGTTGCATTCTCCGCCCTGTGGATCATCCTGTTTGCGATAGCCGGCCTTTATGTCATCACGCCCCAACGTATCTGGAACGAGTTAGGACGTATCATCCTTTCCTGTACGGCTGGAAGCATGGTCGTGATCGCCACCGTCTTTTTCCGCCGAGAGGCGCCCGCCACCTCCCGGTTCGTTATTCTGGCGGTCTGGCTGTTGTCGATTTTCTTTGTCTGGATTTCACGCCTAGCTCTGCGCATCCTCAGACGAGAACTTCTCCGGAATAAGGTTGGTCACCAAGGCATCGCCGTCATTGGACAGGACAAGATCGCGACGCAGTTGATTCGTTTTTATGAAACGCATCCCATCACCGGGTACACGGTCGTGAAGCATGTCAAAACATGGAATCAGAACGGGCAAAAAAGTCTGGAAGAGCTCCACCACCAAGGAAAACTGGATGGACTCGTCCTCTGCGATCCTGCCGTAAATAAGGAACAGGCACTCGATCTCATCACCTTCGCCGAGAGCCATCACCTCACCTTCCGTTACCTGGCAGATCTGTTTGCCGCTCGCTTTTCCAATGTAGAAGTCGCAGCCGTTGGAGGCATCCCGATCATCGAAGTAAAGCGCACGCCACTGGATGGTTGGGGACGTATCACCAAACGGCTGTTTGACATCCTCGTCTCGGGATCTCTCCTCGCGCTCCTCTCCCCCGTCATGGTCATCACAGCCCTCGCGATTGTTCTTGAAACACGGGGAGGCGTCTTTTTCTCTCGTCTCCCCAATGGAGAACCGGTTACACGCATTGGCGAAGGTGGCCGACCGTTCCATTACTTCAAATTTCGCTCCATGATCAAGGACCAACATTTCAGGCGCTACCAGGAGTTAGCCGATCTAAACATGCGCGTAGACGGACCTTTGGTCAAAACAAAAAACGATCCACGCATCACCCGCGTCGGTGCTTTTATTCGCAACTGGTCCATTGATGAATTGCCCGAGCTTTTTTCCGTTTTCGTGGGTCGGATGAGCCTCGTCGGCCCCCGTCCCCACTTTCCCGAAGAGGTCGCAAAATACGAAGTCCATCACCGACAGGTGCTTACGATCAAGCCTGGAATTACAGGGATGGCCCAAGTCGCGGGTCGAAGTGACTTGAACTTTGAAGATGAGGTGAGGCTGGACACCTGGTATATCGAAAACTGGTCCATGGCCCTTGATCTGTCCATTCTGTTAAAAACGCCTTGGGTCGTGATGAGTCATCGCGGTATTGAACAGGGTGGCTAAGGTGAAATCTTGACCCAACCGTTTTTTTACGTTGCACGTCTGCTAAGCTCAACGCCATGAAGGTCGCTCTCGTCCATGATTATTTGATTCAAGATGGCGGCGCAGAGCGCACCGTTTTGGCCTTGCATGAACTCTATCCCGAAGCGCCGATCTACACCCTCTTTTACGACCGGGAGCGTTCCCATCCAACCTTCAAACAGTTAGACGTGCGACCGAGATCCTTAAATGCCTGGCCCTTTGCACAGCGTCATTACGAATGGTACCTCCCTTTCATGTCGCATGCCATCGAGCTCATCGACCTATCGGCCTACGACCTTGTCATTAGCTCCTCTTCCAGTTTTGCAAAAGGCGTTTTCGCAGCACCCCACGCCATGCATATCTGCTACTGCCATACCCCGACACGCTTTTTATGGCAGGAGCGATTAGGGTATGTACACGAACTCCCCGGACCCCGGCCCCTCAAAAAACTTCTCCTCCCGCTCCTCCATCACCTTCGACAGTGGGATAAATTAGCATCAGAACGTCCGGATCACTTCCTTACGAACAGCCGAACGTCTCAAGAACGTATTTTGCGTTACTATCGCCGCACAGCCCAAGTCATCCATCCTCCCGTGGATACACATGCTTTTTCCAACGTCGCCTACGAAGGAAGCTACTGGTTAGCCGGCGGTCGCCTTGTGGCATACAAACGGTTTGATCGATTGGTTCAAGCGTTTGCCAAGCTTGATCTACCCCTCAAACTATTCGGAACGGGTCCAGAAGAAAAAAAGCTGCGCTCCCTCGCCGGACCAAAAACCGAAATCCTTGGCTGCGTCGATGAAGAAGCCAAAATTCAACTCTACCAACACGCCATCGCTTTTCTCCATCCTCAGTTCGAGGATTTTGGGATCACCGCCGTAGAAGCGATGGCGGCCGGCAAACCTGTCCTCGCCTATGGAAAAGGAGGTGCGAAGGAAACAGTGATTGCGGGGGAGACGGGGAAATTTTTTGGAGGACAGACCGTGGAGGACATCATGGAAGCCGTGCGACGTTTTGAACCTCAACGCTATCGCTTCGCACGCCTCCAAGAACATGCGCAACGATTTTCTAAACAACGTTTTCAAGAGGAAATGCGAACGGTCATTGACGCAGCCCTCGCTTCTCGTCGGGTATGACCATCTTGATTGATGGTCGTCCCTGGTATGACCCCCTCCAGGGCGGAGTCACGCGCGTGGCGAACGGACTTCTTCCCGCTCTCATCCAGGTCATGCCAGAACACGCATGCGTCGTCGTCACAACGGGAATGAGGAAACCATCCCTCCCCGTACCTAACCACCGTCACATCCTCCTACCGAATAAAATTTGGAGTGCCCTATCCAGCCTCGGCTTCACCTCGCTTGATCGCGCCTGCCGAAAAGACAAACCAGACATCCTTTTCCTTCCAAACATCGGGTTTACGGGAATGCCTACGATCCCCTACGCCCTCCTTGTCCATGACCTGTCTTTTTTGATTGAACCGCGTTGGTATTCTTGGAGAGGTCGCTTGTGGCATCACGCTGTCCATGCAAAACAACTCATGAAACAAGCGACTTGGCTCTTCGCCGTATCAGAACGAACCAAACAAGACTTGATCGATCTTCTCGCCATCCCAGCAGAACACATCACCGTGATCCCCATGGGGAGAAGTCCGGAGAGCTTACATGATGAGCTGCCCATCCCCCTTCAACACACACAGTATGTCGTCGCCCTTGGTGGAACCAATCGCCGAAAAAATGCCGCTTGCGCCATCGAGGCTGTGGCACACCTGCGACAAGACCCCGACTATCGAGACATTATCCTCGTTCTCCTTGGAACAAGCACTTCTCAAAAACTCCCTCCCTATGTGATGGGCCTTGGACATCCGGATGATCGTGGTCGTGACACGCTTCTCCGTCATAGTTCCGCTTTTTTGTATCCTAGTTGGTACGAAGGGTTTGGCCTCCCCCTGCATGAAGGAGCTCAATTCCATACCCCCTGTATTGCGTCAACGGCCGGTGCTCTCCCCGAAACGGCACCTTCAGGAACCCTCTTTGCTCCGCCTAGTAAGCCACACCTATGGGTACAAGCTCTCAAGATGATTTTTGAAAAACCTGAAGATTACAAAACACAAACAAACCTGGGAACATGGGAACCCGCTGCAACAATCATCCGCCGTGTTATGATAAGGAACTAAATGCGGATTTCCCTTTGTCATTCCCGCGAAGGCGGGAATCCATCCTATGCCGACATAACGATCTGGGCTGGATTCCCGCCTTCGCGGGAATGACAAATGAGGGAGACTACATGACCAATGATTATTGAAGGATGAGAAAGTAACTCGCTATACGTTCCAAAAAATAATCAAATATTAATGTCCTAGAATGAAAAAACTCTGTCCTTGTGAGACAGAGTCAGTGAGCGGTGCACTACCTACGGCGTGGAGGACCAAACGGACCGGGGCCCGTGGGGACCTGGTCGTCGTCCACGATCTCGCCCAGCTGGGTCCTCCCATCCGTAGACACGGGAGTAAACGGGCTGGGCGCACGCAACGGATCGACGTGCAACCCCGTCATGCTGCGGGTGAAGGTCTGTGACGTTGCGTCCGACGCATCGCGGAAACCCTGCGCCGTCGCCGGGACGTGCACCACGTATCCCGGCTTGAAGCCGAGGAGGCGTTGGAGGTGGTCCGGGTCGATCCCAACGGCGATCCCCGTCAGGGTCACACCGCGCTTGATCGCCTCTTCGGAACGCGCCAGCAGCTCCTCGTGACGCAACCGCGACTCCAAGACCGTGTCTCCACCGTCCGTGAGGACGGTCATCGCGCACCGGATCTCCGGGAGTCGGCCGTTGGGGTTGGTCTCACGATAGAGTGCCGTCACCCCATCGAGGAACCCCAGACAGATATCAATCCCCTTGATGGTAACGGCATAGAGTGCCGTCGACCCATCCGGTCGATACTCCGTTGGCATCACGAAGTTTCTCAGCAACGTGGGCGGAACCTCCGTCCGCACCTCGTGTGAGAAGGACAGGACCGAAGCGAGCGTGCGACGAGCCGCATCCACCTCCCCCTTCATGTCCTGATCAATCTGCACGAGGAGCTCCTCCACAGCTCCAATGTAAGGCTGCATCGACCCGGAACGATCCAGGGCCAGGAGGTTGAGGCCGACGGGGCCGGGCGTGCCAACGAGGCCCCGCAGAACCCTGGCCATCTCTTGCCCCTGAAACTCGGGGGCAAGACGAACCAACGAACGATTTGCATCTGACATTTGTGACCTCCTCAGGTCTTTATTCCAGACGCCCCTTTGGCGCCGGACGAAGGAACGTAGCGAAAATTGGAGCTTTTGTCAACCACCATTGCCTACCGAAAATAGACCCGGAGACGTTGACAAAATCCACGATAAATGATACCAAATGTGGATTCTTTTCCCAGGAATCGCTACCCACTTTGTTCAAAATTACCCCTTATGTTAGCCAAATCATCCCATCGTCTTGCCGCCATCCTTGTTGCCGTCGTCCTCATGAGTGGGACCGCCATGAGCGTCATCGCCACGCCAACCATCTGGAACTGGAAGGATCAATCCGGTTTGTTGCCATTCCGTGATGGTCTTGATCTTTCCCTTTCCGCCCAAGCCGGTGGACGTTGGCTCTTGTCCGATGGCAACCATCTGTATCTTTATGATGGTGCCAATCTGAGCGACCTCACCAAAGAACTGCGTAACCACGGGATGCTGACCGTTTCCACCATCGCTTCTGACGGACAGCGGTGGCTTGTTTCTTCTGAACCCATGGATAGCTCCGGTCCACAGTTGTGGCAGACGAATGGGAAAGACTGGACAGAAGTGGGCGGAAAATTCCGCCTCAGTAACGCTGGGGTAGAGGCATTTGGAAACAAGGGAACCTGGTACCTCAAAACCTATCAGCGTTCCCTAAATGGGCAACCAAGTACCTGGGAATTTTCTGTTCTTCAAAGCGAAGATACGAAGGCCACATCCATCACCCTACCAGCTACCATCTCAACCAATAAAACCGGTTGCATCGACTTTGCTGATAGCACCCATCTCTGCACGGGTGAGAATGCCCCCATCTATGTCCGCGGACATTGGTATTTCGTAGGCGGAACGAGTGAGGCGCGTGGCATAAACAACGCTGTAAGCCAACCCGCCCAAGGCGGCATCTGGAAAATGGACGGGTCTCGCGCTATCCCCCTTCCTGGTTTGCCACCCTTTAAATTCGCGAGTCGCGTCTGGAGCAGCAATGGCCATGTGCTTATCGCCACCAGCAACGCCGTGAGCAACCCTTTCGCGGCGGATCACCTATGGATATTTGATGGTACGACCCTCCAGGATGTCTCCCATCAGGCCATCGCCGCCGGACTCTTGTCCACGGATCTCCGTCAGGCCATCGCCGCCTGGAATGGTCGTTCCTGGATGATCATCTCTGGAAAACAAGTGGTCCGCTTCGACGAAGCGACCATGACCCGTGAAGACAACACCCGAGATGTTTTTCACACCGTGAGTGCGGACACGAACGGGACTTTTGTGCTGGGCGGGATCCTATCCGACTCCATGGCTCTCAAAGGATCCGCTCCCATCACAGCCAAATTTGTGACGGCATCGGAAGAGGTAGGAACGGCGACGCCAAAACCAAACACGATCATTCATATTTTGCTTTCAAAACTAGAAGGTCCTCGCATCACCTTGATCTCAAAACCCCAGGACGCCCATGTCGGCAACGGCCATGGATTCACCTTTAGCGTCGAGGCGTACGATGCGGATGGCATTGACCACATCGACCTATACGTCAACGGTGCTCGCATCAAAACGTGTGCCTCACCAAGCTGTGAATATACACAAACCTATTGGACCAACGCCCAATCAACCCGTACAGTCGAGTTTTCCGCTCGAGCCGTGGATACACGCATGTACGCCAATGACAGTGAGACGATAAAATTATTGGTTGATAACCAGTCCCAAGCGGGATTGATTTTACCCGTCGCTCCCACGAACGAAATCGAGGGAACCGTAACAAATCCTCCGACGACCATGGGCGTTCCAAACACGGTCCTCTGGAGTCATGATACCTGGTCTGATTTGGATATCGCCACCTGGTTGAATCCAAAACCGACCTTGCTCCTGACCGGTTCCTCCACGACATTTTACGTTGCCGCCAAAGGAGGGATGGGGGTCGCTCGTACCGAAATCTGGGTCAATGGCACCATCAAGCGCACCTGTACGTTCTCTTCCGTGTCCGTTACTCCCGCCATCTGTTCGCTCACCCTCGTTGGTTCAAACTACCCGTAC